>MUNB01000308.1 GCA_002154345.1 Streptomyces griseus
ACCCGTACCCACCCTGGAGGCAGGCCCGTGACCGCGCCGACCCGACGACGACCAGCCATCACCGCGCGGGTGATCCGCGACGACGCCGAGGCGCTGCGCACCGCCGCCGAACTCGCCGAGGAGTTCCGCCCCGGCGCCTCCGGACGGGACGCCCGCCGCGAGCTGCCGCGCGCCGAACTCGACCGGCTCACCGCCACCGGCCTCCTCGCCGTCACCGTCCCGGCCGAACACGGCGGGGCCGACGTGTCCGCCGCCACCCTCGCCGAGGTCTTCCGGCTGCTCGCCTCCGCCGACGCCAGCCTGGCGCAGATCCCGCAGAGCCACTTCGCGTACGTCAACGTGGTGCGGCAGCAGGGCAGTCCGGAGCAGCGGGCCTTCTTCTTCGGCGAGGTGCTGGCCGGCCGGCGCTTCGGCAACGCCCAGTCCGAGGCCGGGACCAAGCACCTCCAGGACATCCGCACCCGGCTGACGGCCGCCAAAGACGGCTCGTACCTCCTCACCGGCGTGAAGAACTACTCCACCGGAGCCCTCTTCGCCGACTGGATCCCGGTCCTCGCCCGCGCCGAGGACGACCTGCTCCATGTCGCGTACGTCCCCGCCGACGCCCCCGGCCTCACCGTCACCGACGACTGGGACGGCATGGGCCAGCGGACCACCGCGAGCGGCACGGTCGAACTGGCGGACGTCGTGGTCCCCGCGGCCCACGTCGTCCCGCACCACCTCACCTTCACCGGCCCCCAACTGCACGGCGCTCTGGCCCAGTTGCTGCACGCGGCCATCGACGCCGGGATCGCGGCCGGGGCGCTGGCCGAGGCGGTGGAGTTCGTCAGGACGCGGAGCCGGCCCTGGTTCGAGAGCGGGTACGAGACCGCCGCCGAGGACCCGCTCCTCGTCCAGCGCTTCGGCGAACTGGACCTGCGCCGCCGGGCCGCCGACGCGCTGCTGGCCACCGCCGCCCGGGCCGTGGACACCGCCCGGTCCCACCTGGACGACGACAGCGCGGCCGAGGCGTCGATCGCGGTCGCGGCGGCGAAGGCGTACGCCGGGAGCGCGGCCCTGGAGATCGCCGACGCGCTGTTCGAGGTGTCCGGGACGCGCGCCGCCCTCGACGGCCTCAACCTCCACCGGCACTGGCGCGACGCCCGCACCCACACGCTGCACGACCCGGCGCGCTGGAAGATCCAGCACCTCGGGCGGTACGTCCTGAACGGCACCCGCCCGCCCCGCCACGGCCTGCTGTGACCGCCCTGTCCCGTACGGAAACCGCTTCGGAGAAACGATGTCCCTGACCTTCCACTGGTTCCTGCCCACCAACGGCGACAGCCGCCATGTCGTCGGCGGCGGCCACGGCACCCCGGTCACGGCGGCCGGCGGCGACCGCCCGCCGACGGTCCGCTACCTCGCCCAGATCGCCCGCGCCGCCGAGGACCTGGGCTTCACCGGAGCACTCACGCCCACCGGGGCCTGGTGCGAGGACGCCTGGCTGACCACCGCGATGGTCAGCCAGCACACCGAACGCCTGAAGTTCCTCGTCGCCTTCCGCCCCGGCTTCGTCTCGCCCACGCTCGCCGCCCAGATGGCCTCCACCTACCAGCGGCAGACCGGCGGACGGCTGCTGCTGAACGTCGTCACCGGCGGCGAGAGCCATGAGCAGCGCGCGTACGGCGACTTCCTCGACAAGGACGCCCGCTACGCCCGTACCGGCGAATTCCTGGAGATCGTCCGGCAGTTGTGGGACGGCAAGACCGTCGACCTGGCGGGCGAGCACCTGCGCGTCGAGCAGGCCCGGCTCACCCGGCTCCCCGACCCCGTGCCGGAGGTCTACTTCGGCGGCTCCTCCCCGGCCGCCGGACAGGTCGCCGCCCGTCACGCGGACGTCTACCTCACCTGGGGTGAACCGCCCGCCCGGGTCGCGGAGAAGATCGCCCGGATCAGGGGGCTCGCCGCCGAACAGGGCCGTACCGTACGGTTCGGCATCCGGCTCCACGTGATCACCCGGGACACCTCCGGGGCGGCCTGGGCCGAGGCGGACCGGCTGCTCGCGGGCTTCGACCCGGACACCGTGCGGACGGTCCAGGAGGGCCTGGCCCGCAGCGAGTCCGAGGGGCAGCGGCGGATGCTGGAGCTGCACGGCGGCGGCCGGGACGTTCTGGAGATCCACCCCAACCTGTGGGCCGGCATCGGGCTCGTCCGGGGCGGCGCGGGCACCGCGCTGGTCGGCAGCCACACCGAGGTGGCCGAACGCATCCGGGAGTACCACGCCCTGGGCATCGACGAGTTCGTGCTCTCCGGCTACCCGCACCTGGAGGAGGCGTACTGGTTCGGCGAGGGCGTGCTGCCCCGGCTGGCCGAAGCGGGACTCTGGACGCACCCGGCGGGGCCGGTGCTCGTGGGCGGCGGCGCGGAGATCCCGTTCGCGGGCGGGGTGCGGTAGCGGCCGGCCGGCCCTGCGGGTGCGGCGGCCATTTCAGCGGCAGTCCGGTCGGCCGGCTGTGCGCGGCGCGCGTCAGCCGTCTGCGCCGGCCGACCGTGGGCGGTGCGCCTCAGCCGTCGGCGCCGACCGCCAACCGCCGGATCTCCTCCGCGAGTTCCGCCGTCGAGGTGGTCAGCACCATGTGGTCCGCCTCCGGCAGCACCACATGCCGTCCGTGCGGCGACTGCCGGGCCCGGTACGCGTGCGAGGCCGTCGCCCGGTCCCGTACGGACTGCGGCATGCCCGGCGACACCCGGCCCGCCGACACCACGGTCACCGGCAGTCCCGCCAGGCCCGGCGGGTTCTCCAGCAGGGCCCGCAGATCGCCCGCCGTGTCCTCCAGCTCCCGGCCCCGGGTGCGGGGCATGGCGACGGTGTAGCCCTCGGCCCGCATGTCGGCGGCGGCGTCGGGCGGCAGCGCGGCGGTGAGCGAGCGGTAGGCGCGGCCCAGCAGTCCGAGCCGGGCCAGCGCGACCGTCGCCAGCTGCCCGATCCGCTCGGTCCGCCGCATCGAGGGCCGGAACAGCAGGTCGCACGACTCGTCAGTGGGGTCGACGAGCACCAGGCCCGCCACCCGGGCGGGCTGGGCGGCGGCCGCCAGCCGCACCAGCGGCCCGCCCCAGCTGTGCCCGACGAGGAGGAACGGACCGCCGGGGCCGACGCGTTCGAGGTGGTCCAGCAGATCGCCGAGATCGTCGGCGAGCGCGTCCAGCCGGCGCGAGACCCCGGCCGGGGCCGCCGGACTGCGGCCGAGCCCGCTGCGGTCGTACACCACCGTCGGCGCGACCTCGGCCAGTCCGGCCTGGGCGCCCGCCCAGGAGGAGCGGCCCGCGGCGAGCCCGGCCTCGAAGACCACGGTGGGCCGGCCGTCCGCTCCGGCGGGGCCCGGCAGCCACTGGTAGTACAGCTCGCGCCCGTCGCGGGTACGGGCCCGGCCCGCCTCGCCCTGGCTGTGGGCGGGGGCGTCGGCTTCGCGCCCCGTACCGTGCTCCGCCGGAGCCATCCCCGTACCTCCCACACGTCCGTACGTCGGCACCTTGGCACATTGGCGCCCCGGGACCGTCCGGGGCGCCAAGTAAGGCAAGGGTAACCTAAGTCAGGGCTTTCCGGGGTGCCCGCTCACCGTTCCAGCGCCGCCTTCATCATCTTCTGCGCGACCGGCGCGGCCAGTCCGTTGCCGCTGACCTCGGAGCGCGCCGACCCGGAGTCCTCGACGATCACCGCGACCGCGACCTCCTTGCCGCTGCTGTCGTCCTTCGCGTACGAAGTGAACCAGGCGTACGGGGTGTTGCTGTTGTCCACGCCGTTCTGCGCGGTGCCCGTCTTCCCGCCGACCTCGGCCCCGGCGATCCTGGCGTTGGTGCCGGTGCCCTCCTCGACCACGGTCACCATCGCGCTGCGGAGCTGCTCCGCGGTCCCCTCCTCCACCACGCGCTTCGTCTCGCCGTCCTCGGTCTCCTCCAGCACCGTGCCGTCCCCGTCGGTCACCTGCGACACCATGTGCGGCGCGGCCAGCTCACCGCCGTTGGCCAGCGCGGCGGAGACCATCGCCATCTGGAGCGGGGTCGCGGTGACCTCGAACTGGCCGATCCCGGTCAGCGCCGTCTGCGCCTCGTCCATCCCGGTCGGATACACGCTCTTCGCCGCCCGCACCGGGACGTCCAGCTTCTCGGTGTCGAACCCGAAGGCGTCCGCCATCTCCTTGACCTTGTCCTGGCCGAGGTCGGCGGCGGCCTTCGCGAAGACGTTGTTGCAGGAGTGCCGGAGCGCGGTGCGCAGGGTCGCGTTCTCGCAGGGGGCGGACGCGTTCTCGTTGCGCAGGACCGTGCTGGTGCCGGGCAGGGTGTACGGGTCGGGGCTGTCGGTGCGCTCGTCGACCGAGCGGTAGAGCCCGTTCTCCAGCGCCGCCGCCGCGACCACCAGCTTGAACGTGGAGCCCGGCGCCAGCGGCTGCCGCAGCGCCCGGTTGACCAGCGGCTTGTCCGGATCGTCCAGCAGCTTCTGCCAGGCATCCCCGTCCGTCGTCCCGCTGATCTTCGACGGGTCGTACGAGGGCGTCGAGACCATGCCGAGGATCCGGCCGGTCTTCGGGTCGATGGCCACCGCCGCGCCCTTGTCGTCGCCGAGCGCCTCGTAGGCCGCCTTCTGGACGCCCGGGTCGATGGTGGTGAGGACGTTGCCCGGCTTCGCCTGCCCGCCGGTGATCAGGTCCTCCGGGTTCTTCAGCCGGTCGTCCGTGCCGTCCAGGACATCACCGTGGATGCCCTCCAGCTGGGTCGCCCCGTACGCCTGCGAGCTGTAGCCCGTGACGGCCGCGTACAGCTCGCCCTGCGTGTAGGTCCTCTTGTACCGGAGGTCGCCGCCACTGGTCCCCTTCGATCCGGTGACCGGCGAACCGGCCACGATGATGTCCCCCAGCGGCTGCGCGTACCGCGCGATGGTGTTCCGCCGGTTGTGCTCGTCGTCTGCGAGCGCCTTGGCCTCGTAGCCCTGCACCCACGTCGCCCGCACCAGCAGGGCGAGCACCATGAGCAGACAGAAGACCGAAGCGCGCCTGATTGTCTTGTTCATCCCGCTGGAGGGACGAGCGGCGGCGTTCCGCCCGTTCCCGATCGTGCCGCTTCTCACCGATTTCTCACCCGGCGTTTCTCACCCGGCCCACCGGCCCGTGACGCTCAGCCCGGGGTGATGAAACCGGACTCGTACGCCGCGATGACCGCCTGGGTACGGTCCCGGGCGCCCGTCTTCGCGAGGACCGCGGCCACATGGGTCTTCGCCGTCGCCGGGCCCACCGCGAGCCGGTCCGCGATCTCCGCGTTGGTCAGCCCCGCCGCCATCAGCCGCAGCACGTCCGCCTCCCGCCCGGTCAGCCGCGCCACCCACGCCGGGGCCCCGGCCGTCCGCCGCGCGGTGTGCGCGGCGGCCAGCGTGCGCACCGCCGCCGGATAGAGGAGCGAGTCGCCGCACGCCACCAGGCGCACCGCCTGCACCAGCTCCTCGGCCGCCGCCCGCTTCAGCAGGAATCCGGCCGCCCCGGCGTGCAGGGCCTCGTACACGTAAGCGTCGTTCTCGAAGGTCGTCACGACGACGATCCTCGGCGGGTCCTCCAGCGTGGCGAGGATCTGCTCGGTGGCCCGGATGCCGTCGATCTCCGGCATCCGCACGTCCATCAGCACCACGTCGGGCCGCAGCTCCCGCACCACGGAGACGGCCTCCGCGCCGGTGGCGGCCTCGCCGACGACCTCGATGCCCTCCTCGGCGTCCAGGATCACGCGCAGCGCCGTACGCACCATCCGCTCGTCGTCCGCGAGCACCACCCGCACCGGAGTCCCGCTCATCGCCGCTCCTCGGTCCGCCCGGCCGCGTCCGGCACCGGGCCCCGCGCCATCACCGCCAGCGGCAGCCGGGCGGTCAGCCGCCAGACGCCGTCGTCCGCGCTCGCCCCCGCCGCGGTCCGGCCGCCCAGCAGGACGGCCCGCTCCGCGATGCCGCGCAGCCCGCGGCCGCCTCCGGGACGTACCACGGCGGGCCGTTCGCCCAGCGGATTCTCCAGCATGATCTCCAGCTCCCGTTCCCTCTCCCGTACCGCGATCAGCAGCCGCACCGGGGGCGGGTCGCCGCCGCCGTGCCGCAGGGCGTTGCTCAGCCCCTCCTGGACGATCCGGTACGCCTCCCGCGAGACCACCGGGTCCACCACGCCCGGATCGCCCGGATCGCCCTCCCGCTCGTACGCCACCGGCACCCCGGAGTACGCCAGCAGCCCGTCGAGCGCGTCCAGCCCCGGTCCGTACGCCGTGTCCGCCGCGTCGTCCGGCTCCCCGTCCTGCCGCAGCAGCCCCAGCACCGAGTCCAGCTCGCCGACCGTCCGCCGCGTCGTCTCCTCGATGGCGGTCAGCGCCTCCCGGACGAACTCCGGATCACGGTCCAGCACCCGGCGCGCCGCCCCCGCCTGAAGGGTCACGGCGCTCAGCGCATGGCCCACCGAGTCGTGCAGCTCCCGAGCGAGCCGGTTGCGCACCGCCAGATCCGCCGCGCGGCGCTCGGCGGCCGCCAGCCGGTCCTCGGGCGTCGGCCCCAGCAGCACCGGAGCCCGCCGGGCCAGCGCCTGCCCGGCCACGGCGGCGACCAGCGCCAGCGCCACCAGCATCGCGAGACCGGCGAACGGCGCGAGGGCCAGGGCCCACGGCTCCCGCAGCACGCGGGGCCCGTCGAGCAGCCAGGTGCCGCGCAGCCCGGAGAAGAACGGCAGGGCGGCCACCGCGACCGCGAACGGCGGCAGCGTGAGCGTCGCCCCGCTGACGATCCCGCCGAGCGCCAGATGCAGGGTGTACCACCCGGCGGTACGCACCCGGGCCTGCCGGGTCCGGGCGGGCCCGTCGGCCAGCAGCACGGGCGGCACCCCGCACAGGGCGCGGGCGGCGGCCACGCACAGCGGCCGCACGAGGGCGAAGAAGCCGGTGACCGCCGCCATCGGCAGGGCGAGGCCGAACGCGACGAACTGCCCGGACAGCGAGGAGAAGACCGGTTCCCCGCCGTTGACCATGCCCACCAGGACCGTGCCGACCAGGAAGTACGGCATCAGCAGCGCGCCGCCGATGATCAGATGCAGCCAGCGCAGCCGCGCCCGCCGTCCGAACAGCGCGGCGAGCGGCTTCATGACACCCGGCTGCCGGATGACGGGGCAGAGACAGCTGAGGCAGTAGGAGCGGCAGGGGCGAGTGCCGGGGCCCCGGCAGGCCCGGCGGTCGCGGGCAGCACGGAGGCCGCCGCCGCGCGCTCCGCGAAGAAGTACGCGCCCAGCGTCGCGACGAGCGCTCCGGCCAGCATCTGGCCAGCGTAGGTCACCGTCATCGCCGCCGTCGGCTGGTCCGCCGCCTCGCCCGCCCCCATCAGTGCGGCCATGCTCAACCAGCCGCCCCAGCAGGCTGTTTCCGCCGAGCCGGCCCAGACCAGGGCGAGCGGCAGACGCAGCGGGAGCCGGCCGGTGCGCCGGAAGGCGAGCAGCAGCACTCCGACGACGGTGACCACGACGAAGAGCAGGTTGACGGCCTCCAGGACGTAGAAGTCGCTGGTGCGGTCCGCCGCCCGGCCCGCGTTGAGCCCGGCGGTCGAACCGCCGGCCCACATCAGGTGGGCGATGCCGGGCAGCAGGGCCGCCAGAGCGGCGGCGACGGCGGTCGCGCGCAGGGCGGGCGCGGTCGGGCTCTCCGGCAGATCACGGAGCCGCCCCTGCCACAGACGGCCCCAGCGCTCCTTGGCGTACAGCGCGAAGAGGGCGCCGAGGGCGAGGCCCTGGACGATGAAACCGCCGTAGACGACGCCGAAGACCCATGGGTCGAGGAAAGGTTCGGAGGCACCCTCGCCGACCGGCCGCCCGTTGCCGCCGCCGAGGAGCCTGACGAGCAGCTGGATCGGGAAGCCCGTCATGATCGGCAGCAGCAGACCGCTCGCCACCCACATCGGCGCCACCAGCAGCCAGGCGGGCACCCGCCTGCCCCAGGGCCGGGTGAGCAGCAGGGCGAGGACGATGACGGCGGCATCCATCAGCACCGTGACCCCGTTGGCGACGCGCAGCGCGGTTCCGCCGTCGAGCAGCGGGCTGCCGTCCGGGACACCGACCCGACCGCCCGCGATCCAGGCCGCCTTGAGCCCGATGTACGGCAGACAGGACACCATGGCGACCGTCCGGAGCACGGTCCGCGCCCGGCCGACTCGGTACGGTGCCGCCGCGGGCGGTTCGGTGGGGTACGGGGACGCCTCGGGAGGCCGGTTCGCTGTCATGCGCCCAGGATTCAGCGCCGGCGACCGCCCGCACGTCCTGCCCGCCGACGATCCGTCTCCGCCGCACGGGGGAGGCCCCGGAGCCGGGCGTCCCCCGGCGGTCAGAGCCTGCGGGTCGCGAGGGTCAGCCGGTCCCGGGCGTCGAACAGGGCGTCCTTCACCATCTGTTCGTGCGCCGGGGTGAGCCGGGCGACCGGCACCGAGCAGCTGATCGCGTCGCGCGCGGGCGTCCGGTAGGGGATCGCCACCCCGAAGCAGCGCAGGCCGAGCGTGTTCTCCTCGCGGTCCACCGCGTAGCCCTGCTCGCGGACCAGCCGCAGCTCCTCGATGAGCTTCTCGCGGTCCGTGATGGTGTGCTCGGTCAGCGCGGGCAGCGACTCGGGCAGCATCTTGCGGACCTGCTCGTCGCTGTGGGTGGCCAGCAGCGCCTTGCCGAGCGAGGTGGAGTGCGCGGGCAGCCGGCGGCCGACCCGGGTGAAGGGGCGCAGATAGTGCTGGGACTGCCGGGTGGCGAGATAGACCACGTTCGTCCCGTCGAGACGGGCCAGGTGGATGGTCTCCGTGGTGTCGTCGGACAGCCGGTCCAGGGTGGGCCGGGCGGCGGCCACGACCTCGTCGCCGTCGATGTACGACGTACCGACGAGCAGGGCGCGGACGCCGATCCCGTACCGGGTGCCCGTCGCGTCCGTCTCCACCCAGCCCAGCTCCACCAAGGTGCGCAACAGCATGTAGAGGCTGGACTTGGGATAGCCGACCGCCTCCTGGACGGCGGCCAGCGAGTGCATGCCGGGCCGCCCCGCGAAGTATTCGAGGAGCTCCACGGTCCGTACCGCGGACTTGACCTGTGCCCCACCGGACTCGGCGACCGACATCGCCCACGCCCCCTTCTCCAGCTTCTCCGCTTCCCGGCCGAACGCCGTCCGAAAAGCTCGCCACCACGATTGCCAACACGGAACGTACGGAAATAGAGTCCCAGCACATTCACGATCAGGAACTCTGTTCAGAATACCGAACACTTGCTGATCCGCGGCGAAGACGGTCGGACGACGGCCGCAGGACGGGAGGGAATCACGGTGAGCGCAGCACCAGTCTGGAGTGTCGACCCCCGAACCGGGAACCCGCGTGAGCAGGTTGCCGTGGAGGCCACGGCCGAGGAGGTCGACCGCGTGGTCCGGGCGGGCCACGCCGCCCGCGACGCACTCGCCGACCGTGCGGCGCGTGCCGCGTTCCTGCGGACGGCGGCGGAGCTGCTGGAGGAGTCCGGCGAGCACATCATCGAGGCCGCCGACGCCGAGACCGCCCTCGGGCCGGCCCGGCTCACCGGTGAACTGGCCCGGACCGCCGCGCAGTTGCGGGCCTTCGCCGAGGTCGTCGACGAAGGCGCCTACCTCGACGTCCACATCGACCACGAGGACGGCTCCCGCACCCCGCCCTGGCCCGACCTGCGCCGCTACAAGATCCCGCTCGGAGTCGTCGCCGTCTACGCGGCCAGCAACTTCCCGCTCGCCTTCTCCGTGCCCGGCGGCGACACCGCGAGCGCGCTCGCGGCCGGCTGCCCGGTCGTCGTCAAGGCGCACCCCGACCACCCGGCCACCTCCGAACTCTGCGCCTCGGTGCTCCGCCGCGCCGCCGCCCGCACCGGGCTGCCCGAGGACGTGCTGACCCTGGTCCACGGCTTCGAGGCGGGCGTCGAGCTGATCCGCCATCCGCTGGTGAGCGCGGCGGGCTTCACCGGCTCGGTACGCGGCGGACGCGCCCTGTTCGACGCCGCGGCCGCGCGCCCCGCCCCCATCCCCTTCCACGGCGAACTCGGCTCGCTCAACCCGGTGGTGGTCACCGGGACGGCCGCCGCCGAGCGCGCCGGGGAGATCGGTACGGGACTCGGCGGCTCGATGACGCTCGGCGTCGGCCAGTTCTGCACCAAGCCCGGCTTCGCCCTGGTCCCCGAGGGCGCGGCGGGCGACCAGCTCCTGAAGACCCTCACCGAGGCGGTCAGCTCCACCGGCTCCGGCGTCCTGCTGGACCACCGCATGCGGGACGCCTTCGTGACGGGCGTACAGGAGCGTGCCGCGCTGCCCGACGTCGACGCGCCCGTCACCCCCGGCGCGGGCGGCGAGCACACCGTCTCCGCCGGATTCCTCACCGTGCCGGCCGCCCGGCTGACCGCCGAGGGCCCGCACGACGCGCTGCTGGAGGAGTGCTTCGGCCCGGTCACCGTGATCGCCCGGTACACCTCCGTCGACGAGATCGCCGCCGTCCTGGCCCGGCTGCCCGGGAACCTCACCGCCACCCTCCACACCGCCACCGAAAGCCCCGACCCCGACGCGGCCCGCCTGCTGCCCGCCCTCACCCCGCTGGCCGGCCGCATCCTGGTCAACGCCTGGCCGACCGGCGTCGCCGTGGCCCCCGCCCAGCACCACGGCGGCCCCTACCCCGCCACCACGTCCACCTCCACCTCGGTCGGCGCGACGGCGATCGAACGCTGGCTGCGCCCGGTCACCTACCAGTCCACCCCCGAGACGCTCCTCCCACCGGAACTGCGCGAGGACAACCCGCTGAACCTGCCCCGCCGGGTGGACGGACGCCGGGCGTGACCCTGCACCTGGACGCCCTTCCCTTCGCCCTGGACGCGGCGGGCCCCGACGGACGCTGGACCCACGCCGACGGCGTACTGACCGGCAGGGCCGGACCCGGCCAGGACCTGTTCGTCCCCCCGTCCGCCGCCTCCCTCGATCCGGCCTCCGACGCCCCGCGGCTGCTCGGCGCGGTGGGGGAGGGCGACTTCCGGCTGCTGGCCCGGGTCCGCCCCGGTCTGGCCTCGGCCGGTGACGCCGGCGCGCTGTACCTCCACGTCGGGGACCGCGACTGGGCCAAGCTCTGCCTGGAGCACTCCGCGGACCTCCCGACCGTCTGCACCGTCGTCACCCGGGGCCACTCCGACGACGCCAACGCCTTCGTGGTGGAGGAGGGCGTCTGCTGGCTCCGCCTCAGCCGCAACGGCAGCGCCTACGCCTTCCACGCCTCCTCCGACGGAGAGACCTGGACCTTCGTCCGCGTCTTCACCCTCGGCACCGAGGAGGAACGGGCGGCCGCCCGTGTCGGTTTCCTGGTGCAGTCGCCCACCGGCGAAGGCTGCGGAGCGGTCTTCGACCGGATCGCGTTCCTGGCCGGGGGAGTGGAGAACCTGCGCGACGGGCGGTGAGGGCGGGACGACAGGAGAGAACGGGGGGGCGGCCTGTGACGGCGACGCCGAGATTCGACCAGCGGGCCGTAGCCGTGGTGGAACTGACGGGAACGACCATCGACTGCGGCGAGTTCGAGCAGGCGCTGGCGGCGAGAGGCTGGCCGATTCTGCGGAAGGAGGGCGGCCCCTCCACGGCGGTGACCGCGCACAGGACCCACTACCTGCTGGAGTGCCGGTTCCCGGGGAGCCGCTTCAACGCCCGGCGCGGGGCGCGGGAGCGCATCGAGGTGGTGGCGGACGAACTGCAGCTCGACCTCAACGTGGAGGTGACCGACCTCGTGGGCCGGGACCCCGAGGACCGGCCGGTGTGGTTCGCCTACGAGCGCCCGGAGCACCAGAACGTCACAAGCGGTTCTCCGACGCGCTGGGAGCGATGGAAGAAGCGCGTCCGGCTGTGGTGCGAGGAACAACTCGCACCGCACCGTACGGGGCGTCGTATCACCGCCGTGTCACGCTTGCGCGCCCAGGAACTCGCCACCCGGCCGCTTCCGGGCACGGCGACGCCTTCATCGCGTGTCACGGTTCGCCGGTCGGTGGCTGCCCCGGACCCGGAACCCGATGCCGTGCTCGGCCGGAGACGGCGGACGGGCCGGCAACTCGCCCGAATCGGCTATGCCGCGGCGGTCGTCCTGATCGCGTCGTCACTGATCGCGCGCCTGTGGCCACAGGGCTTCGCCGAGTGGTGGGTGCTGGCCGTGGTGGTGGTGACGGCCCTGGGGCTGGCCGCCCACTTCCTGACCCATGTGCTGCCGGGCCGGCCCGGGGCCGCTTGTGGCGGGGCGCTCGCCCTCGGCACGGCCATGGCCGTCATCGGAACGATGATCGAGTTCCGGTCCACCGGGGGGTTGGACGGGGCTCCGGGATATCTGCTCCTCGCCGGTGGCTATGTGGTGTTCACGGGTATCCGCCTGCTCGTACGCCAGTGGAGCTGGCGCGTCGTCGCGCCCTGGCTGCTTCCCGCGGTCCTGCCGATCGCCCTGGGCTTCTTCCCGTCCTTGGGCCTCGGGCTGCACGCCTTCTATCTGGATGCCTTCGACCTGAACCTCGAAGATGTCGAGATCCCGAGGGTCTGGCAGTTCATCGCGACGGCCAAGCTGGGGCTCGCGGTCAACCTCTGGCTCATAGCTCTGGCCGGACTCGGGTACATGCAGCACCTTCACTGGCGCGTGCGCGACAGATGGCTCAGCTATACCTTTCTGGGGTTCTGCTCGACGTTGTTGCTGATTTTCGGCGGCTGGAACCTGGGCCTCGAACCGGCGGGCCGTGCCGGTCTGGACGCGGTGAAGGCGGCGGAGTCGGGGCAGGCTCCCGAGGCGTACTTCGGCATCACACCGGAATGGGTGTGCCTGCGCCCCGTCGGTCCGGCCGACGGCGTCTACGTCGACGGCGGGGAGTTCCGTCCTTCCCGCCCGTATCTGAGGGTCGGCGACGCGGGCGGGACCGTGGTGCTGTGGGACCGTGTCGAGGAGGGCGTGCTCAAGATGCCCATGAACAAGCTCCGCATCATCCCGGTGGGCGGGCCTTCGGAGAACTGCGCCGCTCCGTCATGAACGGCTCCGGCGCGGAACGACGCCGCTTCGTTCCACGGTCCTCGCCCGGCACGGGAATCACCAGGCCGGATCAGGTGTTCGCATCGGTGACCTGACCTGCGGAGGCCCCCTCCGCACGCCCGTCCGCGACCCCTGGAGAGAAGAAGAGTCATGCGCGTCGAGATCTGGAGCGACATCGCCTGTCCGTGGTGCTACATCGGCAAGGCCCGCTTCGAGAAGGGCCTCGCGGAGTTCGCCCACCGGGACGAGGTCGAGGTGGTGCACCGGTCCTTCGAGCTTGACCCGGGGCGGGCCAAGGGGGAGACCGAGCAGGTCGTCGACATGCTGGCCGCCAAGTACGGGCGGACCCGCGAGGAGGCCGCCTCGATGGAGGCCAACGTCGCGGCCAACGCGCAGTCCGAGGGGCTCGGGTACCGCACCGAGGGCCGTGACCACGGCTCCACCTTCGACATCCACCGGCTGCTGCACCTGGCCAAGGCCCGGGGCCGGCAGGACGAGCTGCTGACCCTCGCCTACCGGGCGAACTTCGCCGAGGAGCGGTCCGTCTTCGACGACGAGGTGCTGCTCGCCCTCGCCGTGGAGGCCGGGCTCGACGGCGGCGAGGCCCGTGCGGTGCTCGCCGACCCCGAGGCGTACGCGGACGACGTGCGGACCGATGAGCGCGAGGCGGCCGAACTGGGCGCCAACGCCGTGCCGTTCTTCGTTCTCGACCGGCGGTACGGGATCTCCGGCGGCCAGCCGTCGGAGGTCTTCGTCCAGGCGCTGGAGCAGGCCTGGAAGGACCGCCCCGCCACCGCGCTGACCACCGTCGGCGGGGACGCGGCGGGCTGCGACGCGGACGGGGCCTGCGAGGTCCCGGGGAGCTGAGCTCCGGCGGGCGCGGTTCACCAGCGATACATAAGCAATCCTTGGGTGCACCCCTTAACTCTCAGTAATTGACTTTGGGTTGAGGGGGCTTCAGGGTGGACGTATGACGATCCTCGCGCCCATCCAAGCCGCAGCCGTCGAATTCGCGCCCGAGGTCACCTACCTCAACACCTCCAGCTGGGGTCTGCTGCCCCGTCGGACGATCGCCGCCGTCAAGGACCTGGCCGACGAGAACGCCGTCGGCCGGCGGGAGGGGGCGGGCAGCTTCGACGCGGTCGAGGCCGCCCGGGTCGGATTCGCCCGGCTCGCCGGGGTCCACCCCGACCGGGTCGCCACCGGCTGTTCCGTCACCGTGCACGTCGGCCTGATCGCCGCTTCGCTGCCGGCCGGTGCCGAAGTCCTCTGTCCCGAGGGCGAGTTCGCCTCCGTGGTCAGCCCGTTCGCGCTCCGCGGCGATCTGCGCGTACGGTACGCGCCGCTCGCGGACCTCGCCGGGGCCGTACGGCCCTCGACCGACCTGGTCGCCTTCTCCGCGGTGCAGTCGGCCGACGGCCGGGTCGCCGACCTCGCCGCCGTCCGCGCGGCCGCCGCGGCGCACGGGGCCCGGACCCTGCTGGACGCCACCCAGGCGGCGGGCTGGTTCCCGCTGGACGCCGGGGCGTACGACTACACCGTCACCGGTGGCTTCAAGTTCCTGCTCTGCCCGCGCGGTACGTCGTTCCTGACGGTCACCGAGGAGGCGCAGGACACCCTGCCGCCGCTCTTCGCCGGCTGGGTCTCCGCCGGTGCGCCCTGGGCGAGCAACTACGGCCCGCTGGAGCGCCTCGCCCCGACCGCCCGCGGCTTCGACGAGCCGCCCGCCTTCCTCTCGTACCACGGGGCGGAGCACTCCCTCGCCCTGCTCGCGGAGGTCGGCCCCGACGCCCTGTACGCGCACGCCACCGGGCTCGCGGCGCGGCTGCGCGCCGGGCTGGCCGGGCTCGGGCGCGAGGTGGTGCCAGGGGAGTCGGCGATCGTCTCCGTACCGGGGCTGCAGGGCCGTCGGGACGATCTGATGAAGGCCGGGATCGCCGTCTCGGCCCCGGCCGGGAATCTGCGGATCTCCTGCCACCTCTACAACACCGAGGCCGATGTGGACCGGGTGCTGGAGTTCCTGGCCTGACCGCTCCGCGTGCGTCCGGGGGCCGTACGGCTCAGCGCCGGTCGGGGCAGTCCGCGGTCTCCCGGCAGAGGTTCTCCTCGACCTTCGCCAGCAGCCGCGCCAGCTCCGCGCGCTCGGCCGGGTCCAGGCCCGCGAGCGTGTGCTCCTCCAGGCTGCCCCACGCGGCCTCGACCGCGGTGTGCAGCGCGCAGCTCTCGTCCGTCGCCTCGACCAGTACGGCCCGCCGGTCGGCCGGGTCGGGGCGGCGGCGCACATGCCCGGTCTGCTCCAGTCGCTGGAGCATCTTCGTGACCGTGGACGGGTCCAGCTCCAGCGACCTGATCAGCTCCGTCTGACGGACCGCCCCCCGGTCCCACAGGTGCATCATCAGCAACTCCTGCCCCGGATAGAGCTCCACCCCCTTGAGCGCCTTGCCCGCCGCGATCCGGTGCAGCCGGGCCACCCGGGAGACGGCGTGGCTCACCGGCCCGCCGATCGCCGCCGTGGGCAGCGCGTCGGTACAGGACTCTTCCGCGGGGGCGGCGTGGCCGGTGGTCATGGCGGGCTCCTGGGGTCCTCGGGCCGGACGGTCTCTGGCGGGGGCTTTCGGTGGCGGCTTCCGATGATGCCCGACCGGATGCCGGACTGAACGCCCGACGGTTTCCCACGACTTTACCTTGGTCGGCCAATGAATGGGCTATGGTGGCCGTCGGCGCCGATGCTTGGCCGACCACATACTTATCTGGGAGCCTTCATGACCACCGCTTTCGACCCGATCGACCTGTCCGGCACCCCGCTGGCCAACCGCATCGCCCTGGCCCCGATGACCCGCAGCCGGGCCGGTGAGGGCGGCACCGCCACCGAGCTCACCGCCACCTACTACGCCCAGCGCGCCTCGGCCGGCCTGGTGATCACCGAAGGCATCCAGCCGTCCGCCGTGGGCCAGGGCTACCCCTCCACGCCCGGGCTGCACAGCGCCGAGCAGGTCGCCTCCTGGCGTACGGTCACCGACGCGGTGCACGCGAAGGGCGGCAGGATCTTCGCCCAGATCATGCACGCGGGCCGCATCGGCCACCCGGTCCTGCTCCCCGACGGCCTCGTCCCCGTCAGCGCCTCCCCGGTCAGGGCCGAGGGGCAGGTCTACACCCACGTCGGCCCGAAGGACTTCGTCGAGCCGCACGAGCTGACCGACGCCGAGGTCCGCGCGACCGTCGCCGACTTCGTCACTGCCGCCCGCAACGCCGTGGAGGCCGGATTCGACGGGGTCGAGCTGCACGGCGCCAACGGCTACCTCATCCACCAGTTCCTCGCCCCCAACACCAACCTGCGCACCGACGCGTGGGGCGGCTCCGACGAGGCCCGTACCCGCTTCGCCGTCGAGGTCGTCAAGGCCGTCGCCGCCGAGATCGGCCCGGAGCGCACCGCACTGCGCATCTCGCCCGGCAACCCGTACAACGACATCGACGAGCCCGCGCCGGAGGCCACGTACACCGCGCTGGTCCGGGAGATCGAGCCGCTCGGCCTCGCCTATCTGCACATCCTGGAGGCCGTCCCGATCCGCGAGCTGACCCTCGCCCTGCGCAAGGCCTTCTCCGGGACCGTCGTCATCAACGTGCACTCCGACGGCCCCACCGGACCCGGCGACCACACGGTGATCGACGACGGCATCGCCGACCTGATCTCCTACGGGGCGCTCTTCCTCGCCAACCCGGACCTGCCCGCCCGGCTGAAGGCGGGCGGCCCGTTCAACACCCCCGACCCGTCGACCTTCTTCGGCGGCGACGCCCAGGGCTACACCGACTACCCGGCGCTCGACGCCGTCTGATCCTCCAGGGGCCGCCCGTCCCACCGCCACGAGGTGCGGCGCGGGTGGCCCGGCAGCTCGGCGCGGCCGGTGGCCCACAGCAGGACGGTCCACCGGTCGCCGCCCGCCGGGGCGTCGGGGAAGAGCCGGGCCAGCACCCGGTCGCAGAGCGCCGGGGACGGCGACCACTCCAGCCCCAGGCCCTCGGCGAGGTCGTACGTGTGCACCAGGGTCTCCACCACGCCCATCGCGGCGAAGCCCTCCGGGTCGGAGATCCCGTACCCATGGTACGAGCGCACCCCGGGCGGCGTCGTCCGCGCCATCGAGGCCAGCAGCGCCCCGCTCGCCTCCAGCGTGGCCAGCAGCCCGGCGGTGCCCGCCGTCCGGTCGGCGAAGACCGCGTTGTGCGGCCCGCCCTCCCGGTCCGGCGCCCACCGGTAGGGCACATCGTGGTCCAGCGGAGGCGTACGAGGGCCCAACTGCGCCGCGTACGCGAACAGATCGTCGCTCAGGTGCTCCACCGTCTCCCAGCAGGTCCACGTGAGGCTTCCGGCGG
>MUNB01000309.1 GCA_002154345.1 Streptomyces griseus
GGGTGGCGCTGGTGCGGCCGGGGCGGTCGACGCCCCCGGCGGCCAGGCTCGTGCGCATGGTGCCGACGCGTACGTGGATGCGTGCGGGGGCCGGGGTGTGGGTGCAGGCGTTGGCCAGCAGGTTGGTGACGACCTGGGCGAGCTGGTCGGCGTCGCCGACGGTCTCGACGACGTCCAGTTCCTGGCCGCTGGTGTCGGTGGAGCCGGTGCGGAGCGGTTCCAGGGTGATGGTGCGGCCGGGGTGGCGTACGGCGGTGGTGGTGATGCTGTCGGCGGCCAGGGAGAGCAGGTCGACGGGTTCCGGGTGGGGGCCGGGGGCGTGGCCGAGCTTGGCGAGCAGGAAGAGGTCGTCGACCAGGCGGCTCATGCGGTCGGCGTTGGCGGCGATGAGCGCGTGGGCTTCGGCGCGGCGCTCGGCGGACATGCGGGGGTCGTCGTGGAGGAGTTCGGCGAAGCCCTGGACGGCGGTGAGCGGGGTGCGCAGTTCGTGTCCGGCGTCGGCCATGAACCGGCGCATCTGCCGCTCGGAGGCGGCGGTGCGGTGCAGGGCGGTGCGCAGCCGGTCGAGCATGGTGTTCAGGGCCTGCCCCAGCCGTCCGACCTCGGTGGCGGGATCGGTGTCGGGCACGCGGAGGTCCAGCGCCCCGTCGGTGATCCGCTGGGCGGTGGCCTCGACGCGGGAGAGGGGCCGCAGCCCCAGGCGTACGGCGGCGTTGCCGAGCAGGGCGACCCCGGCGGCCACGACGACACCGAGAGAAGCGCTGAACCACAGCAGCTTGGTGGTCGCGCCGTCGACGGTGTCCAGGGGCAGGGCGACGACGGTGCGGATGCGGTCGGGTCCGGAGTCGGCGATGACGCGCCAGCTGCCGTCGCCGGTGGCGGCGGGAACGGTGGCGGGTGCACTGTCCCGCAACGTCAACCGGGATGTTCTGCCGGGGAGTCGTGGTCCGCGGTCGTCCTTGCGGCCCAGCGAGTCGGCCATCAGGCGGCCGTCGGAGCCGTAGATGTAGACGCGGTAGTCCGAGGGCAGGATGTCGCCGTTCCTGGGGACGTGCAGGCGGCCGTCGTCGGCGATGTCCTCGTATATGCGGCCGGGTGGTCTGAAGCCGGTGAGCCGGTCGTCGATCTGGTCGGTGAGCCAGGAGCGCAGCACGGTCAGTCCGGCGGTCTGGCACAGCAGGACGGCGCAGGTCGCCAGGACGGTGGCGATGAGCACGAGCCGGGTGCGCAGCGAGCGCGGGGCTCTCGGGCGGCTTCTCACGGCTCTCGCGTCCCGGCGCCGCTGCTGTCGGCCAGGCGCAGGCAGTAGCCGACGCCGCGGACGGTGTGGATCAGGGCGGGCGGGGTGGCGTCGATCTTGCGGCGCAGGTTCTTGATGTAGGTGTCGACGATCCGGGTGTCGCCGGCGAAGTCGTACTGCCACACCTCCTGGAGGATCGCGCGTTTCTCGATCACCCGGTCGGCCTGTGCCATCAGGCAGGCCAGGAGCCGGAATTCGGTCGGCGACAGCCTCAGGGGCCGGCCCGCCCGGTGCACGGTGTGCGCGTCCTGGTCCAGGAGGAGATCGGCGTAGCGCAGGGGCGGGCGGGCACGGCCGGCGGAGGCCGGGGCGGAGGAGCCGGTACGGCGCAGGATCGCGCGGATCCGCAGCAGCACCTCCTGGACGTGGAAGGGCTTGGTGACGTAGTCGTCGCCGCCCGAGCTGAGGCCGATGATGCGGTCCTCGACCTCGGTGCGCGCGGTGAGGAACAGCACCGGGGTGTAGAGGCCCTGGGCGCGGAGCTGCCGGGTCAGGTCGAAGCCGTCGGCGTCGGGCAGCATCACGTCCATGACGATCAGGTCGGGCTGCCGGTCGCCCGCCTTGAACATGGCCTCCTGACCGGTGACGGCCGCGACGACGGAGTGTCCGGCGGCGCCCAGGGCGGAGGTGAGCAGGGTGCGGATGCTGGGGTCGTCCTCGACCACGAGGATCGTGGACCGGGCCGGGGCGGGCCCGGAGGCGGGGCGGGACATGTGCGGCTCACTGGGGTAGAGGGCGGTGCCGCGCGAGGGTAGCGGCACCGGCTGTGAGGGGCGGCCGGAGCCCGGGACGGGGGGTGGCCGTCCCGGGCTCCGGGGTCATCCGGTGACCTGCTTGTTCTTCGCGAGCGCCGCGGTGCGCTCGGTCACCGTGGTGCGCAGCTTCTCCACTGCGGCGTCCAGCTCCTTCGAGGACCCGGCCGCCTCACGGGCCTGCTCCGCGATGGTGTCCAGGGCCTCGACCGCCGTGTCGGAGGCGAAGGTCTTCGCGTAGACCTTCTTGTACGCCGCCTTGTAGACGGCGTCGAAGGCGTCGGACTCCAGGAACCGGTCCTTGAGGGCGTTCCCGCCCATCGAACCGCCCCGGCCGCCCGGCTCGCCGTTCCCGCCCCCGGGCATCCCTTCGGGCAGCTCCATCCCCTCCGGCAGTTCCATCCCTTCGGGCAGCTCCATGCCTTCCGGCGGCTCGGGCATGCCCTCGGGCATCCCTTCCGGCCGGCCTGCGGCGCCTTCGCCGTTCTGCTCCCCTTGTCCTCCCCGTCCCCGGCCGCCGCCCATGCTGACCTTGTCGTCCGGGCCGGCTGCGGTGTCGCCGGAGAAGGTGAGGTTGTAGTCCCACCCCAGGACGGAGAACTTCTTGGTGTCCAGGTCGTACCAGAGCATGTAGTTCTTGCCGGGACCGGAGATGTCGTCGAAGTTCAGCAGCAGGTTCTGGGTGGCGATGTACGCGGCGAGCGAGTCGACGTCCACGTACTGGTGCAGTTCCTGCTCGAACTCCTTGTCGGAGGCTTCGTCCGCCCACTTGATCAGCTTCATGACCGGGCTCAGGTCCTGGCTGCCGACCTTGTTGAGCTGACGGAAGGAGCTCTTGTAGTCGGACGGGTCGTCCCCGCGGTAGGCGAAGCTCCCACCGGCCCGGGCCTTGTAGAGGATCCCGTTGCCGTCGCCGACGGCCTCGGCGTACTCGGTGTCCGGGTTGTCGACCATCAGGCGGGTCACCGCGGGCCGGTCGTTCACCTGCACCGAGGTGAAGCCGTACGCCTCGGCGGGCTGCCCGGAGGACTCGGTCAGCGACAGCGACAGCGCCTCGTTCAACGGCACCTGCTCGTTCGCTCCGGGGCGGAGCGAGATCTCCCGCTCTCCCTGGTAGGCGCGCCCTTCGATGTACTCGTCGATCTTGATCAGCCAGGGCAGTTCCTCGGGCTTCTCGGCGGACAGGTCGTACTGCACCATCCCGCCCGGCCCCCCACCGGCGGCTGCCGGACCGCCGCCGGCGGCGTCGCCTCCCGTACCGCCCTGGGCGGCCTGGCCGGGCTGCTGCTGGGAAGTGCCGGGACCGCCGCCGGTGTCCTGGCCGCGGTCCCGGCCCTCGCCCCCGCCCGCGCCTTGACCGGCGGCGGGCGGGCCGCCCTGCTGGGCACCGGCACGACCGGGCAGGTTCCGGCCGCCACCGGGCATGCCCTTGCCGTTGCCCCGCAGGGACATCAGGGTGGAGTTCCCCTTGAGACGGATCCCGACGTTCTCCAGATGGACGCCGTCGATCGTCAGGTCGGCCGAGATGTAGTCCTTCGTTCCCTCGTCCTCGAACTCCTTGATCATTTTGTTGAAGTCGGTCTGCTTGTACGTGAGTTGAATCTGGTGGGCCACTGACGCGTCATAGAGGCCGACGGTGCCCCTGACGTCCTCGGTGATGGTGTCGGCCTCCACCCGCGACGCGGAGGTGACGTACGGCGACACGCGGGCGTCGCCGAAGAAGCAGACCGCCACCGCGAGTCCCGCGCACAGCGCCCCCGCCGGCTTCCAGTGGTGGCGCAGCCGTACCGGCAGCCGGTCCTTGAGCCGCCGTCCGCGCACCGGCACCACCACCGGGTCCCGCTCGTCGCCGGCCATCAGAGGTCCGTGGTGTCGTAACCGGTCAGGACCGTGACCCGCTGCCCGGCGGTGCGCTCCTGGAGCGCCGACACCAGGTCGCCCGGCTCGGCGCCCTTCTTCATCCGCACGGTGTAGAACACCTCGGTCAGCGCCCCGCCGCGGATGGTCTCCGTGCTCACCAGCTCGTACTCGCTGGTGTACTTGATCAGGACGTCGCTGATCGCCGGGCCGTAGTCCTCGCCGGTGGGCACCTGGACCTTGACGACCTGCCGCTGTACGTCGAGGGCGAACCAGTTGAACTTGAACATGATCAGGATGACGACGCAGATGGTCACGGCGCCGGCCACGGCGAGCGTGTAGAAGCGGGCGCCGCAGGCCATGCCGATGGCCATGGCCAGGAAGATGAAGCCGACGTCCCGCGTCTCCTTGATGGCGTTACGGAACCGGACCACCGACAACGCGCCCATCAGGGTGAACGCCCGTGCCAGGTTGGATCCGACGATCAGCATGATCAGCGCGACGATCATGCCGACGATCACGAGGGTCTGGACGTAGGACTGGCTGTAGGACACGTTGCGGTGCGTGTACCGGTAGGTGTAGCCGATGACCGTGCTCAGGACGAACGACAGCGCCAGCGCCACCACGACGTCGGCGACGCTGAACGTCCCGCTGAGTTCCTGCAGATCGAAGTTCACTGTGCTCCTGCTTTCAGCAGCGTGTGCGGCTGCTGCTCGATGGGGGAGGGCGGCGGCGGGCAGTCCGCCTCGTTGATGTGGAAGACCGAACGCGGCGCCAGGCCGAACGCCTCGACGGACTGGACGTACTTGGAGATCCGGACCAGGTTGAGGTTGCGCCGGGCGGCGAGGTCGGTGATCCAGTGCGGAGTGCGCTCGTTCACCTTGATCTCCATCACCGACATGTGCGGCGGGATGGTGAACCGGTTCTCCGGGGTGGACGTGCCGAAGTGGAAGTCCCGGTCACGGCCTCGTACGCGACGGTCGAAGGTGACCCGCAGCCCGGTGTCCGCGTCCCGGCCGACCAGGGCCTCGCGCTGGTAGCCCGTGATCGCGGTGGGCTGCAGATTCAGCCGTACGATCAGATCGAGGACCTCCTGGATGAAGGCGCTCTCCTTCGCGCTGTGGTCGACCATTTCTCGGCCGTCGCACAGCCGCCGCGCCACTCCGTACGGCAGAGTGATCCGCCGCTTCTGCGTGACACGGTTGACGCGCTGCTTGATCTCCACGCACACCGGCGAGTCGTCGGTGACCGTGTCGAGATCGCCGTAGTGGCGGATCCGCAGCTTGCGCCGGAACTTCAGTCCCTCGATCTTCTCCCAGTAGAAGCGCAGTTGAGGAGTGTCGTAGTACAGGCTCCACACGCCGTAGCCGCCCACCGGGCTGTTGAGGTCACGGTCCATCCGCTCACCCAGCTCGTCCCGGATCGCCGCGGCCTCCTCGACCGGCACCAGATACTTCAACTCGAACCGGTTGAACGCGTGCAGCCTGCTGGCCACGTGCAGCGGCTGCCCGTCCTCTTCTGCTCCTGCGGCTTGTGACACCTGCGCCTCCTCGTCGTACGGCCCGGACCGGGCGGCCGGAAGGAACGCAATCAACGGCAGATGAGGGGGCGATGAGAATCGTGGGTGTATTGCAGGAGAACTACAGGTGTACGCATGGCAAAGCGGCCGGGGTGTGCGACAGCGCTCCCGCACCGACCGACACGGCCCGCACCCGGCCCGGGGTGACGGCATTCACCGTGCCGCCTCGACGGACGACCGCCGCCGCATCCGGAAGCAACATGGCGCGAATGCACCCCTTCCGGCGAGCGCAACGGGACACACCCCTTGACGCCCTCCCGACCCTCACCCCTATGGTCTAGACCAAGCGAGGAGAGGGCGGCGCCGGCCCGTCGATCACGTAC
>MUNB01000031.1 GCA_002154345.1 Streptomyces griseus
GTCGTCCTGGCGGCCGGGGACAGGGCGGCCGGATCGTCCCCGGCCGCCAGGACGACGCAGACCTCGCCGACGGCCCCGTCCAGCTCGGCGGTGAACGCGGCGGCACCCTGCGCCAGGGGGATCAGCGGCACCCCGGACCTGCCGAAGTGCGCGGCCAGGGCGGGGGTGACCATGCCGCCCTGCCAGGGCCCCCAGGCCACGCACCGCACCAGGCAGCCGGGGCGGCGTGCCTGCTCGGCCGAGGCGACCTGGCGGAGCACCTCATTGGCCAGGGCGTAGTCGCTCTGCCCCGCGTTGCCGAACACGGCCGCCACCGAGGAGAACAGACAGATCGTGTCCAGCGGATCGTCCGCCGTCGCCGCCAGCAGCGCCCGCAGAGCGTCCACCTTGGTGGACATCACCAACTCGGCCTGCTCGTCGGTCTTGTCGGCGATCAGCTTATCGGCCAGCACTCCCGCGCCGTGCACGATGCCGGTGACCGGCCCCCAGGTCTCGCGCACCTCGCGCAGTGCGGGGGCGAGGGCGTCGGCGTCGCGGACGTCCGCCCGCACGTATCGGACGGCTGACCCCGCCGCCTCCAACTTCGCGATGGTCGACCGTACTTCGCGCGCTGCCAGGATCTCCCGGGCCCGTTCCGCGATCCGGGCGGGCGAGGAGTCCGCCGCGAGCTCGGCCGGACGGTCCGCGAGCAGACGGGTGAGCGCCGCCTCGTCGGCCGCCGCCTCCAGCCCGGCCGGCTCGGCGGCCGGATCGGTCCGGCCCAGCAGCACGATCCGCGGACGGTGGGTCCGGGCCAGGTCGAGCAGGGCGGCGGCGGTCACCCCGCGCGCCCCGCCGGTGGCCACGATCACCGAGTCGGCGGTGATCCGGCCCGCGCCGCCGGGCGTCACGGGCTCGGCCGCCATGCGCAGGACGGCGCGGGCGCCGTCCACGCGGAGACCGACCTCGGGGTCGCCCCCGCCCCGGAGGAGTTCCCGTACGACGGCCTCGGCGACCTCCTCGTCGTCCCGGCCGCCCCGCTCGCAGTCGACGACCCTGACCGAGGCGTCCGGCCACTCCTTCGCCGCGGTCCTGGCCAGCCCGGCGACCCCGCCCAGCCACGCCCGGCCGGCCGCGCGGCCGCCGAGCCCGAAGTCGCCCCCGGTGTCCTGGACGCTCACGAACACCCCGCCGTCCGCCGCCGCCCGTGACGCCACCGCACGCGCCGCGCGCAGCGCCGACCGGTGGACCTCCCGCGCCGCGTCCGGATCACCGCTCGCGGTGAGCGCTCCGAGGTGGATGACACCACGGGCGCCCTCGGGCACCTCCTTCGCGGCGGTCGCGTCCACGCCGTGCTCGGTGAGCTTCCGGGCCACGAGCGAGACGATCGAGCACCCGCCACCGCCCTCGCCGGTCACCACGACCGGACCGTCCAGCAGCCCCGCCGTCACCAGCCCGGACACCGGAGCCGCCACCATGCGCGGCACCAGCCGTGTCAGCGGCGGTCGTTGGGCGGCCCCGTGGTCCGCTTCCGCCGGGGCAGGGGCTTCGGCGACCACGGACGACCCGACGGTCGCGACGGGCCGGGCGTCGCCCGTGATCGCCTCGACGATCTCGCGCAGCGTACGGAGCTTGCCGAGTCGCCCGACGTCACCCGCCGCCACATCACCCACCCGCCGGCGCACGGCCGACAGGATCTCGACGCGCTTGATGGAGTCGACGCCGAGATCCGCCTCCAGCTCCATGTCCATGTTGAGCATGGCTGCGGGATAGCCCGTGAGTTGGGCCACCACCGACAGCAGCAACTCCTCCAGCTCCGACGGCGACAGGGACACCGAGTCGTCGACGGAAGCGGGAGTGGCCTCCGGCGCGGGGACCTCGCTTGCGGCAGAAGCTGACGGAACTGCTGGAACCACTGGAACTGCTGGAACCGCCGGAACCGACGTAGGTGCAGGTGCAGGTGCAGGTGCAGGTGCAGATGCGGCAGATGTGGCAGACGGCGCAACGGCCGCCGGTGCGGGGCGCGGTGACGCAGCACGGGGCAGCGGCAGCGGCAGCGCCGGCGCGTTGGCCGTCAGCTCCACCTCTGCGTCCGCGTCCGGCATCCCGAGCATGGCGGACAGAGTCGTCTCGGTCATGCGCAGAAACGCCATGTGGCTCTCCGCCATCAGGCGTTGGCAGGCCGCATGAGCCTCCGCCGTCTGCCGGTGGACGCTCTCGACGGCGGCGAGCCGGTCGCCGTCGGCGACAGCCGTCCCGTACGACGGCGGCTGCGGGGTGTGGATCGGGGAAGGGACGTGCGCGGGCATGGGAACCGCCGGGGTGTGGGACGCGGATACGGGAGTGGGTACGGATACGGGTGCGGGAGCCGGTGCGGGCGGCGACGCCTCGACGGACGTGGCACGCGGCGACGTCTCGACGGACGCGGCCCGTGGTGGCGGCACGGCGAACTCTGCGCGCGGCGGCGGCGCTTGACCGTAGTTGCCGCCGCTGATCTTCACGGTCATCCGGGGCTCGGGCTCCTTCGCTGCGGCTTCGGGCGGGGCGTACGGGGCCCAGAGGGTGTCGAGTTCGAGGGGGACGCCGCGTACCGCCAGTTCGCCGAGCGCGGCGTGCAAGGTATCGGCTCCGGGGCGGGCCGGCCGGTCCAGGGGCACCGCCGCGTGCTCGCGGTCGCCGAGGATCTGCCCGACCAGGCCGGTCAGCGCCGCACCCGCGCCGACCTCGACGAAGGTGCGTACACCCGCCGCGTACATCGCCTCGATCTGGTCCTCGAAGAGCACCGGTGAGGCGAGGTGACCGGCGATCCGGCGGCGCACCTCGTCCGGCGACGGGGGATACGGTCGCGCGTCCGCGTTGCCGTAGACCTGGAGCCGGGGCTCCGCGAGCGGCACCGTGCGCAGATACGCGGCGAGCGGTTCGACGGCCGGGGCGACCAGCGGACTGTGGAAGGCGGTCGACGCGGCCAGCCGACGGGTGCCGACCCCCGCCGCCGAGAACGCCTTCTCGGCACGCGCGACCGCCTCCGCCGAGCCCGAAAGCACCACCTGGCGCGGTGCGTTGTGGTTGGCGGGCCACAGGTCACCGAAGCCGCCACGGGCCAGCACCTCGGCCACCTGCGCCCGGTCCGCCGCCACCGCCAGCATCGCGCCGGAAGCGGTCGCCGCGTCCCGCATCAGCTCACCGCGGCGGCGGGCCAGACCCACCAGCGCGTCGGCGTCCAGCGCCCCCGCGCAGTGCAGCGCCACCAGCTCGCCGAAGCTGTGGCCCGCCACGCAGTCCGGCCGCAGCCCCAGCCCCCGTACCACCTCCAGCAGCGCCAGCGCGTGCACCGCCAGTGCGGGCTGTGCCCACTCGGTGGCATCCAACAGGGCCGTCCGCACAGCGCGTTCCTCGTCGGTGAAGGAGGGCGGCGGGAACACGACCCGGTGCAGGGCCCGCCCGTCGAAGCGGGTCGGCCCCAGCCGGTCCCACACGGTCTGGGCGGCCGGAGCCAGCATCGCGAGACCGGCCCCCATCCCGACGTACTGGGCCCCCTGCCCCGGGAACAGGAAGCCGATACGGCCGGGCGAGCCCTTTCCGTACGCGTACCGGATGCCGGACGGTGTGGAGAACGCCGCGTCGGGCCGCTGCCGGATCGCCTCGGCCGCCTGCGCGTACTTCTTCCGCAGGTCCTCGGCATCGGTGGCGACGACGGCCAGCCGCACCCGGGCGGCGGACGAGAAGGCGGCGTGGCTCTCCCGGGCCAGTGCGGCCAGCGGACGGCCGTCGTCCGGCAGGGGCGGGACCAGGTCCGACGGGGAGTCGCCGCTGAACAGGACGAGTTCGCTCGGGGCCGTGCGATGGCGCGGGGCCGCGCGTCCCGGTCCTGACGAGGGCGTGTACTCCTCCAGCGTGACATGGAAGTTGCTGCCGCCGAAGCCGAAACTCGACACCGCCGCGCGGCGCGGATGACCGGCCGGGCGCACCCAGGGGCGGACCTTGGTGTTGACGTAGAACGGGCCGTCCGGGGCAGCGGCTGCCGGGTTCGGCCGGTCGACCTTGACCGTCGGCGGCAGCACCTTGTGGTGCAGGGCCAGCACCGCCTTGAGCAGCCCCGCCGCACCCGCCGCGCACTTGGTGTGGCCGATCTGCGACTTGACCGAGCCGATCGCGCACCACTGGCCGTCCTTGCGCCCCGAAGCGGCGAACACCTCGGTGAGCGCGGCGAGTTCGGCGGTGTCTCCGGCCTTCGTGCCGGTCCCGTGCGCTTCGACCAGCTCCACGGTCTCCGGCCCGTAACCCGCCTCCTCGTAGGCGCGGCGCAGGGCCCGCGCCTGACCGTCGGGCAGCGGGGCGTAGATCGCCGTGCTCCTGCCGTCGGAGGAGGTGCCGATGCCCCGGATCACCGCGTGGATCCGATCGCCGTCACGCTCCGCGTCGGACAGCCGCTTCAACGCGTACATGACGACCGCTTCGCCGAGCATGGTGCCGTCGGCCGCGGCCGAGAACGGGCGGCAGTCGCCGCTGGGGGAGAGCGCGGGCGTCTTGGAGAAGCACAGGAACATGCCGACGTCGTTCCCGGTGTCCACGCCACCGCTGATCACCAGATCGGCCCGGCCGAGGGCCAGTTCACCGACCGCCGTCGACAGGGCCGCCAGCGAGCTGGCGCAGGCCGCGTCGGTGGTGTGGTTGACGCCGTGCAGATCGAACCGGTTGGCGATCCGGCCCGCGACCACGTTGCCGAGCAGCCCCGGGAAGGACGACTCCCGCCATGGCTCGAAGCGCGCCGCGATGCGGTCGCAGACCGCTTCCGCCTCGGCCTCGCCGAGTCCGCTCTCCCGCAGACCCGCGAGCCACAGCGGGCGCTGGGCACGCCCGTACATGTGCGGAAGCAGTTCGAGGGCGGCCGCGCCGAGAACGACACCGGTCCGGTCCCGGTCCACCCCGCCCAGGCCGCCGGCGTCCTTCAGCACCTGGTCGGCGACCATCAGGGCGAGCAGCTGGGAGGTGTCCGTCGCCGACAGGTTGGACGGCAGCACCCCGTAGGCCATCGGGTCGAAGTCCACCTCGGGCAGGAAGGCGCCCCGACGGGCGTACGTCTTGTCGGGGGCGGCCGGGTCCGGGTCGTAGTGGTCCTCCACCCGCCAGCGGGAGGCGGGCACCTCGGTGAGCAGATCGCGGCCGCCGGTCACGATCCGCCAGTAGCCGGCCGCGTCCGTCGCGCCGGGCACCAGAGCGCCCACGCCGACCACGGCGACGGGGACCTGACGGGGGGTGGAGCCGGGCACGGTCTCTCCTCGGGGTCGAACGGTCGGTACCGGCACGTCGGTCGCTCCGGGGCCGCTCACGCCAGCTCGCACGGCGGGCAGGTGAACGCTTCCGTCGGCAACGGAACGCCGTAGGTGCGCAGTTGATGGGCGCGCGTGAGCACGGCGGCCCCTTCGAGGAGGTTGAGCGCGATCTGCACCACGGACCGGTGCGCCGGCTCGGCCAGGAAGGTGCCCGCCACCCACCGGTTGAACGCGCCCATCGCCGGTCCGCACCAGATCTGGTAGTCGGCCCGCCGCGCCTCCTCCCCGGAGATCGCCCACCGGCTGGAGCTGCCCAGGTACCAGCGGAACACCAGGGCCATACGGTGCTTGGGGTCGGCCTCCGCACGGGCGATCTCGGCGGGATCGCGCCGCTCCCAGAACGCGCGCGTGTGCCGCCAGGTCTCGTCGAACGGGGCGCGCAGCACATCGCGTTCGATCGCTGTGCGCAGCGCGGACGGGATCTCCTCCAGCGATCCGTGGTCCCGGTACGCCGCGTACAGCCGGCGGGCCCGCTGCGCGAACAGCGTGCCCCGGGACAACACCTGGAGCCTCACACCGAGTTCGAACATGTCGGCCGAGGGCGCCATGGCCACATCGGCGACGTCCGCCTCGCAGAGCATCGCCTTGGCCTCGTCGGACAGGCCCGCCTCGACCGCCGTCTGGTTCACCGAACCGACGACCACGTAGGACGCGCCGAGGGCGAAGGCGGCGGCCACCGCGTCCGGTGTGCCGAGACCGCCGGCCGCGCCGAGCCGGACCGGCCGGCGGTAGCCGAACCGCCGGCACAACGCGTCGCGCAGGACGGTGATCCTCGGCAGCAGCACCGACAACGGCCGGTTGTCGGTGTGCCCACCGCTGTCCGCCTCCA
The DNA here is from genome assembly GCA_002154345.1 of Streptomyces griseus. Lineage (GTDB taxonomy): Bacteria > Actinomycetota > Actinomycetes > Streptomycetales > Streptomycetaceae > Streptomyces > Streptomyces caviscabies. Next base: position 6,142 of record MUNB01000031.1, read on the forward strand.
CGGTGATGTCCTCGGCCACCGGCACCAGGGCCGCCAGCTCCGCCTCCTCGCGGGTGAGCTTCCCCCGGGCGACGAGTGGCTCCAGCAGGGCGGGCGGTGCGGGGGAGAGGAACCTCTCGGCCACCTCGGGCCGCGAGACCTTGGCGAACAGACGTGTACGCCGGACGACGCCGCCGTCCGCGCCCCGGCGCAGCCCGTGGGCCGCGCACAGCACGACCGCCGGGGTCAGCTCCATGAACGCCGACGCGGAGATCCGGGGGACGCCGCAGCGCAGCAGCAGCTCGGCGACCCGGAACTCCAGCGCCGGTTCGGCCGGTGAGTGGATGAGGTTGACACCCCAGTTCGGGCGGGACTCCAGCTCGTGCGCGAGCGTGTGCACGGCCCGCTCCACCTCGTCGTACGCCAGACCTCCCGCCCCGAAGAATCCGAGCATCTCGGCCCGGGCCATCGCCGCGACCATCGTGGTGGTCGCGATGCCGTTCGCCATCTCACCGGCGACATAGGGGAAGCGGACGCCGTGCGCCTCGCAGAACGTACGGCCGCCGAGCCACTCGGGGTACAGCGGTGGCAGCGTGCCCAGCACCTGGCCGCCGGGCGACGGGCCGGTCGCGAGCCCCAGCTCCCGGCCGTCCGGCCCGCTGACGACATGGACGGGTTCCCGGATCCGCCGGGCGCGGGCCGCGATCCCCTCGGGCGAGAAGTCCGGCGGGGGCGCGGCGGTGGCGCCGGGAACGGTGAGGACGGACACGCGAAGACTCCAACGGAAGAGGAGATCGGCAGGTCAGGAGGTCAGGAGGTCGGCCGGTCAGGAGACGGTCGTGGGGATCTGCGGTGGCAGGGGGGCGGGGAGAGGCCTGTCCTGTGGGGCCAGACCGGACCAGAGGTGGTCGAGGCCCACCGGAGCCGAGACCGCCGACGGCCCCAGCCGGACCCTGACCCGGGTGGCGTCGAACCGCCGACGATGGGCGAGGTAGGCCGTCACACCCGGGTAGAAGTCGATCAGCGCCTCCAGCGCCGACGGGCGCTCCGGCTTGGCGGCGACCAGGTCGATCGCGATCGGGACCAGCCGCTCCAGCAGGGCCACGACCACCGGCACGGGCACATCGCGGTCATGGATGACGTGGTACGTGTCGACCCCGCCGGAGGGCCGCAGACCGGCCAGCCGCACCATGACCTCGGCCGCGTGCTCCACCTGCAGCAGGTTCAGCCGGCCGTGCGGATGCCCCACGGCGCGGACGCGCGGCCGGGGCCCGGCGACGTCGCCCGAGGCGGTCGCGCCGCTGTACGGTGCCGGGCCCGCAGCGGCGGCGCTTCGCGCGTCGCGCAGGATCCGCTCGACGACCTGTAGTGGGTGCGAGGGCAGCTCGGGGTGCGGTGGCAGGTCGGTGACCAGAATGCTCGGCCGCAGCACGAGGACCGGACGACCGTGTTTCCGGGACCAGGCGTGAACCAGCAGTTCCGCCTCGTACTTGGACCGTTCGTAGGCGTTCTCGAAACCACCGGTGTCGTCCAGCTCGTCCTCGTACGCCACCCCGTCCCGCCGCGCCCCGGCCACGAACGCGGTGCTCACGTGGTGGACCACGGGCGACCCACGGCCCGAGGCCGCGAGCTCCAGCACCCGCCGGGTCCCTTCGACGTTGGTCCGGCGCAGCTCGGGAAGGTCCCCTTCGAGATTGATGCTGCCCGCGCTGTGCCAGATCGCGTCGAGGCTGTCGGCCAGTTCCTGGAACGTCCGCGCGGGCAGCCCCAGCCGGGGCAGCGTCAGATCGCTCTCCACCACCCGCAGCCGATCGGGGAGCCGGGCGATGAACGCCTGCGGTGCACCGGTCACTTCGAAGAACCGGGTGATGCGGTGCAGCGCGTCCCCCGACCCGGCGTGGGTCAGGACCGTCACCGACCGATGGGCGTCGAGCAGGCGACGTAACAGGCGTAGTCCGAGGAATCCGGTGGCGCCGGTGAGTGCGACGTGCACGAGCGTGGCTCCAAGGGCGGTGAGAGGGGGCGGATCGCCGGCCGTGTGCGGAGGGAGGGCGGTGCCGCCGTTACGGAGACCGGATGCGGGAGGAGGACGACGGCACCGGCCGTCCTGCGTCGCGGATCGTCACCGGCGATCGCACCGCGCACGGTCCGGCTCGTCCGGCCGGTCCGGTGCGGCTGGTGCTTGCTCGCCGGTTCTCCGACCACCCGTCCGGACGGGGGTTATCGGGCCTTTCGGACCCGGTGATCTCCGGCGCACGGCACACAATGGCAGACGAGCGGCGGAGAACGCGCCTCGATCTCCGCTGCTCACCCGAACGAAGTACGCCACCCCGAGGCGAGTGAAGGGCCGCCGGTCCGGTGCGCGGCCGGGCGGCACCTCACCTGCGCGGCAGCCGTGCCCGGACGGATCCGTACGGCGGTGGTCGGAGCCCCTGTCCTCCTTTCGGGGGAACCCGTCGCGGGAGTCCGAAGGCGGCGTCAAAGAGTCGCCATGTCGACAGTGCCTGTGGGCGGGTGGGGCCGCCGAGCCCGGCAGGACAAGGAAACCGGGGGCCGTCGGGGCCGACCGCGGATACGGCCGACGGCCGCGGGGACGACCGGAATCCGGCTGCCGGGACCGGGGCGGCGTGCCGACGTGGGGCGGAACCGCTCCGGGCGATGGTCATCCTGATGGCCGACCGGTCCCGGCAGTGCGCCGGTCCGGTTCCGGGCGGACGGGCCGCCCCGAACCGGTGGCCTCCTGCCGCTCACGTCCCACCGCCCTCCGGTTCGTCAGCGCGATTCGCCCCCGGCCCGAATGGGAGCCCCGAAGCCTCATGCCCGATTCCGAGCAGCGCACCCCGTCCGTCCCGTCCGTCCC
>MUNB01000310.1:0-2598 GCA_002154345.1 Streptomyces griseus
GCGGCGTGAGCGGCGGGGGCGGTGCGGACGGTACGGCGCTCGACGCGCTTCTCGGCGTGCGGGTCGCCGGGGACGATGGGGACGACCCGCTGGACGAAGACGCCGGGCAGATGGACGTCGTCGGGGGCGAGTTCGCCGGGCTCGACGAGTTCCTCCACCTCCGCCACCGTGATGCGCCCGGCCATCGCGGCGAGCGGGTTGAAGTTGCGGGCGGAGGAGTCGAAGCGGAGGTTCCCGTGCCGGTCGCCCACGGCGGCGCGCACCAGCGCGAAGTCGGTGGTGATGCCCTCCTCCAGCAGATGCTCCTGCCCGCCGAAGACCCGGGTCTCCCGGGGCGGCGAGGCGACCGCGACGGAGCCGTCCGCGCCGTACCGCCAGGCCAGACCGCCCTCGGCGATCACGGTGCCCGCACCGGCCGGGGTGTAGAACGCCGGGATGCCCGAACCACCGGCCCGCAACCGCTCCGCCAGGGTGCCCTGCGGGACGAGCTCCACCTCCAGTTCGCCCTGGAGATACTGGCGCGCGAACTCCTTGTTCTCACCCACGTACGAGCTGGTCATCCGTGCGATCAGCCCCGCCCGCAGCAGGAGGCCCAGGCCCCAGTCGTCCACGCCGCAGTTGTTGGACACCACCCGCAGCTCACCGGCGCCCCGCTCCAGCAGCGCGTGGATCAGCACACCGGGTATCCCGCACAGCCCGAAACCGCCCACCGCCAGCGATGCCCCGCGCGCCACGTCCGCGACCGCGTCCGCCGCGTCGGCGACCACCTTGTCCCTGCTCATCCGCACACCTCTCGTCGCATCGGCTGCGACGAGACTAGGAACCCGCGACGGCCCACGACGATGGCGTCCGGCCACACATCGGGGCCGGGCCGGATGGTGGTCCCGCCCGCCCGGCGTCGCCCTTCCGGGAAAGCGGCGGGAAGCGGCCCACGCGCGGAACATGCCGGGGTAGGGTCCGCGCATGGCCAAGGTGACCGTCAGTCTGGATGCCGAACTCGTCGTCGAAGTCATGGTGCTCGCGGGGGTCGGGAACCCCCAGGACGCCGTCGAACTCGTGGTGCGGGACTACATCGCGCGCGGCCACCGCACCGAGGCCGTGGTCGCCGAGCGCGAGGGCGCGGCGCGCGACGTCGAGATCAAGCCGGACGCGCAGCAGGGCTGACCGCCCGCAGCCGCTTTCCCGCGACAACGCGACTTTCGCGGGAGTACGCGACCTTCGCGCGCCTACGCGACCGGCTCGCCGTCCTCCAGCTCCGCCGGTCCGCCGCCGGAGACCAGGACCGCCAGCGCCGCCCGAACCCGGTGGCGGAGCGCGCCCAGCAGAAAGCCGTCCAGATCGGCGGGCGCCACCAGCTTCCAGGACAGCAGCTCCTCCTCCTGGAGCCGGATCGCCGCCAGCCGGGCGGCGGTCAGCACCCCGCCGTCGTACACGTACGCCACGATCGGCGGCCGGCCCACACCCCGCACCCAGTCCACGGCGAGCAGCCGCCCCGGGGCCACGTCGAGGCCGATCTCCTCCGCCGTCTCACGCCGGGCGCCCTGCCGGGGGCCCTCGCCGGTCTCCGACTCGACCGTCCCGCCGGGCAGCGCCCAGCCCTCGCGGTAGTTCGGCTCGACGAGCAGGATCCGCCCTTCCACGTCACGGAAGAGCGTGGCGGCACCGGCCAGGACCCGGGGGAGCCCGGCGATGTACGCGGCGTAGTCGGCATCGTGAGTCGTCACGGCCGCCAGCGTAGTGGCACGGGTCCGGACCGTCCGGCCGTGGACGGCCATGGGCAGATCAGGGGTCGTGCGGATAAGGTCGGGGCGGCGCGACTGCCTGTTCGAAAGCAAGGGATGCAAGGTGACGGACGGAGCAGATGTGGAGACCGCGCGCGTGCTCGTCGCGGCGGACAAGTTCAAGGGCTCGCTCACGGCCGTACAGGTCGCGGAGCGGGTGACGGCCGGGCTGCGGCGCGTCGTGCCCGGCGTGCGGGTGGAGACCCTGCCGGTCGCGGACGGCGGCGACGGTACGGTCGCGGCGGCGGTGGCCGCAGGATTCGAGCGCCGCGAGGCGCGGGTGACCGGCCCCCTCGGGGAGCCGGTGACGGCGGCGTACGCGCTGCGCGGGTCCACCGCCGTGGTGGAGATGGCCGAGGCCTCGGGCCTCCAGCTCCTGCCCGACGGGGTGTTCGCCCCGCTCACGGCCACCACGTACGGCTCGGGCGAACTGCTGCGGGCCGCCCTGGAGGCGGGTGCCACGACGATCGTCTTCGGGGTCGGCGGCAGCGCCACCACGGACGGCGGCGCGGGCATGCTCGCCGCCCTCGGCGCCCGCTTCCTGGACGCGGACGGCAAGCCCGTCGGCCCCGGCGGCGGACCGCTCGCCGAGCTGGCCGAGGCCGACCTGTCCGGGCTCGACCCGCGCCTGGCGGACGTCGACCTGGTCCTGGCCAGCGATGTGGACAACCCGCTGACCGGGCCCAAGGGCGCCCCCGAGGTGTACGGGCGGCAGAAGGGCGCGAGCGAGGAGGACATCGCGGTCCTCGACGCGGCCCTGACGCACTTCGCCTCGGTGCTGGGCCCGGAGACGGCCGCCCTGCCCGGCGCGGGCGCG
>MUNB01000310.1:2636-2875 GCA_002154345.1 Streptomyces griseus
CGCCGCCGCCCGCGCGGCCGGGATCGAGGTCGTCGCGGTCTGCGGCCGCCTCGCCCTGCCCCCGGAGGCCCTGGAGAAGGCGGGCATCCGCCGCGCCTACGCCCTGGCCGAGCTGGAACCGGACCCGGCGGTGTCCATGGCCCAGGCCGGGCCGCTGCTGGAACGGGCGGCACAGTCGCTCGCCCGGGACTTCCTGCTGCGCTGACGTCCGTACGACCCTGTACGGGGAGGGGCCCGGG
>MUNB01000311.1:0-186 GCA_002154345.1 Streptomyces griseus
CCGCCCGCCCGTGTCCGGCCGATGTACCGCCGCCACCGGTTCCGCTCCGCCGCGCTGGCCGCCACGATCACGGCCCTGCTGCTCGGCACCGCGGGCAAGGCCCCGGCCGCGCCCGCTCCGGCGGGCAGCCCCGCCGGGGCCCCGGTCGCCGCCGACTGCCCGGCGGCGCTGGCCGGAAAGGCTCGG
>MUNB01000311.1:296-7556 GCA_002154345.1 Streptomyces griseus
CTGGAGCGCTGGGCGGTCATGGTCCAGGAGGGGTACGCCTGGGCCGGCTCCTCCTACCGGCGCGGCGGCTACGGCACCCGGATGGCGGCGGCCGACACCGAGAGCGTGCGCCGGGTGTTCCTCGACCGGTTCGGGAAGCCGGAGCGGACCTTCGTGCACGGCCAGTCCTGGGGCGGGAACGTGGCCGCCAAGGTGGCGGAGACGTACGGCACGAAGCCGGGGGCGTACGACGGGGTGCTGCTGACCAACGGCGTGCTGGGCGGCGGTTCGCGCGGCTACGACTACCGTGTGGACCTGCGCGTGGTCTACCAGTACTNNGACGCCGACCCGGCCGCCCGGACCGCGCTCCAGCAGCGCAACCTCGACGACATCCTGGCGGTCACCGGGGTTCCGGAGCGGTCGCTGGAGTCGCATCTGCGGTTCGCGACGTTCACCTTCCGCGACATCGTCTCGACCCGGCTGGAGGGCCGTAACCCCTTCTCCAACCGGGGTGTGCGGTATGCCGGTTCGCACGACGACCGGGCGCTGAACGCGGGCGTGGAGCGCTTCTCGGCGGACCCCGCCGCGCGCCGGGACCTCTCGTGGGACAGCGACCTGACCGGGCGGGTGTCGCTGCCCGTCCTCACCCTGCACGCGATCGACGACCCCACGGCGTTCGTCGAGCACGAGTCCGCCTACCGGGCCACGCTGCGCGGCGCGGGCCGGGAGCACCGGCTCGTGCAGAGCTTCACCCGGGAGAGCGAGCACTCCGGGCTGAGCAGCGCGGAGTACGCCAACTCGATCACCGCGCTGGACCGTTGGGCCCGCACCGGCCACAAGCCCACCGTGCGCTCGCTGGCCGAGTCGTGCGCCGCCTTCGACCGGACGTACGGCACGGGCTGCTTCTACGATCCGGCCTTCCGCCCGTCCTCGTACGCCTCCCGGGTGCTGCCCCGGCCGGGCGGGCTCGGCTGGCCCGCCATGACCGCGGCCCAGGAGCGGGCCTGGGGCCGGATCGACGGGGTGGGCATCGCGCCCTGACGCACCGTCACCATGCGGTGAGCCCACCGAAACGCCGCCTTCACACCGGCCGTACGCGAGGGTAATGGCGACTGCCTAGCGTCGCCCGCCATGGACACCCGCGCACAGCTCGCCGAACCGGCTCCACCGGACCCCGCACCGCCCGCCGCCCCCGACGAACGTCAGGCGGTGCGGGAGACGCTGGAGGACTACACGCTCCGTTTCGCGCCGCGCAGTTACCGGCGCTGGACCCCGATGGTCGTGGCGACCACCGCGCTGGGCGGTATCGCGTACATGGCCGACTTCTCCATCGGCGCCGGGATCGCCATGGCCCACGGCACCGGCAACGCCCTGGTCGCGATCACCGTCGCGGCGGCCCTCATCTTCGTCACCGGCTTCCCGCTCGCCTACTACGCGGCCCGCTACAACATCGACCTGGACCTGATCACCCGGGGCTCCGGCTTCGGCTACTACGGCTCGGTCCTCACCGCCGTCATCTTCGCCAGTTTCACCGTGATCTTCTTCGCCCTGGAAGGCGCGATCATGGCGCAGGGCCTGGAACTCGGCTTCGGGCTCCCGCTGTGGCTGGGCTACGCCGTCTCCACGCTCATGGTCATCCCGCTCGTCATCTACGGGATGAAGGCGCTCAGCAAGCTCCAGGTGTGGACCACTCCCATCTGGCTGCTGCTGATGGTCGGCCCGCTGGTCTACCTGGTCGCCACCGACCCGGGCACGGTCGACAGCTTCCTCGCCTACGCGGGCACCGACGGCGAGGGCAGCCTCAACACGGCGTCCGTGCTGCTCGGCGCGGGCGTCTGCCTCTCGCTGATCGCCCAGATCGGCGAGCAGATCGACTACTTGCGGTTCATGCCGCCGAAGACCGAGGCGAACAAGCGCGGTTGGTGGACGGCGATGGTCATGGCCGGTCCCGGCTGGGTGGTGCTCGGCGCGGTCAAGCAGGCCATCGGCGTCTTCCTCGCCGTCTACATCCTCTCCGAGGTGGGGCCGGCCGCGGCGACCGAGCCGATCCAGCAGTTCCGCGGGGCGTTCGACGCGATGATGCCGTCCTGGCTGGTGGTCCCGCTGGCCGTGGTGCTGGTGGTGATCAGCCAGATCAAGATCAACGTCACCAACGCGTACTCCGGTTCGCTGGCGTGGACGAACTCCTTCACCCGCGTCACCAAGCACTACCCCGGCCGCATGATCTTCGTCCTGGTCAATCTGGCCTTCGCGCTGATCCTGATGGAGGCCGACATGTTCAGCTTCCTCAACAGCATCCTGGGCTTCTACTCCAACTGCGCCATCGCCTGGGTGGTGACCGTCGCCACCGACATCGGGGTCAACAAGTACCTGCTGAAGCTGTCCCCGCACGCCCCGGAGTTCCGTCGCGGCATGCTCTACGCGGTCAACCCGGTCGGCGTGACGGCGTTCACCGCCGCCTCCGGGCTGTCCATCGCAATGTACTTCCACGCCTTCGGCGACACGGTCCAGCCGTACTCCCCGGTCGCCGCCGTCGTGATCGCCTTCGTCCTCACCCCGGTCATGGCGATCGTCACCCGGGGCCGGTACTACCTGCGCCGGGGCGACGACGGCATGCCGGTGCCGCTGCTGGACGCCGAGGGCAACCCGAGCGCGGACGCGTACGACTGCCACGTCTGCGGGCAGTCCTTCGAGCGCCCGGACCTGGCCGCCTGCGCCACGCACGGGGCCATGGTCTGCTCGCTGTGCCTGAGCACGGACAAGGCGGGCGACCATGTGCTGCCGGCCGCCCCGCCCGTACCGCTCTCCGGCGCCTGATCCGCGTCAGGCGGCCTTCGCGTCCCGCAGCAGCTCCTCGATCCGGGACAGCTCGTCCTCGGTGAAGTCGAGGTTCCGGGCGGCCTCGACGCTGTTCTCCAGCTGGGCGACGCTGCTCGCGCCGACGACGGCGGAGGTGAGCCGGCCGCCGCGCAGCACCCAGGCCAGGGCCAGCTGCGCGAGCGACTGGCCCCGCTCCTTCGCCAGCGCGTCCAGCGCGCGCAGCCGCTCCACCAGCTGCGGGGTGACGGCGTCGGCGGACAGGAAGGGGCTCGCGCCGGCCGCCCGGGATCCGGCCGGAATGCCGTTCAGATAGCGGTCGGTGAGGATGCCCTGCTCCAGCGGCGAGTAGGCGATGGACCCGGCGCCCAGCTCGTCCAGGACGTCCGGCAGCCCGTCGTCCTCGATGCGGCGGTCGAGCATCGAGTAGCGGGGCTGGTGGATGAGGAGCGGGGTGCCGAGGTCCTTCAGGATCGCGGCGGCCTCACGGGTCTGCGCGGCGGAGTAGTTGGACAGCCCGACGTACAGCGCCTTGCCCTGCCGTACGGCGGAGTCGAGCGCACCCATGGTCTCTTCGAGGGGCGTGTCCGGGTCGGGGCGGTGGGAGTAGAAGATGTCGACGTACTCGACGCCCAGGCGCCTCAGGCTCTGGTCGAGCGAGGAGCGCAGATACTTCCGCGAGCCCCACTCCCCGTACGGCCCCTCCCACATGTGGTAGCCCGCCTTGGTGGAGATGACGAGCTCGTCGCGCAGCCGGGCGAAGTCGGTCGCCAGGGCGCGGCCCAGGGTCTCCTCGGCCGAACCGGGCGGCGGGCCGTAGTTGTTGGCCAGGTCGAAGTGGGTGACGCCGAGGTCGAAGGCGCGGCGCAGGATGGCGCCCTGCGTCTCGGGCGCCCGGTCGCCGCCGAAGTTGTGCCAGAGGCCGAGCGAGAGCGCGGGCAGCAGGAGACCGCTGCGGCCGGTGCGCCGGTAGGGCATGGCGGAGTAGCGGTCGGCGGACGGCAGGTACATGGGCAGGCTCCGCTGGAGAGATCCGGGGCGTACGAGGGGAACGGAGACCAGGCTTCCGCAGATCGATCCAGCAGTCCAACAGGAGATTCCACTCGGATTCATCGCCTACATTGCTCAATCATGGAACTGCGTCAGCTGGAGCACTTCGTCGCCGTGGCGGAGGAGCAGCACTTCACCCGCGCCGCCGAGCGCCTCGCCGTCTCGCAGTCCGGGCTCTCCGCCTCCGTACGGGCGCTGGAGCAGGAGCTGCGGACCCCGTTGTTCAGCCGCACCACGCGCACGGTCCGGCTCACCGAGGCCGGGCGGGCGCTGCTGGTGGAGGCGGAGCGCACGCTGGCGGGCGCGCGGGCGGCGCGGGACGCGGTCGACGCCGTACGGGGGCTGTTGCGCGGGACGCTGACGGTGGGGGTCGAGCAGTGCGTGGCGGGGGTGAGCCCGGCGCGGCTGCTGGCGGCGTTCCACCGGGAGCATCCGCAGATGGAGCTGAGGCTGCGGCAGGAGGGCACCAGCAGTCTGCTGGACGGGGTGGCGGGCGGCCGCCTCGACCTGGCGTTCGCGGCGACGGTCAGCCCGGCGGAGTGGCGCGGGGAGTTGGTGCCGCTGGCCCGGGAGCCGATGGTGCTGCTGTGTGCGGCGGGGCACGGGTTCGCCGGGCGGCCCGAGGTGGGGTGGGCGGAGCTGCCGGGGGCGTCGTTCATCGACTTCCACCCGGACTGGGGGCCGCGCCGGGCCGCCGACGAGGCGTTCGCGGCGGCCGGGGTGCGGCGGACCGTGGGGCTGGAGGTCAACGATGTGCACAGCCTGCTGGAGCTGGTGCAGGAGGGGCTGGGGATCGCGGTGGTGCCGCACCACTTCTCCCGGAAGCCGGAGGCCGCCCGGCTGGTCACGGTGGAGCTGGCGGGCGGGCACCGGCCGGTGTACGAGAGCGTGGCGGTGCTGCCTGCGGCGCGGAGCCTGAGCCCGGGGGCGCGGGCGCTGATGCGGCTGGTGGCGGAGGACCCGCTGCGGGAGCAGGCCGGCGAGGTCGTACGGGACGGGGCGGGCTGAACCCCGGAGCCTCACCGGCCCCGGGGTCCGGCCCGCCCCGTCCCGTACGCCTCAGTCCTCGTGGCCGAGCTGGAGGTCGCGTTCGGTGCGGCCGCCGCCCGCGACCTGGAGGACGGTGGCGACCGGCGGGTAGCCGGCCGCGATCACGGTGTACTCGCCGGACGACAGATCGACGAACCGGAACGAGCCGTCCGCCCCGGTGGTGAGCGTGTCCACCACATTGCCCGCCGCGTCGAGCAGGGTGACCCGGGCGTCCTCGACGGGGCGTCCGCCGGTGGCCCGGACGACGCCGCGCAGGACCGCTCCGCCCGCCAGCTCGATGTCCTGCCGGGTCTCGCGGGCGGCCTGCACGCTGACCGGGAGGGCGGCGGGGCGGAAGGCGGGGGCGCTGGCGGCGAGGGTGTACTCACCGGCGATCAGCTCGCCGATGACATAGCCGCCCTCGCGCCCGGTCCGGGTGGAGGCGACGACCTCGCCGCGTACGTCGGTGAGGGTGACGGCCGCGTCGGGTACGGGGGCGCCGTCGGGGGTGAGGACGGATCCGGCGAGGCGTCCGGCGCCGCCGAGCACCACGTCCAGCTCGACGGGACGCTCGCCCACGGTGACGCTGACGGCCTGCGGCTGGTGTCCGCCCGCCGCCGCGATCAGGACGTACGAGCCGGCGCCGGGCACGCTCAGCGCGTACCGCCCGTCCTCGCCGCTGGCCCCGCGCCCGACCTGCTGCCCCTGGACGTCGATGAGGGTGAGGGCGGCCCGGGAGACGGTGGTGCCGTCGGGGTGCTGGACGCTGCCGTGGACCGGGACGCCGGAGAGGAAACCGGTGGCCGGGCGGCCGGAGTCGGCGCGGGCGGCGGGGATCTGGGTGGTCGTGGGCTCGGCGGCGGCTTCGGGGCTGTGGTGGGACACCAGCGGTTTCTCCTTGAGGAAGAAGGCGAGGATCAGGCCGAGCACGAGCACCGGCACGAGGTAGAGGAAGATGCGCGGCATCGCGTCGACGTACGCCTGGATGTAGGCGTCGCGCAGCGCGGGTTCCATCGCGTGGACGATCTGCGGGGTGATCGACTCGGGGTCGGGCAGCTCCGCGCCGGTGGGCAGGCGTACGCCGAGGGCGTCGGAGAGCCGCCCGGCGAACAGCGTGCCGAAGATCGCCGCGCCGACGCTGCCGCCGATCTGCCGGAAGTAGTTGTTGGCGCTGGTGGCGGTGCCGAGGTCCGAGGGGCGTACGGAGTTCTGCACGGCGAGCACCAGAACGGACATGACCAGTCCGATGCCGATGCCGAGAACGGCCTGGTAGAAGCTGTACACCAGCGGGGAGGTGTCCGCCTCCAGCAGGGACAGCAGCCCCATGCCGACCACCGAGACGGCGCTGCCGACGATCGGGTAGATCCGGTAGCGGCCGGTGCGGGTGATGAGCTGGCCGGAGACGACGGAGCCGCCGACGATGCCCATCATCATCGGGAGCATCAGCAGCCCGGACTCGGTGGCGCTGACCCCGTCGACCATCTGGAGATAGGTGGGGAGGTAGCTGGCGGCACCGAAGAGCGCGATGCCGACGACCGCGCCGACCAGGCCGGTGACGTTGAAGACGGAGTCGCGGAACAGCCGCAGCGGAATGATCGGTTCTGCGGCCCGGTGTTCGGCGAGGACGAAGAGCGCCGTCGTGAGGACCGCGCCCGCCGAGAGGGCCAGGATGGTGCGCGAGCCCCAGGCGTACTCGGTGCCGCCCCAGCTGGTGACCAGCACCAGGCAGGTGGAGGCGACGGCGAGCAGCACCGCGCCGAGGACGTCGAGGCGGGGCCGGACGGCGGGCCTCGGCAGCTTGAGGACGACCGCGATGACGGCCAGGGTGACCAGGCCGAAGGGGACGTTGATGTAGAAGCACCAGCGCCAGGAGGCGTGGTCGGTGAAGAACCCGCCGAGCAGCGGTCCGGCGACCGAGGCGAGGCCGAAGACCGCGCCGATGAGCCCCATGTAGCGGCCGCGCTCCCGGGCCGGGACGATGTCCGCGATGATCGCCTGGACGCCGATCATGAGGCCGCCGCCGCCGATGCCCTGGAGGGCGCGGAAGGCGATCAGCTCGTCCATGGTGCGCGACCAGCCCGCCAGTGCGGAGCCGATGATGAAGACCACGATGGCGAACTGGAAGACGCCCTTGCGGCCGAAGAGGTCGCCGAGCTTGCCGTAGAGCGGCAGGACGATCGTGGAGGCGAGGAGGTAGGCGGTGACCGCCCAGGACATCTTCTCCAGGCCGTGCAGCTCACCGACGATCTTCGGCAGGGCGGTGGCGACGATCATCTGGTCGAGCGCCGCGAGCAGCAGGGTGAGCATCAGCCCGAGGAAGACCATGCGGACCTGGCGGGGGCTGATCTCCGCCGCGCCCGGGCCGGGTGCGGGTCCCGTCGGAGG
>MUNB01000312.1 GCA_002154345.1 Streptomyces griseus
CCTGCGCCGCGTCCCGCGCCGTGATCAGCGCACCGCGCAGCACCGCCCCGTCGCCCAGCGAACCGGCGCGGGACGCGGCGCAGGACGCGCTCTTCTCCCCGGGCGGCTGACGACCCGGAACTCCGCTCAGGCCGGACGGCGACGGCGCTGGTCGAGGAACTCCTCGAACGTCACGGTTCCCAGGGCGTGTTCGGGCGCCAGGTGGTCGCCGCGCCGGTAGCCCGCGTACGCCTTGCCCGCCAGCCGGACCGGTACGATCCGTCGGCTCCGGCCGGTGGACCGCAGGAACGCCCCGGCCAGGTCGGTCAGCTCACGGACCTCGGGGCCGCCCAGGTCGGGCACCCGGCCCGCCGGAGCGCCGAGCGCCAGGGTCGTCAGCCGGTCGGCGACCTCACCGCTGTCGACCGGCTGGAGCGCCACCCCGGAGGGCACCGGCAGCACGGGCAGCTTCGCCGCTCCGGACAGGATGCGCAGGGCCAGATCGTGGAACTGCGTGGTCCGCAGGATCGTCGCGCCGAGCCCGGAGTCCTCGATCATCCGCTCGACCCGGTGCTTGACCGTGTAGTAGCCCAGCGGCAGCCGGTCCACGCCGACGATCGAGATGTAGAGAAGATGCGGTGTCCCGGCCCGCTTCGCCGCGTCGATGAGGAACCCCGCCGCCACGTCGTCGCCGCCGCGCGGGGCGGTGGCGCAGTGGACGATCACGTCCGCCCCCTCGACCGCCGCGTCCAGCCCCTTGCCGTCGCGCAGATCGACGGCGTACGAGGGGGAGCGGCGGCTGAGGCCGCGGACGTCGGCCCCTTCGGTGCGCAGGCGCTCCGCGACCTGCCGGCCGAGTGTTCCGGTGGCGCCAGTGACCAGAATCGTCGTCATGGGGCCAGTCTGACGGAGCGCGGCCCGGCCCGGCGCGAGCGGGGCGAACCGCTCGCACCGGGCCGGAGGGCGCGGGAGGCCTCAGCAGGCGCCGAGGTCCTTCCAGGGGCCCCACTCGGTGGATCCGGGCGTCTCGCCCTTCGTCCACCACGAGGCCTTCCACTCGTGGCCGCCGTGGCTGACGACGGAGCCGCCGGTGTACTCGGTGGCCGCGTTCCAGGCCGCCGTCGAGCAGTCGCCGCCCGGCTGCGTCGGGGTCGGGGTCGGCGTCGGCCCGGTCGGGTCCGGCGTCGGCGTGGGGCTGGTCCCGGTGCCGGGCTCGACCACGGTGGTGCCGCGGGCCAGGTCACCGGCGAGGGAGTAGGACTTCCCGCCGAAGGTCACGGTCCAGTTCGACGGGGTGGAGGTGGGCAGGTAGTAGACGAAGTCCAGCTCCACCGAGGCGCCCGGGGCCAGCGTCTGCCAGGCCGGGAGCTTCAGCGAGACGCGGTTGTAGTCGCCCTTCAGGCCGCCGATGTTGTTGGCCGCCGTGTGGTCGCTGCGGATGATCGTCGTACCGAAGCCGGACTGGTCCTTGGCGTTGGCCGGGGCGGAGGTGGAGTAGTCGAACTGGAACTCCGTACCGCCGGGCAGCGTGGCCTGGGTCCGGTTGGTGATCTTCAGCTTGGGGCTGATCGGGTAGTTGGAGTCGCCCAGCGGGAACTGTCCGAAGGAGACGTCGATGTCCAGCGCCTCGGTCGGCAGGTCGATCGTGGAGCGCTTCGCGCCGTACGGGGCCGCCGACTTGAACGCGTCGTACATCGCGGTCGTCAGCGTGGAGCCGGTCTCGTACTGGCCCTTGGCCGCGTTCCACTGATAGTCGCCCGCCAGCTCCCAGATCATCGTGCCGCCGATGCCCTGGTCCACGACGTAGTCGGCCTTGGCCTTCACCGACTGCTCGTCCTCGGTGGAGAGGAACACCTTCTTCTCGGCGTTCCAGAGCCACGGGGCGACCAGCGTGGAGTCGTACTTACGGGCGTACGTGCCGGTCAGCTGGGTGTTCGCGGGGAAGCCGTAGTCGGTGACGTAGTCGCCGACGATGCCCTTCTCCAGGTTCTTCGCGTGCCACATCGGGTTGGAACCGGCGGGCGATTCCTTGCCGTTGGTGTCCTTGTCGTGCCACAGGTTGTCGATGCCGACCGCGCCGTCACCGCACTTGGTCAGTCCCGCGCCCGCCGGGCAGTCGGTCGTGGCCGCCTTGCCCCACAGGCCGTCGGTGCCGCCCTGCACGTTCTTGAAGCCGCGGGTGTAGTACGGCAGGCCGATGTTGATCCGGCCGGCCGGCATCGAGCCGCGGAAGTAGTGGTAGGCCCAGTCGGTGTTGAGGTAGCCGGTGCCGCCGTACTGCGAGGTGGAGTACACGCCCGCCTGCGCCAGTTCGGCGTCCTTGCCGTCGTCGAACAGGGAGGCGTTCGGGCCGACGTACTCGTTCCAGGCGCCGTGCAGGTCGTAGGACATGATGTTGACGTAGTCCAGGTACTTCTGCATCTGGTACGTCTCCATGCCCCGCAGCAGATAGCCGGAGGAGGGGGCGGCGACGGTCAGCAGGTAGTGCTTGCCGTCGGCCTCGCCCGCGCGGTCGAGCTTCTCGCGCAACGTCTTCATCAGGGCGTCGTAGCCCTTGACCAGCCCGGCGCGGCGGCCGTTGGACAGTGCGTGGTCCAGCGGGTTGCCCGCGTCCTTCATCGAGGTCGCGTACTCGTAGTCGATGTCGACGCCGTTGAAGCCGTACTTCTTGATGAAGTCGACGGCCGAGTCGGCGAAGGTGTTGATGCCCGCCTGGTTGACCGAGCCGTCGGCGTTGGTGGCCATCGAGTAGAAGCCGCCCGAGTCGACGCGCTCGCCGTCGGGGCCGAAGTAGCCGCCCGTCTCGGCCCAACCGCCCACGGAGACCAGGGTCTTCACGTTCGGGTGCTGCTTCTTGTACTTCGTCAGCAGGTTGAAGTGCCCCTTATAGGGGAGCGCCGGGTCCATCTCCGCGCCTTCGACACCGGGCCAGGTCATGCCGGTGGAGGCGTTGTCGGCGCTGTCGGGGCCGACCGAGAGCTTGTTGGACCCGTCGACGTGCGCGAAGGCGTAGTTGAGGTGCGTGACCTTGTCCCACGGGATGTCCGGGACCAGGTAGGCGTCCTTGCCGTCCTTGCCGGTACGCCAGTTGGTGAAGTAACCGATAACGCGCCGCTGGTGGTCGGCGCCCATCTTCTCGCGGCCGTCGGCGTCGTAGACCGAACAGTAGGGGACGTCGACGCCGGGGGTCTGATACAGCCCGTCGGGGCGACAGGAGCTCTGATCGGCGGCGGCCGACGGACCTGCGGCGAGTGAACTCAACAGCAGTCCGGCGACGGCGGCGCCGGCGGCGAGCAGGGTGGCTCTCGCTCGGGTGGGGGACAGCATGTGGTCGTTCCTCCTGGGGAGGTCGGCAGAACACAACTGGCAAAGGGGTGGGTCGTGTCGGGGTCCTGGTGTGCGCACACCGCCGGACCGAACCTCGGAGGTGACGCAGAGATTAAGAGGACTAGACCAGTGCGTCAATAGGTCTGGACCTTTAACGGTCAACTTTTCCGCTGCCGCGTCGATGACTACGTTGTCGACTTCGCGTCGACGTGAACACGCCAGGGATCCGCTGCTTCCGTTGTGACCCAGCCCACAGCCCTCACCCGCATGGCCGAGAGGCGACCGTGGCAGACTGGTTGCGTACCAATAGCAGCGCACTCCGGGGTCGGTGCAATTCCGAACCGGCGGTTACAGTCCGCGACCCGTCCGCAGCCAGCGGCCGGTTGACCAGGTGAAATTCCTGGACCGACGGTGAAAGTCCGGATGGGAGGCAGTGCGCGGCGGTTTGTCATCGGTACGCCGCCGTCGGCGGACGCATGGCCGGGAATCTCCCGGGACTCCGTGCGTTCCTGGCGTTTCCCGTTCTCGGGATTTCGGCGTTTCCCCTGATCAGCCGCTTCATCTGTCGTCATCGACAGGCCCCGGAGTCCGTGCCCGAAGAGGCAGGAGGACCCGGTGGACACCGCAGCCGACATCACCGCCATGCGCCGAGCGATCACGCTCGCGGCGCGCGGTCTCGGCTCCACCAGCCCCAATCCGGTCGTCGGCTGTGTGATCACCGACGCCGCCGGAAACCTGGTCGGCGAAGGCTTCCACCAGCGCGCCGGAGGGCCGCACGCCGAGGTCCACGCCCTGCGCGCGGCCGGCGAGCGGGCCCGCGGCTCCACCGCCTACGTCACGCTCGAACCCTGTAACCACACCGGCCGCACCGGCCCCTGCGCCCAGGCCCTCCTGGCCGCCGGGATCAGCCGTGTCGTGTACGCGGTCGGCGACCCGAACCCGCAGGCCACCGGCGGTGGCGACACCCTGCGCGCGGCCGGGGTCCGGGTGGAGCAGGGCCTCCTCGCCGACGAGGCCGAGGCGGGCAACGCCGCCTGGCTCACCTCGGTGCGCCTCGGCCGGCCGTACGTCCTGTGGAAGTACGCCGCCACGCTCGACGGCCGGATCGCCGCCGCCGACGCCACCAGCCGCTGGATCACCTCGCCCGAGGCCCGCGCCGACGTCCACCGGCTGCGCGCCGAGGCCGACGCGGTGCTCGTCGGGTCCGGCACCGCCCGGACCGACGACCCGCAGCTGGGCGTACGCGGCGTCGACGGCGCCACCCAGCCGCTGCGGGTCGTCGTCGACACGAACGCCTCCGCCGTACGGCCCGGCGCCCGGGTCCTGGACGACACCGCGCCCACGCTGGTCGCCGTGGCCGAGGACGCCCCGGCCGATCACCTTCCCGAGGCCGCCGTCCTGCGGCTACCCCGCGCCGCCGGACGCGGCCTGGACCTCGACGCCCTCCTCGCCGCCCTGCACGAGCGCGGCGTCCGCTCCGTACTCCTCGAAGGCGGGCCCACCCTCGCCGGAGCCTTCGTCGCCGCCGGGAAGGTCGACAAGGTCGTCGGCTATCTCGCCCCGGTCCTGCTCGGCGCGGGCCCCGCCGCCCTCGCCGACGCCGGAATCTCCACCATCTCCGGGGCGTTGCGCCTCGATGTGACCGAGACCGTGCCCATCGGCCCCGATCTGCGCATCACCGCCGTCCCCGCCCCTGCTCGGAAGGGAAACTGAGTGTTCACCGGAATTGTCGAAGAACTGGGTGAGGTCACCGCCGTCGAGCGGCTGTCGGACGCCTCCCGCTTCCGGCTGCGCGGCCCCGTCGTCACCGAGGGCGCCAAGCACGGCGACTCCATCGCGGTGAACGGCGTCTGCCTCACCGTCGTGGACACCGCGGAGGGCGAATTCACCGCCGACGTGATGGCCGAGACGCTGAAGCGCTCCAGCCTCGGCGCGCTCGCCCCCGGCTCCCGGGTCAACCTGGAACGCCCGATGGAGCTCGGCGGCCGGCTCGGCGGACACCTCGTCCAGGGCCATGTGGACGGCACCGGCACCATCGTCGAGCGCACCCCCTCCGAGCACTGGGAGATCGTCAAGGTCTCGCTGCCGCCCGAGCTGACCCGCTACGTCGTGGAGAAGGGCTCCATCACCGTCGACGGCGTCAGCCTCACCGTCGTCGATGCGGCGGCCGACCACTTCACCATCAGCCTCATCCCCACCACCCTCGACCTGACCACGCTCGGCCACAAGCAGCCCGGCGACCCGGTCAACCTGGAAGTGGACGTCGTCGCCAAGTACGTCGAGCGGATGCTCGGCGACCGGGCCGGACAGGACCCGCGATGAACGCCGCGAACTGGCTCAACTCCGAGGCCTTCACCGTGTTCGGCCAGCACATCAAGTGGTCGGACATGATCGGCAACATCATCGGCCTGGTCGCCCTGGCCCTCGGCTGGCGACGCTCCATCTGGACCTGGCCCGCCCAGCTGCTCTCCGGCGCCATCCTCCTGGTCGCCTTCGCCTCCGCCCACCTCTCCGGCAGCGCGGGCAAGCAGCTGGTCGTCATCGTCGTCGCCCTGTGGGGCTGGTGGTCCTGGAACCGCGGCAGGCAGCGGGCCCAGGACGGCTCCATCGCCGTCCGCTTCGCCACCTGGCGCGAGCGCGGCGTGCTGATCGGCGCCGCCGCCCTCGGCACCCTCGCCGTCGGCGGCCTGTTCACCGCCTTCCCGTCGCTGTCCTGGGACCCGTGGCCGGACGCGTACATCTTCGTCGGCACCGTCGTCGCGATGTACGCCCAGGCCAAGGGCATGGTCGAGTTCTGGTTCGCCTGGCTGCTGGTCGACCTGGTCGGCGTCCCGCTGAACTTCGCCAACGGCTTCGCCTTCTCCGGCTTCGTCTACATCATCTACGGCGCGCTCGTCCTGTGGGGCATGCGCGACTGGTGGCTGCGTACGCGGACACCCGCTCTGGAAGGAGCCACGGCATGACTGCTCAGCCCACCTGGCTGCACCCCGGCCACGACCCGCTCGCCGAGGACCTCTCGCTGGACCCGGTCGAGCAGGCCATCCGTGACATCGCCGCCGGCCGCCCCGTCGTCGTCGTGGACGACGAGGACCGCGAGAACGAGGGCGACCTCGTCATCGCCGCCGAGAAGGCCACCCCCGAGATCGTCGCCTTCATGATGAGCGAGTGCCGCGGCCTGATCTGCGCGCCCATGGAGAGCGACGAGCTGGAACGCCTCGACCTCCCGCAGATGGTCCAGCACAACACCGAGTCGATGCAGACCGCCTTCACCGTCTCCGTCGACGCCTCCGCCGCCCACGGCGTCACCACCGGCATCTCCGCCGCCGACCGCGCCACCACCCTGCGGATGCTCGCGGGCGGCGTCGCCGGCCCCGGCGACTTCGTCCGGCCCGGCCACATCTTCCCGCTGCGCGCCCGCTCCGGCGGCGTCCTCGTCCGCAACGGCCACACCGAGGCCGCCGTCGACCTCGCCCGGCTCGCCGGACTGCGCCCGGCCGGCGCGATCGTCGAGATCGCCGGCGAGGACGGCGTGATGCTCCGGCTGCCCGAGCTGGTGCCCTTCGCCCGCAAGCACGGACTGACGATCATCTCCATCGAGGACCTGATCGCCTACCGCCGCGGCAACGAGCCGACCGTCCGCCGCGAGGCGGAGACCCGGCTGCCCACCGCGTTCGGCGACTTCACCGCGTACGGCTACCGCTCCACCGTCGACGGCGTCGAGCACGTCGCCCTGGTCCACGGCGAGATCGGCGACGGCGAGGACATCCTCGTCCGGATCCACTCCGAGTGCCTGACCGGCGACATCTTCCAGTCCCAGCGCTGCGACTGCGGCCCCCAGCTGCACGCCTCCATGCGGCGCATCACCGAGGAGGGCCGGGGCGTCGTCGTCTATCTGCGCGGCCACGAGGGGCGCGGCATCGGCCTGCTCTCCAAGCTGCGCGCGTACGAACTCCAGGAGCGCGGCGTGGACACCCTCGACGCCAACCTGGAGCTCGGCCTGCCCGCCGACGCCCGCGACTACGCGGCCGGCGCCCGGATCCTCGCGGACCTCGGCGTCACCAGCCTGCGGCTGATGACCAACAACCCCGACAAGACCGAGGCCGTCGTCCGCCACGGTCTCGCCGTCACCGGCCGCGAGCCCATGCCCGTCCAGGCCGGCGAGCACAACCTGCGCTACCTGCGCACCAAGCGCGACCGCATGGGCCACGATCTGCCCTGGCTCGACGCCCCCGCGTCGACCTGCGCCAACCAGTAACGACCATTCCCACATCAGCGTCTTCAGGAGAAACATGAGCGGCAAGGGTGCACCCGAACTGTCCGTACGCAACTGCGGCGACCTGCGCGTGGCCGTGATCGCGGCCCAGTGGCACGAGAAGGTCATGGACGGCCTCGTCGACGGCGCCCTGCGCGCCCTGCGCGAGCTGGGCATCGACGAGCCCACCCTGCTCCGCGTGCCGGGCTCCTTCGAGCTGCCCGTCGTCGCCAAGGTGCTCGCCGGACGCGGCTACGACGCGATCGTCGCCCTCGGCGTGGTCATCCGCGGCGGCACCCCCCACTTCGAGTACGTCTCCCAGGGCGTCACCCTCGGCCTCACCCAGGTCACCGTCGACACCGGTGTTCCCGTCGGCTTCGGCGTACTGACCTGCGACACCGAGGAGCAGGCGCTCGACCGGGCCGGCCTCGAAGGGTCCAACGAGGACAAGGGGCACGAAGCGGTCACCGCCGCCGTGGCCACCGCCGCCACGCTGCGCACCGTCAGCGAACCCTGGCGCTGAGTGCGCCCCGGCGACCCCGTATTCTGAGGACCATCATGGCGAACAAGACCTTTGAAGAGCTCTTCACCGAGCTCCAGCTCAAGGCCGCCGAAGGCGACCCCGCGACCTCCCGCACCGCCGAACTGGTGGACAAGGGCGTCCATGCCATCGGCAAGAAGGTCGTCGAGGAGGCCGCCGAGGTCTGGATGGCCGCCGAGTACGAGGGCAAGGAAGCCGCCGCCGAGGAGATCTCCCAGCTGCTGTACCACGTCCAGGTGATGATGGTCGCGCGCGGGATCTCGCTCGACGACGTCTACGCCCATCTCTGAGCCGGTCCCGAGCTCCGCACGCCCCGTCTCTCATCTCTCCCCTCCGCACGAAGGAAGCCGACCTCATGCTGCGCATCGCCGTCCCCAACAAGGGTTCACTCTCCGGACCTGCGATGGCGATGCTCCATGAGGCCGGCTACCAGCAGCGCAAGGAGTCCAAAGAGCTGGTCCTGGTCGACCCGGAGAACGAGGTGGAGTTCTTCTACCTCCGCCCGCGCGACATCGCGATCTACGTCAGCTCCGGCAAGCTCGACATCGGCATCACCGGCCGCGACCTGCTGCTGGACTCCGGCGCCGACTCCGAGGAGATCCTCCAGCTCGGCTTCGCCCGCTCCACCTTCCGCTACGCCACCAAGCCCGGCACCGCGGCGGGCCCGCAGGACTTCGACGGCATGACGATCGCCACCTCCTACGAGGGCATCGTCGCCAACCACCTCGACAAGGCGGGCGTCAAGGCCTCCGTCGTCCACCTCGACGGCGCGGTCGAGACCGCCATCGAGCTGGGTGTCGCCCAGATCATCGCCGACGTGGTGGAGACCGGCACCAGCCTGCGCAACGCCGGTCTTGAGGTGATCGGCGAGCCGATCATGACCTCCGAGGCCGTCGTCATCCGGCGCAACGGCGCCCCCGCCGACGACCCCAAGGTGCAGCAGTTCCTCCGCCGCCTCCAGGGCGTCCTGGTCGCCCGGTCCTACGTGATGATGGACTACGACTGCCGCGTCGAGCACCTGGAGCGCGCCGTCGCCCTCACCCCGGGCCTGGAGTCGCCGACCATCTCCCCGCTGCACCACGAGGGCTGGGTCGCCGTCCGTTCCATGGTCGCCGCCAAGGAGGCCCAGCGGATCATGGACGACCTGTACGAGCTCGGCGCCCGCGCCATCCTCACCACGGCCATCCACGCCTGCCGCCTCTGACGGCACCGGCCACCCCGCACCCCCGAGAGAAGACCCGATGTCCGCGCCCAGGCCCGAACTCCCCGCCCTGCCGGTCACCTTCCGGCCCATCCTCACCCGGGTGGTCCTGCTGAGCGTGGGCCTGGCGATGTTCCTCGTCATCACGGTCATCGCCCTGATGCTGGAGCGGCTCAACCCGGGGGAGCGGGTCAGCTTCATCTTCGTCGCGGCCCTCTTCTTCGGCGTCCTGGCCCTGCTCAGCAGGCCCCGGGTCACCGCCGACGACTCCGGGGTCACCGTCGTCAACCTCACCCGGTCCCGCAGGCTGGCGTGGGAGGAGATCCTCCGCGTCAACCTGCGCTCCGGCGACCCCTGGGTCTTCCTCGACCTCAGCGACGGCACCAGCCTGCCCGCCCTCGGCATCCAGCCCGGTCTGGCCAAGCAGCAGGCCATCCGCGACGCCCGCGCCCTGCGCGACCTCGCCGAGTCGCGCGGCACCGGGAACGACGACACCCCCGGCAGCGGCTGAGCCCCTGCCCGACGCGGGGCCTTCTTGTCTACTCTGGTGGGCGGCGGCGCCCCGTGCGCCCCGCCCCGCCCGTACCACGGCCCCATCCCGGGCCCGCGGGGTTCTTCCTGCGACCCAAGGAGTGACTCCCTCCAGCAATGGACGGATCGTCCGGTAGTACCTGCGCCGCCCCTTCCCCGGAGGCGGCGGCCTCATGACCACCCCCCTGCTGCTCCTCGCGGCGGCCTTCCTCCTCATCCTCGCCAACGGGTTCTTCGTGGCAGCCGAATTCGGGCTCGTCACCGTGGACCGGCCCGACGCCGAACGCGCCGCCGCCGAGGGCGACCGACGGGCCCGTACCGTCGTCGAAGCCCTGCGCGAACTCTCCTTCCAGCTCTCCGGCACCCAGCTCGGCATCACCATCACCTCCCTGGTGGTGGGCATGCTCGCCGAACCGGCCCTGGCCCGGCTGCTCGCCGGACCCCTCACCGCCACCGGACTGCCCGCGGGCGCCGTGTCCGGGGTCGCCGTCGTCATCGGCATGCTGCTGGCCTCCGCCGTCCAGATGATCGTCGGCGAACTCGTGCCCAAGAACTGGGCCGTCTCCCGGCCGCTCCAGGTGGCCCGCTTCGTCGCCGGACCGCAGGCCCGCTTCGCCGCGCTCCTGCGACCGGTGATCACCCTCCTCAACGCCCTGGCCAACCGGCTGGTGCGCCTCCTGGGCGTCGAGCCCACCGACGAACTGGCCTCCGCCCGCACCCCGGGCGAACTGGTCTCCCTCGCCCGGCACTCCGCCGAGGCCGGGGCCCTGGAACAGGACACCGCCGACCTCTTCGTCCGGACCCTCTCGCTGGCCGGCCTCACCGCCCAGCACGTCATGACCCCCCGGGTGAAGGTCAGCGCCCTGCACTCCTCCGCGACCGCCGAGGACGTCCTCAACCTCACCCGCGCCACCGGCCTCTCCCGCTTCCCGGTCTACCGGGACCGCATCGACGAGGTCATCGGCATGGTCCACCTCAAGGACGCCCTCGCCGTCCCCGCCCACGAGCGCCTGCGCACCCCGGCCGGACGGATCGCCGTCGCCCCGCTGCTGGTGCCCGGCACGCTGCCGGTGGAACACCTGCTGCGGCGACTGCGCCACGAACAGCCCATAGCCGTGGTCGTCGACGAATACGGCGGCACCGCCGGCGTCGTCACCCTGGAGGACATCATCGAGGAACTCGTCGGCGAGGTCCGCGACGAGCACGACGCCGAGGGCTCCGACCGCCCCGAGCTGACCACCGCCACCGGCGAGGACGGCCGCCCGGTGTGGGACGCCGAGGGCAGCTGCCGGGTCCACACCCTGCGCCGCAGCGGCCTGGACGTCCCCGACGGACCGTACGAGACCGTCGCCGGACTCGTCGCGGAACTCCTGGGCCGCATCCCCGCCCCCGGCGACCGGGCCGAACTCCCCGGCTGGCGGATCTCCGTCCGCCAGGTCGGCCACAACCGCGCCGAACGGGTCCGATTCACCCGGACGTCCGGCCCGCTGCCGGAGACGGCCGCCCCCGGCCTGCTGGAGGCCGCGCGATGAGCATGTTCCAACTCCTCCTCGCCGCCCTCCTCGTGCTGGCGAACGGCTTCTTCGTCGGCGCCGAGTTCGCCCTCGTCTCCGTCCGCCGCAGCCAGATCGAACCGCTGGCCGCCCAGGGGTCGGGCCGGGCCCGCACGGTCCTGCACGGCCTGGAGAACCTGCCGCAGATGATGGCCGCCGCCCAGTTCGGCATCACCGTCTGCTCCCTCACCCTCGGAGCCGTCGCCGAGCCGACCGTCGCCCATCTCCTGGAGCCGGTCTTCCACGCGGCGCACGTCCCCGACGGACTCGTCCACCCCCTCGGCTTCGCCCTCGCGCTGCTGTCCGTGGTCGTCCTGCACCTGGTCATCGGCGAGATGGTCCCGAAGAACCTCGCGATGGCGGCGCCCGAGCGGACCGCGCTCTGGCTCAGCCCCGGCCTGGTCGTCTTCGCCCGGCTCTGCCGGCCGGTCACCACCGCGCTCGGCGCCTGCGCCGGACTGGTGCTGCGGCTGTTCGGCGTGGAGCCGAAGGACGAGGTGGAGGCCGTCTTCACCAGCGAGCAGCTCAACCGGCTCGTGGAGGACTCCGGACAGGCCGGTCTCCTCGGACCGGAGGCCGCCGAACGACTGGAGGACGCCCTCGAACTGGGCAGCAGGCCCGTCGCCGACGTCCTGCTGGAGCGGGCCTCCCTGGTCACGGTCGACCCGTCCGTGACCCCGCGCCGGATCGAGGAGCTGACGGTGCGCACCGGCTTCTCCCGCTTCCCGGTCTGCGCGGACGGCGGCGGCCCCTTCATGGGCTACCTCCACGTCAAGGACGTCCTGGAGCTGGAGGACGCCGACCGGGCGGTCCCGCAGCAGATCTGGCGCCCGATGGCGACCGTACGGGCCGAACTCCCGCTCGACGACGCCCTGACCGTGATGCGCCGCGCCGCGACGCATCTGGCGCAGGTCGCGGACGGATCGGGCCGGGTCCTCGGTCTGGTCGCCATGGAGGACGTCCTGGAGATGCTGGTGGGGGAGGTGCGCGACCCGGCCCACCGGTCGGTGTCGGTGCCCCGCCGCCCGGTGGACGTGCCGAAGACGCCGGGGCTCCCGGCGTCCGGGGCTCTGGTGCACTGACGTGACACCGTGCCGGGGGCCGACGCTCCCGGCACGCTGTCACACCGCGCCGGGCTCCTGCTTGCCCCGGCCCACCGGACCGCGCCCCGACAGCACCTCGCCGTAGGCCTGCATCAGGTCCGGGAGCCGCAGTGTCGACAGGTCCTCCCGGGTCAGCTCGCCCGGATAGCCGGAGAGCCGCAGATCACGGTAGGCGCAGCTCTTCTCGTACAGCGTCCGCAGGAAACGGCCGTTGCCCAGCTCGTCGATCCAGCCCTGGTCCACCACATGGCCGCTGATGGAACGCAGCTCGTCCACCGCCTCCTCGTCCCACACGTCGTCGTTCTCGGCGGCCAGGACGCTGCCGATCGCGGTGAGTTCGAGCGGCCGGTAGCTGGGGAAGTCGACCCGGCTGGTGAAACGGGAGGAGAGCCCCGGGTTGGTGGCGAGCAGCCGGTCCATGCCCTCCGGGTAGCCCGCGAGGATGACGACGAGATGGTCCCGGTTGTCCTCGGCCCGCTTGAGGAGCACCTGGAGTGCCTCGTCGCCGTACGCGTCGCCCTTGCTGTAACCGGAGTTGGCCAGGCTGTACGCCTCGTCGACGAACAGGACCCCGCCGAGCGCCGAGTCGATCAGCTCATTGGCCTTGACCGCCGTCTGACCCAGGAACTCGCCCACCAGATCGGACCGTTGCGCCTCGACCAGATGGTCGCCGCCGAGCAGCCCGAGGGCGTAGAAGACCCGGCCGAGGATGCGCGCCACCGTGGTCTTGCCGGTGCCGGAGGGGCCGGAGAAGACGAAGTGGCGCTTCGGCGGCTGGACGGGCAGGCCCTGCTCGGCCCGCCGCCGGGCCATGTTCAACTGCGCGGAGAGCGCCTTGACCTGACGCTTCACCGGTTCGAGACCGACCATGCGCTCCAGCTGCGCCAGCGCCTCGGCCAGCAGGGCGGGATCGCTGGGCCCGGCCGGGAAGGGCGGCGGCTTACGGGTCCTGGTGCGGCGGGCGCCCTCCACGGGCACGGTCGGGCCGGGCGCCGGCTCGTCGCCGAGCAGCCCCGCCTCGCCCACCGGCCAGGACTCGCGCCCGTCCACCAGATCGGTGCCGAGCAGCGCGTCGCCCTCCGGCTGCGCCTCCGCCCCTGGGACCCCCGCACCGAAACCGGTCAGGGTCACCGCGGCCAGGTCCGCCGACTCGTCGTACCCGTCGCCCTCCACGAGCGCCGCCAGCCGGGCGGAGGTGTCCATGAACGCAGGGTCGACCCGGTGCACCGCCCGGTACAGCGGCAGGGCGGCCGCACTGCGCCCGGTGCCCTCGTGGGCCCGCGCCAGCCAGTAGCGCAGTTCCTTGCGCTGCGGCTGCTCGCTGCGGCAGCGCATCAGCGCGGCCGACAGCAGCGGCTCCGCCTGCCCGAACATCTCCAGCCGCACCCGCGCCATCCCGCCGAACAGCCCCGCCTCGATGCCCAGCATCGGATCGTCGACGAGCTGCTCGGTGCAGCGCACCAACTGCTCCCAGTCCTTGACCAGATACGAGCGGCAGGCGTGCAGGAACCGCACCTGCGGATCCGCGTCCACCGGCGGCAGTCCGGCCAACGCCCGGTCCAGCTCCGGCACATGGCGCCCGTCCAGCCAGTGCGAGGCGTGCGCCAGCAGCAGATCGCGCGGGCTCTCCAGCACCGGCTGCACCCACCAGCCCAGCCAGTACCAGGAGTTGAGCGTACGTCGGTGGCGTGCGCGCTGTTCGCCGAAGCGGTCGCGGTGCCGGTACATGCGCAACAGGGCCGTGGTGGTGTCGATGCGCAGCGCGTGGAGGCCGAGCCAGCCGTCCGCCATGCCGGGATCGAACCGCACCGCGGCTCTGAACTCCTCCTCGGCCTGCGGGTAGGCGCCCATCGTGTAGGCGTCCATGCCACGCAGCCAGGCGAGGTCGGCAGGGGCTCCAGCGCCCTGTGTGCCGATGTCCATCAGGTCCCCCACAAACCGTGCCCCCAGGATGTCCCGCCCGCACAGCATGCCCACCGGAGCGTGCTGAATCACGGCGTGGAGGAAGGGAATTGACCACACCGAGCTGCATCGTACCCGCGCACCGGGGGTGGGGCCGCTTCCTGACCGACCCTCAGGAGTGGTCACCGAGGGTGAGTACATCGCTCTGCGTGGTCGCCGGAACGGTGCGGGGAGCACAGGGCGAAGCCCCCGATCACGGGGGAACAACCGGGGGCTTCGCGTCTGCGGGGGCTCCGAAAAGCCGCACAATGAGAACGTAAGACCAGTAAGGCCCGCCGGTCAAGCGGAGTTGAGGCTCTTCTGAGCTGATTCCCGACTGCTCAGTATGGCGGGATCTCCTGGCTACCGTGGGTGACGATGCGGCTCTCTCCCGCTGTCGCGCGGGGCCCCGGCAGCCACACGTACCCCTCCGGCACCTGGCGTACCAGCGTGTCGGCGTACGGACGTGACGGGTCTTCGGCGAAATGCCGTTCCTCGGCGCGCGTCCACCCGTCCCAGAACCCGGTGAGCACCTCGCCGTCCCGGCGCCGGCCCCGCTCCCAGGACGTCTCCCGCTCCAGCTCCATCCAGCACAGCGCCGCCAGCCACGGCCGCACCTCCCGGCGTCCCGCGCCGACCCCCTCCACCAGCACCACCGGGGCCGGCTCCAGGGTCCGCGCCGGGTCGAAGCGGCGCTCCGTCCAGTCGTACGGGGCATAGCGGGCGCTCTCGCCGCGCGACAGCGGCAGGACCACCTGCTCCAGCAGCCGCCCCGTCCAGCCGAACAGCTCCTCGTGCGTGGCGAGATCGTCCAGATGGAGGACCGGCGCACCGCCCAGCGCCGCCGCGAGGCGGGCGGCGAAGGTGCTCTTGCCCGAACCGGCGTGCCCGTCGACCGCCACCAGCCGGACCGGTCCGCAGGAAGGGGGCAGTGAGCGCAGGTCATCGGCGTGGCGGGCCAGGTCGTCCATGGCTCCAGGGTACGTTCCGGCACGGAGCCGCCCCGGGGTGCGCCGCGCACCACCGCAGGTCACGCCAGTGGTCCAGACCCATGTTGGTCCGGCGGCGGCTGCCGAACCGCTGGCCCGATCCGGCCCGGAGCCGGGATAGTTGGCGCACCGAACGGCACCCGCAGACCACCTTCCGCATCCGACCGGGGGTCACGACCATGACCAGTCCGACTTCGCGCAGAACCGTTCTGACCGCCGCGCTCGCGGCGGCGGCAGGCGCCGGGACGGTGGCCTCCGCCACGCCCGCGACGGCCGCCGCGTCCTCGTCCACCGCCCCGTCCTCGCCCGCCGGCTCCGCCGCCGCCCCGAAAGCCCTCGTGGACAACCGTTTCTGGCACACCTACACCGACTGGCGCTGCGGCACGGGCGACGGCACCCGGGTGCTTCCCGGCGCCCGCCCCGGCCTGGTGATCGCCACCCCGGCCGGCCGCACCGACCACACCGACCCGCACACCGGTACGACGGCCGCCTGGGACTACGCCACCTGGACCTCCGCCGTCCACCGCTCCGCCGTCCCCGCCACCGAGGTGATCGCCTCCTGGAACGCCCGCACCCCGGCCGGCACCTGGATCCAGGTCGAGCTGAGCGGCGCCTACGCGGACGGCACCGCGACCCCCTGGTTCGTGATGGGCCGCTGGGCGGCGGGCGACGGCGACATCCGTCGTACCTCCGTCGACGACCAGGGCGACCCGCACAGCTCCGTATGGACGGACACCCTCTCGGTGGACGACCCGGCGAGCGGAGTACGCCTGGTCTCCTACCGGCTGCGGCTGACGCTGTACCGCGCCCCGGGCAGCCGCCTCACCCCGACCGTCTGGCGGGTCGGCGCGATGGCCTCCGACGTGCCCGACCGCTTCACCGTGCCCGCGAGCGCCCCCGCGCTCGCCCGCGAACTGCCCGTGCCGCGCTACTCGCAGAACATCCACATCGGGCAGTACCCCGAGTACGACAACGGCGGCGAGGCGTGGTGCAGCCCCACCTCCTCGCAGATGATCATCGAGTACTGGGGCCGGAAGCCCACCGCGGACGACCTCGCCTGGGTCAAGCCCGGCCTGCCCGACCCCCAGGTCTGCCACGCCGCCCGCCACACCTACGACTACCAGTACGGCGGCTGCGGCAACTGGCCGTTCAACGCCGCCTACGCCGCCACGTACCGCGACATGAACGCCGCCGTCACCCGGCTCGGCTCGCTCACCGACGTGGAGCGGCTGATCCGCGCCGGAATCCCGGTCATCACCTCCCAGTCCTTCCTGAAGGAGGAGCTGACCGGCGCCGGATACGGCACCTCGGGCCACCTGATGACGGTCATCGGCTTCACCCCCGAGGGTGACGTCATCGCCAACGACCCGGCCTCGCCCGACAACGACGCGGTACGCCGGGTCTACCGCCGGCGCGAATGGGAGAACATCTGGCTGCGCACGAAGCGGTACGACGCGAACGGCCAGGTCAGAAGCGGCACGGGCGGGGTGTGCTACGTGTACTGGCCGGCCCGGCCGACGCCCTCCCAGCAGCGGGTCCTGCGGTCGCTCGGTCTGCTGTGAACCGGCGCGGAGGCGCTTGAGCTCCGCGCGCCCGTGAGGAAGCGGGAAAGTTGCCCGGGACGCTTCGGCGTCCCGGGCAACGCGCGTTCCGGGCACGGTGACCGCCGCGTCCGGAACGCATCCGTGACCGGCGGCTGTCACATTCCGTGGAAACCGGCAAAGCGCTGTGTGGTGGGGCACGGCCGGTCGCGTCAGGCCCGCGTCAAGGGATTTCCGGTCCTCGTATGGAGCCCGTCAAAGCGGCTTACCCGGGGGGCGAAGCCGAGGTTTCCTTTTTCTCGGCCAACGGGCCGATTTCTCTTCCCCACGTCAATCAGGAGTTCGCGATGGCCGATCTGGCCTTCGTCGTCACCACGGTCGCGGTATTCGCGCTGGTGGCTCTCATCGCCCGGGGGGTGACCAAGCTGTGACCGCCGAGAACGTCGTCGGCCTCGTCGTGGCCGTCTCCCTGATCGGGTATCTCGTACTGGCTCTCCTTTTCCCGGAGAGGTTCTGAGTGCCGCAATGAGTTCCCAGATCGCTGGTGTGCTCCAGCTGCTCGCCCTGATAGCCGCCCTCGCGCTCGCCTATCGCCCGCTGGGCGATTACATGGCCAGGGTCTACTCCTCCGAGAAGCACTACACGCCGGAGAAGTGGATATACAAAGTCATCGGCGCCGATCCGGCCGCCGAAATGCGCTGGCCCGCCTATCTGCGCGGTGTGCTCGCCTTCTCGGCGGTGAGTGTTCTCCTCCTGTATCTGATGCAACGGGTACAGGGCTCGCTGCCAGGGTCGCTCGGCTTCTCCTCCATCGACCCGGACCAGGCGTTCAACACCGCCGCGTCCTTCGTCGCCAACACCAACTGGCAGTCCTACTACGGCGAACAGGCCATGGGCCACGTCGTGCAGACCGGCGGCCTCGCGGTGCAGAACTTCCTGTCCGCCGCCGTCGGCATGGCCGTCGCGGTGGCACTCGTACGCGGCTTCGCCCGGTCCCGTACCGGCGAACTCGGCAACTTCTGGGCCGACCTCGTGCGCGGCACCGTCCGCATCCTGATCCCGGTCTCGGTGATCGGCGCGATCGTGCTGGTCGCCTGCGGGGCGATCCAGAACTTCTCCGGCATCCACCAGGTCGGACAGTTCATGGGCGGCACCCAGGAATGGAACGGCGGCGCGGTCGCCTCCCAGGAGGCCATCAAGGAGCTCGGCACCAACGGCGGCGGCTACTTCAACGCCAACGCCTCCCACCCCTTCGAGAACCCCAACCCCCTCTCCAACCTCTTCGAGATCTTCCTCATCCTGCTGATCCCGTTCGCGCTGACGCGGACCTTCGGCCGGCTGGTCGGTTCGCTCAAGCAGGGGTACGCGATCCTCGGCGCGATGGCCGTCATCTGGATCGGCTTCACGGCCCTGATGATGTGGACCGAGTTCGCCCACCGGGGCCCGGCGTTCGAAATCGCGGGCGGGGCCATGGAGGGCAAGGAGACCCGCTTCGGGATCGCCGGCTCGTCGATCTTCGCGGTCGCCACGACGCTGACCTCCACCGGCGCGGTGAACTCCTTCCACTCCTCCTACACCGGCTTCGGCGGCGGCATCACACTGCTCGGCATGCAGCTCGGCGAGATCGCCCCCGGCGGCGTCGGCTCCGGCCTCTACGGCATGCTGATCATGGCGGTCATCGCGGTGTTCATCGCCGGACTGATGGTCGGACGCACCCCGGAGTACCTCGGCAAGAAGATCGGCACCCGCCAGATCACCTTCGCCGCCTGCTACCTCCTCATCACCCCGGCCCTCGTCCTCGGCTTCACCGCCGTCGCGCTGGCCCTGCCCACCCCGGGCCACTCGATGACCAACTCCGGCGCGCACGGCTTCTCCGAGATCCTGTACGCCTACACCTCCGGCGCCAACAACAACGGCTCCGCCTTCGCCGGGCTGAACGCCGACACCCAGTGGTTCAACACCACCATCGGCATCGCCATGCTGCTCGGCCGGTTCCTGCCGATGGTGTTCGTCCTCGCCCTCGCCGGCTCGCTCGCCGAACAGAAGCCGGTGCCCGGGACAGCGGGCACGCTGCGCACCGACAAGCCGCTCTACGCGGGGCTGCTCGTCGGCACGATCCTCATCATCACCGGACTCACCTACTTCCCCGCCCTCGCGCTGGGGCCGCTCGCCGAAGGGCTCGCCTCATGAGCACCGCCACCCCCGTCCGCGCCCCCCACGGAGACCTGCCGCCCACCGGTGGCCCGGGAACCGCCCACCGTGCCGGCGCCGGACTCTTCGACCCCCAGCAGCTTCTGAGGTCCTTCCCGGACGCACTGCGCAAGCTCGACCCGCGCGTGATGATCAAGTCGCCGGTGATGTTCGTCGTGCTGGTCGGCTCGGTGGTCACCACCGCGCTCGCGATCATGGACCCGACCGACTGGTTCGGCTGGGCGATCACCGCCTGGCTCTGGCTGACCACGCTCTTCGCCAATCTGGCGGAGGCGGTGGCGGAGGGCCGGGGCAAGGCCCAGGCCGACACCCTGCGCCGGGCCAGGACCGACACCGTCGCGCGCCGGATCACCGGTGCGCGGGAGGAACGGGTCGCCGGAACGGATCTGCGCATCGGGGACCTGGTAGTCTGCGAGGCCGGAGACGTGATCCCCGGCGACGGAGACGTCGTCGAGGGCGTCGCCTCCGTCGACGAGTCCGCGATCACCGGCGAGTCCGCCCCCGTCATCCGCGAGTCCGGCGGCGACCGCTCGGCCGTCACCGGCGGTACGAAGGTGCTGTCCGACCGCGTCGTCATCAGGATCACCACCAGGCCGGGCGAGACCTTCATCGACCGCATGATCGGCCTGGTGGAGGGCGCGGCCCGGCAGCGGACGCCCAACGAGATCGCCCTGAACATCCTGCTGGCCTCCCTCACGATCGTCTTCCTGCTGGCCGTCGTCACCCTGAAGCCGTTCGCGATCTACGCGGGCGCGGACGACCAGACCTCGCTGATCGTGCTCACGGCCCTGCTGGTGTGCCTGATCCCCACCACGATCGGGGCGCTGCTGTCCGCCATCGGCATCGCCGGGATGGACCGGCTCGTCCAGCGCAACGTCCTGGCGATGTCGGGCCGCGCGGTCGAGGCGGCGGGTGACGTATCGACCCTGCTGCTCGACAAGACCGGCACGATCACCCTCGGCAACCGCCAGGCGGCCGCGTTCGTACCGGTCGAGGGCGTGACGGAAGCCGAACTCGCCGACGCCGCACAGCTCTCCTCGCTCGCCGACGAGACCCCGGAGGGCCGGTCGGTCGTCGTGCTGGCCAAGGAGAGGTACGGGCTGCGCGAACGGGACCGGGGGGAGCTGACCGACGCCGCGTGGATCGCGTTCACCGCGCAGACCCGGATGTCGGGCGTGGACCTGGCCGGGCGGAAGGTCCGCAAGGGCGCGACCGGCGCGGTCGCGGCCTGGGTGAAGGAGCGGGGCGGGAGCGCCTGCGAGGACGCGCGGGCGCTCACCGAACAGATCTCCGAGGCCGGTGGCACGCCGCTGCTGGTGGCCGTGGAGGATGCTCGCGGCGCACGCGTCCTCGGCGTCATCCACCTCAAGGACGTGGTGAAGGAGGGCATGCGGGAGCGGTTCGACGAACTGCGCCGGATGGGCATCCGTACGGTCATGATCACGGGCGACAACCCGCTGACCGCGAAGGCCATCGCCCACGAGGCCGGGGTCGACGACTTCCTGGCCGAGGCGACGCCCGAGGACAAGATGGCCCTCATCAAGCGGGAGCAGGCCGGCGGCAAGCTGGTCGCGATGACCGGCGACGGCACCAACGACGCCCCCGCCCTGGCCCAGGCCGACGTCGGCGTCGCGATGAACACCGGTACCTCGGCCGCCAAGGAGGCCGGGAACATGGTCGATCTCGACTCCAACCCCACCAAGCTCATCGAGATCGTCGAGATCGGCAAGCAACTCCTCATCACCCGGGGCGCGTTGACGACGTTCTCCATCGCCAACGACGTAGCGAAGTACTTCGCGATCATCCCCGCCATGTTCGCCGTGGCCTACCCGTCGCTGTACCGGCTGAACATCATGGGGCTCGCCTCGCCCGAGTCCGCGATCCTGTCGGCGGTCATCTTCAACGCGCTGATCATCGTCGCCCTGGTGCCCCTCGCGCTCAAGGGCGTGCGCTACCGGCCCGCGAGCGCCGACCGGATGCTCCGCCGCAACCTCGGCGTCTACGGACTCGGCGGCCTCGTCGCCCCGTTCATCGGCATCAAGCTCATCGACCTGCTTCTCTCCCTCATCCCCGGAATCGGCTGATCCGCCATGACCCACAACACCGTCAGCAGCACCGCACGCCTGCTCGGGGCGGGGCTCCGCGCCCTGCTCGTCCTCACCCTCCTCTGCGGAGTGCTCTACCCGCTCGCCGTCACCGGCGTCGCCCAGGCCCTGTTCAACGACAAGGCCAACGGCTCCGAGATCAAGGACGCGAGCGGCCGGGTCGTCGGCTCCTCCCTCATCGGCCAGCGCTACGACCTCCCGCTGAAGGACGGTCAGGAGTCGCCCGCACCAGACCTGAAGTGGTTCCAGCCCCGTCCCTCCAACGGCCTCGGGACCAACAGCGTCAACACCCAGTACTCCCTGATCCTCTCCGGCGCCACCAACCGCTCCGGCGACAACGAGGAGTTGATCCGCTGGGTGAAGGACGCCAAGGCGGCCGTGGTGAAGGACAACTCCACCCCCGCCTACAAGGTGAAGCCCGTCGATGTGCCGGCCGACGCCGTCACCTCCTCCGGCTCCGGCCTGGACCCGGACATCTCACCCGCGTACGCGAAGCTCCAGGTCCACCGGGTCGCCGAGCGGAACGGGCTCGGCGTCCAGGAGGTCGAGGCCCTGGTCGCCGACCACACCACCGGCCGGCTCCTCGGCTTCCTGGGCGAGCCCCGGGTGAACGTCCTGGAGCTGAACACCGCGCTCAGGAGCCTGACCCGGGGCTGAGAGCGCACGATCCGAGGGCGCTCAGCGGTGGGACCCGTGGGATCCGCCGTGGGCGCCCGGGGCGTCGAGGGTCCGGGAGACCTTGTCCTCGCGCCCGGGGGCGACGACGAGGAACTGGCCCATCATGCCGTCGTCCTCGTGGCGCAGGACATGGCAGTGGTACATGTACGGAGTCCGCTCGTCCGTGAGCGTGTCGAACCGGACCGCCAGGCGGACGGTGGTGGTGCCGGGGAGGTAGACGGTGTCCTTCGGACCGCGCAGATGGGCGGGCGGCTTCGCCCCGTCGACCTCCAGCACGTCGAAGGTGGCGCCATGGACGTGGAAGGCGTGGACGTTGCCGTCGCCGCCCGCGAAGCGGTCGACGGGGAAGCCGACCCCCAGCTCCGGCGGAAAGCTCCGCAGCAACGCCTTCTCGCCCGCCGTGAACGACACGACGATCTCGGCGCGCTCGCCCGGGGCGAGCCGCAGCCGGGTCAGTGCGAGCGGGCGTTTGAGGAGCCCGTTCTCGGTCGCGGCGAGGTGGAAGGTCTTGTCGCCGGGGAAGCCGAGTTCGTACACGCGGGCGTTGGAGCCGTTGAGGAGACGCAGCCGCACCCGCTCGGTGGTGACCTCGAAGTGGGGGTCGTGGGTGCCGTTGACGATGATCATCCCGGCGATGCCCCGGTAGGCATGACTGCCGGTGGAGCCGTGCGGGTGCGGGTGGTACCAGAGCGTCGACGCGGGCTGGTGGACCGTCCAGCGGGGCCGCCAGACCGCGCCGGGGGCCACCATCTGGTGCGGTCCGCCGTCCATCGCGGGCGGCAGATGCCTACCGTGCCAGTGCAGGGTCGTCGGCTCCGGGAGAGCGTTGCGTACGGTCAGGGCGACGGGGTCGCCGTCACGCATCCGCAGGGTCGGGGCGAGGTAGGGGCCGTTGGCGCCCCAGGTCGCGGTCTTCCTGCCGGGCAGGAACTCCGAGGAGCCCGGGGCCAGTTCCAGCTCGTAGCGTCTCGCGCCGCCGTCAAAGGCCCTCGGATCGAGCAGTTCGGGGATCCGCAGCCGGTTGCGGAAACCCAGCGTGCCGACGTTGCTCCGTGCGTGACGTTTGTACGCGGCCAGCCAGTTGCCGCCCCAGCCGGCCGAGGCCGCGAGCACGACGCCGCCCGTCGCGAGCAGGATCCGGCGCCGGGTCGGGCGGGCCGCGGAATCGGTTCGGCGTGCGGGCATGAGGTTCCTTCCCCCGAGGCTGTGCGGTGGGTCGTCCACGGGAGCGCCGCGGCCGATGGAGCTCGGTGGCGGATCCGGCCCTCGCCCCGGGGGGCGCGCCCATCGGTCCCGTACCTGTCACTGGAAGCTGACAGGTGGTCCGGCCGCCTGTCAGCGTCTTCCGGCACATCTCAGGGGCGGCTCAGGGGCTGCCCGGGGACGGCGAAGGGGAGGCCTCGGGGTTTTCCGAGGCCTCCCCCTACTCCGCAGGGCCGGGGTGCCGGCGTCGGCCGGCGCCCCCGGCCCACGCACGCGTCAGGCGGTACGTCGTCGGCGCACCGCCCCCACCGCCGCGTCGACCACCAGGAACCCGGCCAGCGTCACCCCCAGCACCGGCAGCGCCCAGCCCAGGGCGGCCACGGCCGGGATGCCCAGGACGAGGGCCGGCAGCGGAATCCGCCGCCACGCCCCGCGCTCCGGGGCCCTGCCGACCGGCGCGGACCGGTCGCCCCGGGTGGGCCGCCGCTGCCACCACATGCGGTAGCCCCAGACGATCACCGCGGTCAGGCCGAGCGCGAGGAGTGCCAGCGCGATCTGGTTGACGACGCCGAACAGCACGCCCATGTGGCCCTGCACGCCCAGCTTGCTGAGCTTGTTCAGGGCCGGGTGGTCGGCCCAGCGGGTGCGGGAGGTGATCTCGCCGCTCGTGGTGTCCACGGCCACCCGGTCGTAGTGCACCGGCCAGGTGTTGTCGGTCTGCGCCACGACCCACGCACGCGACGCGTCCGCCGGAGGCGTCACCTCCACGATGCCGCCGAGGCCCGCGCCCCGGGCCGCCGCCAGGGCCGCGTCGAAGTCCGCCGGGTCGGCGTCGGCCGTCGCGCCGCCGGAACCGCCGTGCCCGGCGTGCTCGGAGTGGTCCTCGGCGGGGGCCTCGGCGCCGGGCAGCGCCGTGTCCAGGGCCGGGGCGTTGCCGTCGGCCGCGTCCAGCAGCCGCCCGAAGCGCTCGCCGCCGTACTGTGACCACGTGAGGCCGGTGGCGCTCAGGAACAGCAGACCCAGCGCCAGCCACACCCCGGTCGCCGCGTGCAGGCTCCGGGTCCGCCGCACCCCCTTGGCCGTACGGTCCGGAAGCAGCACGCCCCGGGCCGACTTCGCCCGCCGGCCCCGGGCACGCCCGAGCCACAGGACGAGGCCGCCCGCGACGGCCACCCACAGCCAGCTCGCGGCCACCTCGGAGTACAGCCGGCCGGTGTCGCCCAGGTGCAGATTGCGGTGCAGGTCGTCGAGCCAGGTGGTGAGCGGCGTCGACCCGAACCAGGTCGTCAGCTCGCCCCGCACCTCGGCGGTGTACGGGTCGACGAAGACCGTGCGCTGGTTCTCGCCCAGCTCCGGCACCGCGAGCACCACCCGGGTGGTGTCCTCCGGGCCCGGCGGTGTGATCACCGATGCCAGGGTGCCCTCGGGGTGGGCGGACCGTGCCGCGGCGATCTGCTCGGACAGCGGGCGCACCTGCTCGCCGACCCGCTCGACCCGCAGCTGGTCGCCGTGGACGAGCCGGTCGAGCTGGGGCGTCAGGGTGTAGGCCAGCCCGGTCAGCGCGGCCACCAGCAGGAAGGGGGCGACGAGCAGCCCGGCGTAGAAGTGCAGCCGGACCAGGAGATGCCGGACCTCCGACCAGGAGCGGGCCGGCCGGGCCGGTTTTCCGTCCGGGGTGCCGGCCGGAGGGTCGGTCGGATCGTGGTCGTGTCGCGCTATGTGTTCGGTTCTGTTGGACATGGGTGCTCCTCGGAGGGCGGACGGTGGCGGACGCGCGCCCGACGCCTCCCGTACGCATGCCGGAGGGACGCCGGGTCTCTTCCGGCGTCGACGGCTGGTGCGGGTGAGGTCGGGCGGAGGCCACCGAAGGCGGCCCGCGCCGGGACCGGGACCGGGCGAGGAGCGCCCCGAACCGGATCCGCGCCACCACCGGCGGCGCCGGGCGCGGCCGGGGCGGGCAGGGGAGCGAGGCGGCCCACCGGAGGACGACGAGCGGGGCGACCAGGGCCGCGAGGCGTCGCAGGACCCGCTCCCCGTACAGCACGCACAGGGCCGTCCCGAGCGTGGCCGCCGCATGGGCCCCGGTCATCCCGGCGTCCATGGCGTGCCCGCCGACGGCGTCCGTACCGCCGCCCGCGGACGGCCCGGCCATGGGGTACGCGTGCCCGGCCGGCATCCCGGCGTGCGGATCCCCGCCGGGGGCCGGGAAGAGGTGGAAGGCGTGGTGCAGGGCGAACTGCGTCGCCCCGAGCACCAGCACCACGAGGTCGAAGCGGTGCCGTCGGCCGCCCAGGAGCAGTGCCCCCTGCGCGGTCAGGGCGAGGAGCAGGAGGCCGAGCACCCCCGCGCCGGGCAGACGTCCGCCCGCCGCGACATGGCTCACCGCGCCGAGCAGCAGGCAGGCCGAGCCGCAGAGCAGGCCCCTGGCCGCTCGCCCCGGCAGGCCGCCCGGTGCACGCATCGGCACGAGGTAGCCGGCCGCCCGGCGTGGCTCGGCGGCGGGCTCGGTACCGCGGTCTCTTCCCATGGGGCAGTAGTCGGCCCCGTGGCCGAAAAGGTTCCCGCGTGTGTCCTGAATCTTTTCGCGCGGGCCCCGGTCCGGGAATCGGCCCGGACCGGTGTGGCGTCGCCCACAGTGCGCCCCGCCCGCGCCACCGGCCCCGGCGGCGTATTTCCGTACCGTCGCGGGGGAGCGGGACGTCCGGTCACGCCCCGGCCGCACCGGGCCGTGACCGGGATCTCGTTCTGTACGGCCCGGGGCGCTGGCACTCTGGTCGGGTCACGGGGGACCCCGCCCACGCCGTACGAACAGCGAGACGCCATGACCGCGACCACCGCCGCAGGAAACGCCCGCCACGCCCGCCGCGCACGCACCGGCGGCCCCGAGGACGGCTCGAAGCTGATGGAGCACATCGCCGGCTGGGCCTTCGTGGTCGTGTTCGCGATGCTGGTCACCCAGATCGGTCTGCTGTGACGGCGTGAAGGCCGCGTACCTCCTGGGGCCCGGAGGGAGGCGGCGCACGCGAAAGGGCGGGGCGCCCGCCCGGCACCCCGCCCGTTCTCCGCGTCTGTCCCGTGCCTGTGAGAGCTAGTTGATCGCCTTGATCAGCTCGCCGTTCCCGGTGTCACCGCTCAGCTCCCAGAAGAACGTGCCGCCGAGGCCCTGCTCGTTCTTGTAGGTCATCTTGGTGCCGATGGTCTCCGGGGTGTCGTAGCTCCACCAGTTGTTCCCGCAGTGGGCGTACGCCGTGCCCGCGACCTTGCCCGTGGCCGGGCAGCTGTCCTTGAGGACCTTGTAGTCCTCGATGCCCGCCTCGTACGTGCCCGGCGCGGCGCCCGTCGCGCTGCCGCCCGGCTCGGACTGCGTCACGCCGGTCCAGCCGCGTCCGTAGAAGCCGATGCCCAGCAGCAGCTTCTCCGACGGGATGCCCAGCGACTTCAGCTTGGAGATCGCGGCGTCCGAGTTGAAGCCCTCCGACGGGATGCCCGGGTAGGACGTCAGCGGGGAGTGCGGGGCCGTCGGGCCCTGCGCCGCGAAGGCTCCGAAGAAGTCGTACGTCATCGGCAGGTACCAGTCGAGGTGCTTGGCCGCACCCGCGTAGTCCACCGCGTCGATCTTGCCGCCGTCGGAGCCGTCCGCCGTGATCGCCGAGGTGATCAGGTTGTCGTTCCCGAAGGCCTTGCGCAGCTCGCCCAGCAGATTGCCGTAGGCGTCGCGGCCGCTGGTGTCACAGGTGAGACCGCAGGCGTTGGGGTACTCCCAGTCGATGTCGATGCCGTCGAAGACATCGGCCCAACGGGGGTCCTCCACCAGGTCGTAGCAGGACTTCGCGAACGCGGCCGGGTTCTGCGCGGCCTCACCGAAGCCGCCGGACCAGCTCCAGCCGCCGAAGGACCAGAGGACCTTCAGATCGGGGTGGAGCTTCTTCAGCTTGCGCAACTGGTTGAAGTTGCCCCGCAGTTCCTGGTCCCAGGTGTCGGCGACCCCGTCGACCGACTGGTCGGCGGTGTAGGCCTTCTCGTAGTCGGCGTAGGAGTCGCCGATCTGGCACTTGCCGCCGGTGACGTTCCCGAAGGCGTAGTTGATGTGGGTCAGCTTGTCCGCGGAGCCCGACGTCTCGATGTTCTTGACGTGGTAATTGCGGTCGTACGTACCCCAGTTGGTGAAGTATCCGATCACCTTGTCGCCCGCCGCCGTGGGGGCGGCCTCGGCGGCGGGCGGCTGTGCGGCGGGGGCCGCGCCGGCCGGGGACATACCGGCGACGCCGAGCAGGGTGGCGCCGAGGGCCGCCGTACAGGCGGCCGCGGCGAGCGCCCGGAGCCGGGCGCGGGGACGGTGCAGCTTGAGCATCGTGGCTCCTCGTGGGGGAGGGCTGGTGCGTGGGGGGTGCCGGCCGAACACCGGGCGACTGCGCCCGGTTTGACATGAACGCGTTATGCGTTCGGTGGAACCGTAGAAGGACTAGACCAGTTGGGTCAATGGTTCGGACCAATTCGCTGATCTTTTGGCGGCCCTCCAGGC
>MUNB01000313.1 GCA_002154345.1 Streptomyces griseus
AAGACGTACGTGTACGAGCTCCTCCCAGAGCTCGTACACGTACGTCTTCGTGCCGTGCAGGAAGTACGGGTTGAAGACGTGCGAGGCGTAGAAGACCCCCGGTTCGTCCGCCGCCGCCCGGGCCGCCAGCGCGGTCGCCTCCCGGCCGCCGGGGACGGTCACCAGGTGCGCGCCGTGGGCCCGGATCTGCTCGGTCTTCTTGGCCGACGTGCCCTCGGGGACGTACACCGTGCACGCGAGCCCGGCCCGCGCGCAGTACGCGGCGACGGACGTGCCCGCGTTGCCCGTGCTGTCCGCCACCACCCGGTCCGGGCCCAGCCGCCGGGCCAGCTCCACCAGCAGCACCGCACCGCGGTCCTTGAAGGACAGCGTCGGCAGCAGGTAGTCGAGCTTGGCCGAGACGGTGTCCGTGAGCGCGACGAGCGGGGTGCGGCCCTCGCCCAGGGAGATCGTCGGGGTGGCGAGCGGCAGGAATTCCTCGTAACGCCACAATGAATCGGCCCGCACGGAAAGCGCGTTCGGCGCGACGCCCCGCACGGGGGTGAAGTCGAGGTCCCAGGGGCCTCGGCAGACCGGGCAGCACCAGGTCAGGGCGGTGGTCTCGGACCGGGTCCCGTCCACCGGGCAGTGATAGGTCGTCATGTCCGCCAGCATGTCAGGCATATGGCAGATGAATGGCGTGCGTATGGCATGCCCCAACGCACCCTTGTGAGTTCGCCATGGATCGGTCAATCTTTCGCTGGCAGCAGGGCATGCGGTCACCGGAGGACGCAGAAACCGGGGCGTTCCGATGGCTGATTTGTCATGCCCCTGTCGGGAGTCGTCATGCGGCTCCGGGCACCACCCCCCACCAGAGCACCGCCTATGAGGAGGACCCCTCACATGTCAGTGACGCGTCACACCCCCCAGGCCCGTCGAAGACTCGCCACGGCGACCGTCATAGCCACCGCAGCCGCCGTCGCGCTCGCCACCGCCTCCGCCCTTCCGGCGACCGCGGCCGAGCGGGCACCCGAAGGCGTGATCGAGAACGCGGGCGCTCCGGGCGTCATCAGCAACAGCTACATCGTGACCCTGAAGGACTCGGCGAAGTCCGACTCCGCCCAGGGCAAGGCCCTCGCGAAGAAGTACGGCGCGAGCATCGAGCGCACCTACCGCTCGGCCCTCAACGGCTACGCGGTCGAGGCCTCCGCCGCCGAGGCGAAGAAGTTCGCCGCCGACCCGGCCGTCGCCTCCGTCTCGCAGAACCGCACCTTCACGGTCGACGCCACCCAGACCAACCCGCCCTCCTGGGGTCTGGACCGCATCGACCAGAAGAACCTTCCGCTGGACCAGCGCTACACCTACCCGGACAAGGCGGGCGAGGGCGT
Organism: Streptomyces griseus; assembly: GCA_002154345.1. Classification (GTDB taxonomy): domain Bacteria; phylum Actinomycetota; class Actinomycetes; order Streptomycetales; family Streptomycetaceae; genus Streptomyces; species Streptomyces caviscabies. The sequence continues at coordinate 1,368 of MUNB01000313.1, forward strand.
CACCGCCTACGTCATCGACACCGGTGTACGGATCAGCCACAGCGACTTCGGCGGCCGGGCCTTCAACGGCTACGACGCCATCGACAACGACAACGTCGCGCAGGACGGCCACGGCCACGGCACGCACGTCGCCGGCACCGTCGCGGGCACGGCCCACGGTGTCGCCAAGAAGGCGAAGATCGTCGGCGTCCGCGTGCTGAACAACAGCGGCTCCGGCACCACCGCGCAGGTCGTCGCCGGCATCGACTGGGTGACGGCCAACGCCGTCAAGCCCGCCGTCGCCAACATGAGCCTCGGCGGTGGCGCGGACTCCGTGCTCGACGCCGCCGTGAAGCGGTCCATCGCCTCCGGCGTCACCTACGCCGTCGCGGCGGGCAACGAGTCGACCGACGCCTCCACGAAGTCCCCGGCGCGCGTCCCCGAGGCCATCACCGTGGGCTCGACGACCAACACCGACGCCCGCTCCAGCTTCTCCAACTACGGTTCCATCGTGGACATCTTCGCGCCCGGTTCCTCGATCACCTCGACGTGGAACACCAGCGACAGCGCCACGAACACCATCTCCGGCACGTCGATGGCCAGCCCGCACGTGGCCGGCGGCGCCGCCCTCTACCTCGCCGAGAACCCGTCCTCGACGCCCGCGCAGGTCTCCGCCGGTCTCGTCGCCGCGGCCACCACCGGGGTCGTCGGCAACCCGGGCAGCGGTTCGCCCAACCGTCTCCTGAACGTGAACACGGGCACCACCAACCCGCCGGACCCGGACCCCAAGAAGTTCGAGAACACCACCGGGTACCCGATCAACGACAACGCGACCGTCGAGTCGCCCGTCACGGTCACCGGCGTCGCCGGCAACGCGCCCGCCGCGCTGCAGGTGCCGGTCAACATCTCGCACACCTACATCGGTGACCTGAAGATCGACCTGGTCGCACCGAACGGCACCGTCTTCAACCTGAAGGCGTACGGCTCCGGCGGCAGCGGCGACGACGTGGTCACCACGTACACCGTCAACGCCTCCTCCGTCGCCGCCAACGGCACCTGGAAGCTCCGGGTCAGCGACAACTGGACGTACGACACCGGCCGGATCAACAGCTGGGGCCTGCACTTCTGAGCCCGCACCGCTGAGTCTCCGAACGGCTGAGTCATAGGCGCCAGGCACAGGACCGGGCACCACGCACAGGCCGGGGCGGTCGCGCCATGCGACCGCCCCGGCCCTGTCCGTCGGTCCGTCGGGTCAGCGGCGGTTGAGCCCGCGGTCGACCGCGGTGATCAGCTCGCCGTCCTCCGTGTCCCCGTCCAGCGACCAGAACATCGCCCCGCCGAGGCCCTTGTCCCGGACGTACGCGGCCTTGGTGCGCAGGACCTGCGGGTCGTCGTACGTCCACAGCGTGGTGCCGTCGAACAGCCACGCGTGGCCGTTCCGCACATCACGGTGCACCTGGTACGCCCCCGAAGCGGCCAGTTGCTTGAGGACCTTGTAGTCCTCGTAGCCCGCCGCCCAGGTCGCCGGAGCCGGGGCCGTGGCAGGCTGGCCCATGCCCCTGCCGCCGCCGCTCACTCCGGTCCAGCCCTGACCGTAGGTCGGCATGCCCACCACGAGCTTGTGCCGGGGTGCGCCGCGGCGGACCCAGTCGCGTACGGTCCGGTCGACGCTGAAGTCGTTCTTCGCGTACAGGGCCGACTGCTGGGCCGTCTTCTTCTCGCCGGAGACGTGGTAGTCGTAGCCCTGGAGGTTGACGAAGTCGAAGTCCTTCATGAGGCGCTTCACATCGAAACCGGCGTCGATCGCGGCCGGGTTGGCCGGCACGTACGCCGAGAGGTCGTAGTGCTTGGGCTTCGGCTTGCCGTGGCCGTGCCCCTTGCCCTTGGCCGCCTTCTCCTTGGCCTTCGCCTCGCTCTTCGCGTGGGCGTCGAGCTGGGTGCGGAACTCGTGGATCAGCGCGGTGAAGTTCTTCTTGTCCTCCGGGCGGAAGACGGTGCCCTCGTTCGCCGCCGAGCCGGGCCACTCCCAGTCCACGTCGATGCCGTCGAAGAGGCCGGCCGCCGCGCCGTCGCCGCCGCGCGCTCCGTCCACCGGGAGGTTGCCCTTGATGTACAGGTCGACGCAGGAGGCGACGAGCGCCTTGCGGGAGGCCGCCGTGCGGACCGCGTCGGAGAAGTGGGTGGACCAGCTCCAGCCGCCGAGCGAGATCATGACCTTGAGGCCGGGGTGCTTGGCCTTCAGCTCGCGCAGCTGGTTGAAGCTGCCCGCCAGCGGCTGGGTGTCGGTGTCGGCGACGCCGTCCACCGAGCTCGCCGCGTCGAACGGACGGGCGTAGTCGGCCCAGGCGTCGGCCTGGCCGGGGATGTTGCCGGTGAAGCAGGTGCCCTCGGCGCTGACGTTGCCGAAGGCGTAGTTGATGTGGGTCAGCTTGGCCGCGGCCCCGCTGGTGTCCAGGTCCTTGACCTGGAAGTCGCGTCCGTAGACGCCCCATTGGGTGAAGTAGCCGATGCTCTTGTACGCGGGCCGGTGGTGGCCCTTGTCGCGGTCGCCGCCCTTGCTCCGGTCGTGGCCGGCGCTGGCCGTGGCCGCGGGCGCGACGCCCGCCAGCAGGGCCAGCGAGACGGCGGCGATGGTCATTCGGGACAGGCTTCTTCGGCGCATGAGGCTCGTTCCTGTGCGTGATCCGGTGCGTGGTCCGGTACGGAGAGAAAGCGGACGGAAAAGCGGGAGCCGTGCTGTGCACAGGAAGGTATTGGTCTGGACCAAAAATGGTCAAGGGTAGGGGAGTTGCCGGAGAACGTCCGGGAAGAATCTGGTAACCGGGCTCGATGTATGCCGGGGCCGCCACAAGATCATCACATTGGGTGAAACTCTGGCCCATGCTTGCGGTGCACAACCCACGGTTGTCAGGCTGTCGCAGACTGTCAACCTGTTGGGAGTGGCCTGTGACTTTCGGTGAGCAGCCCGCCTATCTGCGCGTGGCGAGCGATCTCAGGGAGAAGATCGTCAACGGCGCGCTGCCGCCCCATACCCGCCTGCCGTCGCAGGCCCGCATCCGGGAGGAGTACGGGGTCTCGGACACCGTCGCCCTGGAGGCGCGGAAGGTCCTGATGGCGGAGGGGCTGGTCGAGGGGCGTTCCGGCTCCGGCACCTATGTGCGCGAGCGCCCCGTCCCGCGCATGATCGCCCGCTCCGGCTACCGGCCGGACAAGGGGGCCAGTCCGTTCCGGCAGGAGCAGACGGCCGAGGGGGCGCGCGGGACCTGGGAGTCCCGCAGCGAGCAGGAGGGGGCGAGCCCCGAGATCGCCGGACGGCTGGGCATCGAGCCGGGCGACCGCGTGATGCGCACGCACTACGTCTTCCGGGAGGGGGGCGAGCCGATCATGCTCTCCACCTCCTGGGAGCCGCTCGCCGTCACCGGCCGTACGCCCGTGATGCTGCCGGAGGAGGGCCCGTTGGGCGGTTGCGGGGTGGTCGACCGGATGGCCGCGATCGATGTCGTCGTGGACAACGTCGCCGAGGAGGTCGGCGCGCGCCCGGGGCTGGCGGAGGAGCTCCTGGCGCTCGGCGGTGTGCCCGGCCATGTGGTCATCGTCATCGGGCGTACGTACTACGCCTCGGGCCGGGCCGTGGAGACGGCCGATGTGGTGGTGCCGGCCGACCGGTACCGGGTCGCGTACCACCTGCCGGTGCGGTGAGGTGAGATGACGGCCCGTCGGACCCGGTGAGCGGTGCCGGCCGGGCCGATGGGGGATGTTGATGGGCCATGAGGGGGCGCATTCTTCTGATGCGCCCCTTTCGTGATGGCCGGATGTGTATCTCTTTGTGTAAAGCCGCCTGCACTGAGTGAAGGTCAGGCGTACGCTCGGGCATATGCGTACTGCGGTTTCCTGGGGATCCTTAGAGACGTGCACGCCGGTGGGGAGAGGGGCGATATGCGGGGGAGCGGCACGATGAGCGACAGCGGCGCCGTGCTCCCTTGGCAGGTGATACGGCAGGACGACGGCGGCAATCGCTATCGCGTGGGCAGGTACGCCACGCAGGCCGAGGCGCAGAAGGTCGCCGACGGCCTCGACCACCGCCACCGTCACCAGGTCTATCGGGTGGAGCGCGTGGGCCAGGGCAACCGGCCCTGACGTGACGGACGGCCCCCGTGGGGCCCCGGGAGGCCGTTCCGCCTCCCGGGGCCCCACGGGCCTCCCGGAGTGCCTGTGCGCCCGCGTGCGCCCGCGTCGCGCTTGTGCACGCCCGCCGCCCCGGACGGTAGGGTCCCGCCCGACCGGGGGCGCGGAAGCCGCCGGAGGTGCGGCGAGCGGGGCGGAGTGATGGCGGTGCTGATCGACACGGTGGCGTGGGTGCGGATCGAGGGCGGCAGGATCCTCTGCGCGCGGCCCCGGGGCAAGGACGTCTTCTACATCCCGGGCGGCAAGCGCGAGGGTGCGGAGACCGATCTGCAGACCCTCCTGCGGGAGATCGAGGAGGAGCTGACGGTCGGCCTGATCCGGGAGACCGTCGTCCACGCCGGTACGTACGAGGCCCCCGTGGACGGCCGGCCCGACGCCGCCGTCGTACGGATGAGCTGCTACTACGGCGACTACCGCGGCACGCTCGCCGCGAGCAGCGAGATCGAGGAGATGGCGTGGTTCTCCTTCGCCGACCGGGCCCTCGTGCCGCCCGTGGACCAGCTGCTCTTCGACGACCTCAAGGCGGCGGGCGCGCTGACCTGATCACCTGCGCCCGTCTGCACTCTTATGCACCAAACGGCACGTTGTGCGGTAGTAAGCAATAAATGGTGGGTATGGGCTGTTTAGTCCCCATTTACTCATGTGGGTGCGCCCGTGGTCGTCCCTGGGAAGTGATCGGCGTGATCGAGACCGAAGGCGACTGCGCCGAGTGGACCTTCCCGGCCGAACCGGGCTCCGTGCGCAGCGCCCGGCACGCCGTCCGGGGCGCTCTGGGCTCGTGGGGGCTCGACGCGGCGGTCGGTGATCTCACGGTGCTGCTCGTCAGCGAACTCGTGACCAATTCCCTGCGGTACGCCTCCGGGCCCATCGGCGTACGGTTGGTCCGCTCGAACCCCGACGGGGACCTCCTGCTCGCCGACCGCCCTCCCGCCGCCCCCGGACTGCGGGTGGAAGTCTCCGATCCGCTTCCGGATCCACCCACCGAACGCAGTGCGGGACCCGACGACGAGGGCGGCCGGGGACTCCAGCTCGTGGCCTGTTCCGCACGTCGCTGGGGGACGCGTCGGGGAAAGAGCGGCAAGACCGTGTGGTTCGAGCTGGCTCTCCCTGGTTAGGAGAGTGGAGGGACGCACAGCGATCACCAGAGGTCGGGCAGAACCTGGCTGAAAGGGACTGAGACCTTGCTGTGATCGTGAACGCCGTGTCGGTCGGGGCCGTAGTGCTGAATACTGCGGGCAGGACCGGTCCGGTGTGTGAGCTGGAGGGGACGGTCGCGTGAGCGAAATACCTGGGACAACGGGCGATGTCGTCGGGACGGCCGGCGATGTCGTGTGGCAGAGCAGCCCGCCCGGCTCGATCTATGACTACATCAGGGTCGCCTCCTTCTCGATCGGCCCCGACGGCCTGATCGAGCAGTGGAGCAGCCGGGCCGCCGGTCTGTTCGGCATGACCTCGACCGAGGCGATCGGCCGTGACCCGGTGGAAGCCTTCATGCCCTCCGAGCTGCGCTCGGACGGTCACCGGCAGGTCGGCGAGATCCTCGACGGCAAGGAGTGGACGGGTCTCGTCCCGTTCCGGATGCCGGGCGAGGGCGGGGCGCACGGCGTGGCCGAGGTCTATGTGATGCCGAGTCTGACGGGCCGTGGCGAGCGGGCCGCGCTCTGCATCGTCGTGGACGTCCGGGCGCTGCGGCGCATCGAGACCGACCTCGCCGCATCACAGGCCATATTCGGCCAATCTCCTTTCGGCTTCGTGCTGTTCGGCACGGACTTCGCCGTCGTCCGGGCCAACCAGCGCTTCGCCACGGTCTTCGGCGGCGCGGCCGAGGACCACCGGGGCCGCACGGTGGAGGACTATCTCCCGCGCGCCGAGGCCGACCGGCTGTCCGCCACCCTGAAACGGGTCCTGGAGACCGGGGAGTCGGTCACCGACCTCCAGCTCGTCGGCACCGCCCCCGGCACCACCGACCGCCGCCACTGGTCCATGAACCTCTACCGGGTGCACAGCGGAGCCGGCCGCCCCGTCGGCATCGCCGGCCTCGCCACCGACGTCACCCGCCGGCACATCGCCGCCCGCGAGGCCGCCAGCGCCCGCCGCAACCTCGCCCTCCTCAACGAGGCCAGCGCCCGCATCGGCAACTCCCTGGACCTGGAGACCACCGCCCGCGAACTCCTCGACGTGGCCGTCCCCGGCTTCTGCGACCTCGCCACCGTCGACCTCTACCAGGGGCTGCTCACCGGCGAGGAGGCCGCGCCCGGCAGTTGGGCGCCCGCGCACCGCGAGTCCGCCGGAGGCTCGGCGGAGCTGCGCCGGGTCGCCCACGCCAGCGCGGTCGCCGACGCCCTGCCCACCGCCGTGGCGGGCAGCGGGCCCCCGGGCCCGGACGACCTGCCGCCCGCGCTCGGCTCCGTCCACCGCTTCCCGTTCGGCTCGCCCTGCGCCATGGCGCTCCGCTCCGGCCGGGTCGAGGACGTCCCCGGCGACGAGATGGGCTTCGTGCAGTCGACGCTCGCCGTGCCGATGGTCGCCCACGACACCGTCGTCGGCCTCGTCCAGTTCTCCCGTACGAAGGGCAGCGAGCCCTTCGGCGAGCGCGACCGGGCGCTCGCCACCGAACTGGCCGCCCGCGCCGCCGTCTGCATCGACAACGCCCGCCTCTACCGCCGCGAGCACGAACGCGCCCTGATCCTCCAGCGCAGCCTGCTGCCCCCCGGCGACCCCGAGGCCGCCGGGCTCGACATCGCCTGCCGCTATCTGCCCGGCAACACCGCCACCGAGGTCGGCGGCGACTGGTTCGACGTGATCGAGCTGCCCGGCCACCGCACCGCCCTCGTCGTCGGCGACGTCATGGGCCGCGGCCTGCGCGCCGCCGTCGCCATGGGCGAACTGCGCACCGCCGTGCGGACCCTGGCCCTCCTCGACCTGGAGCCGGCCGAAGTGCTCTCCGCCCTCGACGAGGTCGCCCGCGGCCTCGGCTCCCCGGGCGGCGGCGAGCGCAGCGAGGGTCTCGGCGGCAGCGGCGGGGCGCAGTGGCCCTCGCGCGCCGCGCAGAAGTCCCGCGAGGCCGACCTCTCCGAGGTGTATCTCGCGACCTGTGTGTACGCGGTCTACGACCCGGTCACCCGGCGCTGTACGTTCGCCAACGCCGGGCACATGCCCCCGGCCGTCGTCGAGCCCGGCCGGCCCGCCCGGCTCATCGACGTACCCCCCGGCATGCCGCTGGGCGTCGGCGGTGAGCCGTTCGAGGAGGTCGAGGTCGAGCTGGCCGAGAACGCCCTGCTCACCCTCTACACCGACGGCCTGGTCGAGTCCCGGGACCAGCCGCTGGACGAGGGCCTGGAGGCGCTGCGGGAGGTGCTCACCGGTCCGCAGATGGAGCTGGAGGACGCCTGCGACCACGTCCTGAGCACCCTGGACACCCGGCACGGCGAGGACGACATCGCCCTGCTGATGGCCCGTATCCAGGGGCTGCCCGCGGAGGCGGTGGGCGACTGGACGCTGCCGCGCGAACCCCGTTCGGTGGGCCGCGCCCGTGAGCTGGCCCGCACCCAGCTGCTCGCCTGGGACCTCGACGACCTGGTCGACACCACCGAACTCCTCGTCAGCGAACTGGTCACCAACGCCCTGCGCTACGGCGAGGGCGAGATCCGGCTCCGGCTGCTGCGCGACCGCACCCTGGTCTGCGAGGTGTGGGACGCCGGACTCGTCCAGCCGCGCCGCCGCCGCGCCCGCCACCGACGGAGTCGCGGGCGCGGCGGCGGCGCGG
>MUNB01000314.1 GCA_002154345.1 Streptomyces griseus
CCCGCGCCCGGCGCGGGGTACGGCGGGGCGTCGCGCGGTACAGGTGGGGCTGTTGGTGGCGTTCCTCGGCGGACTGCTGGCTCTGGGGATCCTCGCGGGCGGACGCGCGGAGGCGCAGGAACGTCCGGACCCGGGCCCCCTCACGTCCTCCGTCGCCGACGCTGTGCCGGACGTTGTGCCGGAGGTCGTGCCGGAGGATGCTGCCCCCGAGGCCGCTGCCCGTGAGGCGGCCGAGTCCTCGGCCCGCCCGGTCGCCGAACGAGCCGCCGACCCGGTGGCCCCAGCGGTCGATCGGGCCGCGGAGCGGACCGCGCACCAGCAGACGGCAGCACCGCAGGAACAGCAGGCGCGACAAGGACAGCAGGCCGTACGGGAGTCCGCCGCGCCCGCCCGGGTCCGCGATGCCGTGGTCGTGGCAACGGAAGACGCGGGAGACACGGGCGACGCCGTGGAGCGGGTCGCCGGTGAGGTGCGGCCGCTGGTGCCGGACCTGCCGGGCCTTCTCCCGCTCCTCTCCGTGCTGCCCGTGCCCGGCGGCGGATCGGACGCACCCGGTGCTCCGTCACCTTCCGTGCCGGGCACCGGTCGTGGCGCCGAGGACGGCACCGCGAAGCCGGGCGACGCCTCCGCGGGCACCTCAGACGAGTCCGCCGGACGCGAGGCCGGCCGGGGTGCCCGGGCACCGTTCTCCGCCCCGGAGACCCCGGAGACCCCGGCCGTTCCGGACGGGTCCGGTGCGCCGGGCTCCGGACACGTACAGAGCCCCGCGCCCACACCGGCACAGGACCGCGCACCGTTCGGCCCCTGCGGCGACCTCGCGCGTACGGCGACGGCCGATGTCCAGGGGCCGCGCGGCGGCGACCTGCACGCGGTCCCGGCCCCGGGCGGCCCGCACGCCGCGCTCGTCCGGGGCGCGGGCCTTCCGGCGACCGCCGCCCCGATACCCGACAGATCCGGCGAGATCCTCGCATTCCCCGGCTAGGGCAGGCCGTTCCCCGCCTCGACCTGCCGCGCGGGGGCGGAACAGGTCTGCCCGCGTCCGGACCTCTCCGGACTGCCGAACAGCTTCGAAGGATCTGACACACCCATGCACAAGAACATGCGCCGATCCATAGCCATCGCCGCCACCGCCACCGGAATGTGGGCGCTCGGCACCGCCGCGGCGAGCGCGGACGAACTGCCCGTGTCCGTACCGCTCTCCACCCCGGACCTGGCGGCCGGGACCCCCGACGCGACGGAGATCGTCGAGGACGTCAAGGACGTCAAGGACACGGCGTCCGCCAAGGACGTCACCGACGCCAAGGTCCTCAAGGACGCGAAGGCCGTCACCGGGGCCAAGGCCGTCACCGACGTCAAGGACACGCTGACGGAGGCCGGGAGCGAGGCCGCCGGTGCGACCGACGTACGGGACCGCCTCCCGTCCCAGGTGCGCGCGCCGCAGAGCCCGGAGGTCCCGGAGGTCCCGGAGGTTCCGGACCTCGGTGACGTACGGCACGTGCCCGAGAACGTGCGCGTCCCCCAGGTCCCCGCAGCGCCGGTCGACGAGATCGACTACCTCTTCGGGCCGATCGAGCAGATCCCCGGCTACGCGCAGAACCAGGCTCCGGCCGCCGTCCAGGGCGCACTGGCCGAGGCCGGGCCCGTGGTCGGGCAGACGTCCGACTCCGTCCTGCCGCCGCTCGCCGCCGGTGCGGTCGATGCCGCACTGCCGGTCGTCGGACAGGCGGTCGGCGACGTCGGCACGCTCGCCCGGGGCGTCCTCGGTGAGGTCGGGCCGTTCGCCCAGGGGGTCGTCGGCGACGCCGCCGTTCCCTTCGCGCAGGGCGTCACGACCGAGGTCCAGCCGCTGGCGTCCGGCGTCACGGGTGCGGCGGTGCCGTTCGCCGGGGGCGTCGGGTCCGAGGTCCGGCCGCTGGCGGAGGGACTGACCGGTGACGCGGTCGCGCCGTTCGCCCAGGGCGTCACCACCCGGGTGCAGCCGCTGGCCCAGGGCGTCGGGCAGCAGGTCCGGCCGTTCGCGGGCGGTGCGGCGGACACGGTCCGCGAGGACGCCCGCCCCGCCGTCGGCCACGCGTTCACCGGCGCCCAGGGCGTCACCTCGGTCACCCCGTCCTTCGTGACGGACGCGCTGCCCGGGCGGTAGCCGAACGAGCGGGGCGCTCACGGCGCACGCGCCGTGAGTGATTCACCGCACCGGAGTACTCGGCCCAGGGGGACCCGGGCCGGGGTGCTCCGGCTCCTGCCCCGCTTCCGTACAGCCTCTTCGAGGCCCCCTCCGGCTCCCGGCTCACCCCGGCCGGGAGCCGGAGGGACCACCCTCTGTGACCGTTATCACCGCTCAGGTGTGATCTGCGATTTAGGGTCACACCGGGCTCGGGGATAACCTGCCGGATGGACATGCCGCGTACTCGGACACCGTGTACGCCTCCCTAGTGACAGCGCAGTCACGTTGCCCTTCGCGGCACGCCCACGCAGAAGAACGAACCGCGATACCACTAAAAGGGACGGACGCGCGTGGACCTGTTCGAGTACCAGGCGAGGGACCTCTTCGCCAAGCACGGTGTACCGGTGCTGGCCGGTGAAGTCATCGACACGCCTGAGGCAGCCCGCGAGGCGACCGAGAAGCTGGGCGGCAAGTCTGTCGTCAAGGCGCAGGTGAAGGTCGGCGGCCGCGGCAAGGCCGGCGGTGTCAAGCTGGCCGCCGACGCCGACGAGGCGGTCGCCCGGGCGACCGACATCCTCGGCATGGACATCAAGGGCCACACGGTCCACAAGGTGATGATCGCCGAGCTGTCCCCGGAGATCGAGGCGGAGTACTACGTCTCGTACCTCCTCGACCGCACCAACCGCACCTTCCTGGCCATGGCCTCGGTGCAGGGCGGCATGGACATCGAGGAGGTCGCGGAGAAGACCCCCGAGGCCCTCGCGAAGGTCCCGGTCGACTCCAACTCCGGCGTCGACATCGTCAAGGCCCGCGAGATCGTGGCCCAGGCGAAGTTCCCGGCCGACGTGGCCGAGGGTGTCGCCGAGGCCCTGGTCACCCTGTGGAAGACCTTCGTCGCCGAGGACGCGCTCCTCGTCGAGGTCAACCCGCTGGTGAAGACCAAGGACGGCCGCATCCTGGCGCTGGACGGCAAGGTCTCGCTCGACGAGAACGCCGACTTCCGCCAGCCGGAGCACGAGGCCCTCGAGGACAAGGCCGCAGCCAACCCGCTCGAGGCTGCCGCCAAGGCCAAGAACCTCAACTACGTCAAGCTGGACGGCGAGGTCGGCATCATCGGCAACGGCGCCGGCCTGGTCATGTCGACCCTGGACGTCGTCGCGTACGCCGGTGAGAACCACGGCAACGTGAAGCCCGCCAACTTCCTCGACATCGGTGGCGGCGCCTCCGCCGAGGTCATGGCGAACGGCCTGGAGATCATCCTCGGCGACCCGGACGTCAAGTCCGTCTTCGTCAACGTCTTCGGTGGCATCACCGCGTGCGACGAGGTCGCCAACGGCATCGTGCAGGCGCTCGCGCTGCTCGAGTCCAAGGGCGAGAAGGTCGAGAAGCCGCTGGTCGTGCGTCTCGACGGCAACAACGCGGAGCTCGGTCGCAAGATCCTCTCCGACGCCAACCACCCGCTCGTGCAGCGCGTGGACACCATGGACGGCGCGGCCGACAAGGCCGCCGAGCTCGCCGCGGCTGCGAAGTAAGGGACGAGGGACTCCAACACCATGGCTATCTTCCTCACCAAGGACAGCAAGGTCATCGTCCAGGGGATGACCGGCGCCACGGGCATGAAGCACACCAAGCTCATGCTGGCCGACGGCACCAACATCGTCGGTGGCGTGAACCCGCGCAAGGCGGGCACGTCCGTCGACTTCGACGGCACCGAGGTACCGGTCTTCGGCTCCGTCGCCGAGGCGATCGAGAAGACGGGCGCCAACGTCTCCGTCCTCTTCGTGCCGCCGGCGTTCTCCAAGGCCGCGGTCGTCGAGGCGATCGACGCCGAGATCCCGCTCGCGGTCGTCATCACCGAGGGCATCGCCGTTCACGACTCCGCCGCGTTCTGGGCGTACGCGAACGAGAAGGGCAACAAGACCCGGATCATCGGCCCGAACTGCCCCGGTCTCATCACCCCGGGCCAGTCCAACGCCGGCATCATCCCGGGCGACATCACCAAGCCCGGCCGCATCGGTCTCGTGTCCAAGTCCGGCACGCTGACCTACCAGATGATGTACGAGCTCCGTGACATCGGCTTCTCCTCCGCCGTCGGCATCGGTGGCGACCCGGTCATCGGTACGACGCACATCGACGCCCTCGCGGCGTTCGAGGCGGACCCCGACACCGACCTCATCGTGATGATCGGCGAGATCGGCGGCGACGCCGAGGAGCGTGCCGCCGACTTCATCGCGAAGAACGTCACGAAGCCGGTCGTCGGCTACGTCGCGGGCTTCACCGCCCCGGAGGGCAAGACCATGGGCCACGCCGGCGCCATCGTCTCCGGCTCCTCGGGCACCGCCCAGGCGAAGAAGGAGGCCCTGGAGGCCGCCGGCGTCAAGGTCGGCAAGACGCCGACCGAGACCGCCAAGCTGGCGCGCGAGATCCTCGGCGCCTGATTCAGGCAGCCGCACCACGCGTGAACGGCGCGGGCCCGCACCCNNGGGTGCGGGCCCGCGCCGTTCGTCGTCCACCGCTCAGGGAATGCGGGGCACCAGCCGTTCCGGGCCGTGCGCCGGCTGCTCGCTCAGCGACTTCTGCAGCTTCAGGTCCTGCGCGGTGAGCTTCTGCGGACCACCGCGCGGCGGTACGCCCCCGACCCGTTCGGCGGGGGAGATCGGCGGCTCGTAGTGGGTGGGCGCGGTGTGCAGGGTCAGCCCGGTCACCGCGATGAGCAGGGCGACGCCCGCGACGGCGGCCCGGGTCCACAGCCTGGCCTTGTTCTCGCTGCCGGTGCGCACGGCACGGGCCGGCTGCGGTACGGGTACGTGCTCGGCGCGGGCGAGGCCGCCGAGCCGGTCGTGCAACAGGGCCGACTGTTCGGCGGGCGATGCGGCGGCCGTCAGCTCGGGAAGCCGCTCGGCGACGGCTGCACGGGCGGTCATCAGCCGGCCCGCCGCCGCCGGGGTGCTGGCCTCCGTCTCGGCCGCCGTCTCCGGCAGATCCAGGCCGACCCCGTCATAGAGGAGCAACGTGCGCCGGTAGGCCGGGGGCAGGTCGAGCAGCGCGTCGAACAGCGCCCGCTTGCCCGGCTCCGTGGGCGGGGCGTCGGCGTGCCGGTGCGTGCGGCGCAGCCGGTGCCAGGGGGACATGGCGTACTCGTACGCCGCCGCGCGCACCCAGCCGGCCGGGTCCCGGTCGACGGCGACCTCGGGCCAGCGCTGCCAGGCCAGTTCGAAGGCGCGCTCGACGGACTCGCGGGCCAGGGCGCGGCGGCCGGTCAGCAGGTAGGTCTGCCGGACGAGACCGGGGGCGGTGCGGGTGTACAGCTCGTCGAACGCCTCGGCGGGCGAGAAGGGCCGCTCGCCGGTCGCTCCGGTCCGGGCCTGGGCCTCGGCCTCGGCGTCCGTCTCGGTCTCCGCGTCCGCCGCCTCGGCCGGGGGTGCGGCCGGAGTCTCCGGGGCGGCTTCAACGATGGCCGCCGGAACTGCCGGAACTGCCGTCGGATCTGCCGGAGCCGGTGCGGCCGGAGCCGGGGCGGTCGTGGGTGCCGGGGGCGCCGTCGGAGCCGGGGGCGCTTCCGGTTCGGGCGCGATCAGCTTCGCGTACAGCGCGCGCTTGCGTCCGCGCGGGCTCGTGCGCCCCGTCTCCCAGGAGCGCACGGTGGCGCGCGTGACACCGACCGCCGCCGCCACCTGATCCTCGCTCAGCGATTTCGCCTCGCGCAGTCTGCGGCGCTCCTTGGGGGAGGGCAGCGACGGCGCGGCGGCCTCGTCGGTCGTGCTCCGGGTCATGGACGACCCCCGGCAGCGCCGCACTGGGTGAAAAAGTACATAAACGTATATTGAGCGACACGGCGGCTCTTCGCGCGTTACGCGGGATAAGCGCGTGTCGTTGGGAGCATGGGCCGCGTGACCCAAATGACGCAACGCAGCCCGAAGGTGACGGCCGAGCGGAACCGCACCCTCGCCCTGGCCTCCGCCCTGGTGCGGGGCGCCGTCGCCGCCGGGCTCGGCCTCGGGTCGCTGACGGTGCTGGTCATGGTGGTGTGGATCAGCTCCCCGTACCCGGACAGCGGACCGGGCGGGGCGCTGCGCGCGGCCGCCGGGGTGTGGCTGCTGGCCCACGGCGCCGGACTCGTACGGCCCGACACCCTGAGCGGCGTTCCCGCCCCCGTCTCCATGGTGCCGCTGCTGCTCGTGCTGGGCCCGGTCTGGCTGACGCACCGTGCGGCGCGCGATGCGGCGGAGCAGGAGGAGGGGCGGCCCAGGCCTTCGCAGGCGGGCGCGTTCTGCGCGGTGACGGCCGGCTATCTGCTGGTCGTGGCGGGTGCGGCGGCCTACGCCCGGGGCGGTTCGCTGCGCGCGGACCCGGACACGCTGGTGTTCCCGGTGGCGCTGGTGGTGGCCGGTGCGGCGGCGGCCGGGGTGTGGACGGCGGCCGGGCGGCCGTTCGGTCCGCTGCCGTCCTGGTCGCCCCTGGCGCTTCAGGAGGCGTTCGCGCGGACGCTCTTCCGCAACCGGGCCGGGACGGCCTGCCGTTCGGCCGCGGTGGGCGTGACGGTGCTGCTCGGCGGTGGTGCGCTGCTGGTCGCGGTGGCGCTCGGCCGGAACGCGGCGGTGGCCCAGAACGACTTCCTGGCGCTCGCGGGCGACTGGTCGGGCCGGTTCGCCGTGCTGCTGCTGGCCGCCGCACTCGTGCCGAACGCCGCGCTGTGGGGCGCCGCGTACGGGCTCGGGCCCGGCTTCTCGCTCGGTACCGAAGCCACCGCCACTCCGCTGAGCCTCGACGGCACCCCGGCGGTCCCCCACTTCCCGCTGCTGGCGGCCGTGCCGGACCAGGGCCCCGGCACCCTGCTGAACGGGGCGGCCCTGGCGGTGCCGGTGGCGGCCGCGCTGGCGGTCGCCTGGTGCACCGTACGCAGGGCGGCCCCGGCCGACGCGCCGCGCGCGCAGGCGTGGAGCCCGCGCGAGACGGCGCTGGTCACCCTGCTCGCCGCGCTGGGCTGCGGCCTGGTGACGGCGCTGCTCACGGCGGTGGCCGGCGGCCCGCTGGGCACCGGGGCGCTGAGCGCGTTCGGCCCGGTGTGGTGGCTGACCGGTCCGGCGGCGCTGGCGTGGACCGCGGTCGTCGGCGTACCGGCGGCCCTGCTGCTGCGGCTGTGGCGGCTGCGCACCCCGGGCTGGGCCTGGCGCAGGGACGTGGACGCGGAGACGGGCGTGGATGCGGACGGGGGCGTGGCGGAGATGGAGGAGCCCTCGGAAGCGGCGGACCAGGAGGAGTTCGCGGGGCGTCCGCGCCGCTGGTGGGCGCCGTGGCGTGGGCGGGGCGGCGCGGCGGACGAGGAGGAGGGCGAGGCCGGCGACGCGCGGCCGGGCCGTTCCGCAGACCCGGCCGCCGCTCCGGGCACTGTTCCGGCCCCCGGCCCGGCACCCGAAGCGGCCTCCGGCGCGCTGCCGGGCGGGGCGGCGGGCCGGGACGAGGCGGGGTTCGAGCCGTACGACTTCCTGCCGACCGACCCCTGGCACGGGAAAGACCTCAGGGAGGCCCGGTGGGCCTCCCTGAAACGGGGCTCCGGCGGCCTGATGGCCGACTTCCCCGCCGATCCCGCCGCCGACCGCCGCACCGGCCGCCCTGCGGCGGAGCCGGACGGACCGGGTGCTACTCCTTGACGCCGAAGAGCGGCTCCAGCGGCTTCGGCAGCTGGTCGTTGCAGGCCAGCGCGGCCGTCTTGGTCAGGGCGTCGTTCACGCAGGTGTAGTAGTCGCGGTAGACGAGCTGCACGGTGTACGTCGTCGCCACGATGAGCAGCGCCAGCAGGGCGGCCACCAGGCCGCCGACGGCCGCCGTGGTCTGCTGCCTGCCGCTGACGCCCTGCGCGGTGGCGAGGGGCGAGGCGGGCGAGGGCCCGGCGGGCGTGGTCCCGGGTCGGCCGTCCACCGTGGCGCCCGTGCCCGGGCCCGTACCGGAGCCGAAACCGGTCCCGGCGCCGGTCCCGTTCCCTGACCCGGAAGCGTCCCCGGCCGTTCCCGTGCGGTCCGTCGCGGACGTGTTCTTCAGCGGGGTGCGGAGCGCGCTGATCGCCCAGTACGTCGAGAGCGCGCCCAGCAGCAGGGCGATCTCGGTGAAGTCGAACAGGGCGAAGAAGAGGGCCCAGATACCGCCGAGCACCGCGTAGCGGGCGCGCCGCTGTGCGGGGTCGGTGGGGTCCCAGCGCATGCCGCCCGGACCGCCGCGTTCGGGTCCGCCCCGGCCGTTGCCGCCGGAGCCGTTGCCGCCGGGGCGGCCGCCGAAGCCGCCGTCGCCCCGGCCGGGCTGCTTGTTGCTCCACTGGCTGCCCCAGGCCGGGCGGTCGCCGGAGGAGCCGTCGCCGTTCCCGTCGGAGCCGCCGTTCCCGTCCGAGCCGTCGGCTCCGTTCGACGCCGAGGGGCGGCGCGGCTGCCACGGCTGGTCCGGGCGGTCCGCGGGCGGCGCGGCGAAGGGGTTGTCCTCCTGCGGCTTCCCGGCGGAGCCGGTGGCCGGGGAGGAGTCCGGGGCGGAGGAGTCCGGCGGAGAGGACCGGCGTTCCCGCATCAGCAGGGGGGAGCGCTCGGGCAGAGGGAGGCGGAAGGCGGTGCGACGGCGTCGGTCCGGCATGTGGTGAACGTCTTCCCCATCTCGTCATGTCCGCCCGAAGGACGGTTCGTCCGCCCGGTGGACGGCTCGCTGTCCCCTGACGCTACCTCCCGGTCACGCCCCCGTCCCGTGGGGGCTGTCGGGTGTGCCGGTATCGTTGCTGACGGTCGGCCCGTTCGTAGGGTTCCCCGTATCGGGCGAAGCGATACTTTCGTACGACCCTACAAAGAGCGCACCGAGCATGCCGCACCCGCGTCACCCGTGCGGCCATCACGTGAGAAAGGGCCCCGACGTGGCCTCCCCGCCTTCCTCCGCCGTTCCCGCCCGGCTGGTCGTGCTGGTCTCCGGATCAGGTACGAATCTCCAGGCGCTCCTCGACGCCATCGGCGACGACCCCGAGGGGTACGGGGCCCGGATCGTCGCGGTCGGCGCGGACCGCGAGGGGACCGGCGGTCTGGAGCGTGCCGAGCGGGCCGGAATCCCCACGTTCGTGTGCAAGGTCAAGGACCACGCGACGCGTGCGGAGTGGGACGCGGCCCTCGCCGCCGCCGTCGCGGAACACCGCCCGGACCTCGTCGTCTCCGCCGGTTTCATGAAGATCGTCGGCCCGGCGTTCCTCGCCGCGTTCGGCGGCCGGTTCATCAACACCCACCCCGCCCTGCTGCCCAGCTTTCCCGGGGCCCACGGAGTCCGTGACGCGCTCGCGTACGGCGTGAAGGTCACCGGGTGCACCGTCCACTTCGTCGACGACGGCGTCGACACCGGTCCGATCATCGCGCAGGGCGTGGTCGAGGTGACCGAGGAGGACACCCCGGAGGGCGAAGCCGCTCTCCACGAACGCATCAAGGAAGTCGAGCGCACGCTGCTCGTCGAGGCCGTGGGGCGGATCGCCCGTGACGGCTGTCGCATTGAGGGACGAAAGGTTCATCTCGGTCATGTCGGTGAATAAGCCCATCCGCCGCGCCCTGGTCAGTGTCTACGACAAGACGGGGCTCGAAGACCTCGCCCGCGGTCTGCACGAGGCGGGCGTCGAGCTCGTCTCCACCGGCTCCACCGCCGGGAAGATCGCCGCCGCCGGAGTGCCGGTCACCAAGGTCGAGGAGCTCACCGGCTTCCCCGAGTGCCTGGACGGCCGCGTCAAGACGCTGCACCCCCGCGTCCACGCCGGCATCCTCGCCGACCTCCGCCTGGACGCCCACCGCGAGCAGCTCGCCGAGCTGGGCGTCGAGCCCTTCGACCTGGTCGTGGTGAACCTCTACCCGTTCAAGGAGACCGTCGCCTCGGGCGCCTCCGACGACGAGTGCGTCGAGCAGATCGACATCGGCGGCCCCTCGATGGTCCGCGCCGCCGCCAAGAACCACCCGTCCGTGGCCGTCGTCACCAGCCCCGAGCGGTACGCCGACGTCCTCGCCGCCGCCAAGGCCGGCGGCTTCGACCTCACCGCCCGCAAGCGGCTCGCCGCCGAGGCTTTCCAGCACACCGCCGCCTACGACGTGGCCGTCGCCTCCTGGTTCGCCGACGACTACGCGGCCGCCGACGACTCGGGCCTCCCGGAGTTCCTGGGCGACACCTTCGCCCGCAAGAACGTCCTGCGCTACGGCGAGAACCCGCACCAGCCCGCCGCGCTCTACACCTCCGGCGACGGCGGTCTCGCCGAGGCCGAGCAGCTGCACGGCAAGGAGATGTCCTACAACAACTACACGGACACCGACGCCGCCCGCCGCGCCGCCCACGACCACGCCGAGCCCTGCGTCGCGATCATCAAGCACGCCAACCCGTGCGGTATCGCCATCGCCGACGACGTCGCGACCGCGCACCGCAACGCGCACGCCTGCGACCCGCTCTCCGCGTTCGGCGGCGTCATCGCCGTCAACCGCCCGGTGACCGTCGAGCTGGCCGAGCAGGTCGCGGAGATCTTCACCGAGGTCATCGTCGCCCCGGCCTACGAGGACGGCGCCGTCGAGGTGCTGGCCCGCAAGAAGAACATCCGCGTGCTGCGCGCCCCCGACGCCCCGGCCGCCGCGTTCGAGGTCAAGCCGATCGACGGCGGCGCGCTGCTCCAGGTCGCCGACCGCCTCCAGGCCGACGGCGACGACCCGGCCAACTGGACGCTGGCCACCGGCGAGGCGCTCTCCGCGGCCGAGCTGAAGGAGCTGGCCTTCGCCTGGAAGGCCTGCCGCGCGGTCAAGTCCAACGCGATCCTGCTCGCCAAGGACGGCGCCTCGGTCGGCGTCGGCATGGGCCAGGTCAACCGCGTCGACTCCGCCAAGCTCGCCGTCGAGCGGGCGGGCGCGGAGCGGGCGGCCGGTTCGTACGCCGCCTCCGACGCCTTCTTCCCCTTCCCCGACGGCCTGGAGATCCTCACGGCCGCCGGTATCAAGGCCGTCGTCCAGCCCGGCGGATCCGTCCGCGACGAGCTGGTCGTCGAGGCCGCGAAGAAGGCGGGCGTGACCATGTACCTCACGGGCACGCGCCACTTCTTCCACTGATCGCCCAGGCGTTTCCCGGCGGCCGCACCCCTTTCCCGGGGTGCGGCCGCCGTCGTGTCCGGCGTGCGGAATCCGCTCGCCGCTCTGTTCTAATGACACGGCCGTATCCGATGAACGGCCGTGGAAATCCCTAGCGGGGGCAGTCACCGTGCTTGAGCTGAACAAGAGTGGAACGGACCGGTCGGGGCCGGGGCGCCTGCCCGCCCAGGACCCGGGGCCCGACGCCGCCCCGGAGACCCGCCCGGCGGCCGGCTCCACGGGCCCGGACGCCGCCGCCGAACGCGTACCCCTGCGCCCGTACCTCATCGCCGGCGCCGTCCTGTGCGCGCTCTACTTCCTCTACGCGTACTTCCAGTACAGCCGCTTCGGCTCGCCCTCCTGGGACCTCGGGATCTTCGAGCAGGAGGTCAGGGCGTACGCCGCCTTCGACGCGCCGGTCGTCGACATCAAGGGCCCCGGCTATCTGATCCTCGGCGACCACTTCTCCCCGATCGTGGCGCTGCTGGCCCCGCTCTACTGGCTCTGGCCGTCGGCCGAAGCCCTGCTCCTCGCCCAGGCCGCGCTGTTCGCGCTGGGCGCGGTCATCGTCGGCCGCACCACGCAGCAGCTCCTCGGTGGACGCTCCGGGCTCTGCGTCACCGTCGCGTACGGGCTCTCCTGGGGCATCCAGGAAGCGGTGAAGGCCGACTTCCACGAGATCGCCTTCGCCGTGCCGCTGCTGGCCCTCGTCTGCCGGGCGCTGCTCCTGAAGCGGTACACGGCCGCGCTCCTGTGGTCGCTCCCGCTGGTCCTGGTCAAGGAGGACCTCGGCGCGACCGTCGCCGTCGTCGGCTTCCTGCTCTTCGTGTACGGGCGCCGCCTCCAGGGCGCGCTGCTCGCCGCCTTCGGGGTCGCCGCCTTCGCGGTCACCCTCATGGTCCTCATCCCGGCGGCCAGCAGAGCGGGGACGTACGACTACTGGCAGAAGATCGACAAGAACGGCGAGCAGGACGTCTCGATGCTGGACTCCGTCCTCGGCGTCCTCAACTCCTCCGTCAAGATCGAGATGCTGGTCTTCCTGATCGGCATCACCGCGTTCATGGCGCTGCGTTCACCGCTGACGCTGCTGATCGTCCCCACGCTCGGCTGGCGGCTGCTCTCGCAGGACAGCAACCACTGGGGCATGGTCTGGCACTACAGCGCGATCCTCATGCCGGTGCTCTTCCTCGCACTGGCCGACGGCGTCCGCCGCAGCCGCGACTCGCGACGGCCCTGGCTCGCCTCGTACGCGAAGGTCGCCGTGCCCGTCGCGGCCGCGATCGCCGTCGCGATGACCCAGCATCTGCCGCTGCGCGATCTGCTGCGCCCGGAGACCTACCGCACCGACGACGCCCGCAGCCAGGCGGCCCGGGCGGCGCTGGACGCCATCCCGGCCGGGTCGCGGGTCGAGACGGACATCACGCTGATGGCCCACCTCACCTCCGACCGCACCGTCTACTGGGTCGGCGGAGCCCCGGGCACCGCACCCGACATCGTCGCCATCAACCTGGACTTCGGCTGGTCCCGCCCGATCCAGGACCCGGTGGCGTACGCCGAGCAGCTGCACCCGGAGGCGCGCTACCGGCTCAAGCACCGGGGCGGCAGCTTCGTGGTGATGGAGCGCACGACGCCGGAGCCGGCCGAGATCCCGGGCGTACGCGAGGACTGAACGCCGGACACGGAGGAAGGCCGCACCCGGCAACCGGGTGCGGCCTTCCTCCGTACAGGGTGCTGCGGCGGGTCAGTTGGCCTTGACGACCACGGACGAGCAGACCTTGTCCGCGAACGTCTGCTTCTTCTCGTCCCAGAGCGGCCACAGCCAGCCGATGTAGCAGGCGATGCTGTCCAGGAAGTGGGCCAGCCGGCGCACGAAGGCCATGCCGAAGCCCAGCGGACGGCCGTCGGCCTCGCGCAGCACGCGGATGCCCACGGCCTTCTTGCCGATCGTCTGGCCGGTGGTGCCCTCCTGGTACAGCTGCCAGATGGCGAGACCGATCAGCGCCACGAAGCCGAGCAGGGCGAAGATCGCGCCCACGGAGTCGCCCATGGCCCCGCCGATGCCGCCGAGGATGAAGTAGGGGACGCCGACGACGAGGCCGTCGATGATCAGCCCGCCCGCCCGCAGACCCCAGTGCGCCAGCTCCGGCATGCCGCCGCCGTAGCCGGGCTGCTGGCCGCCGTAACCCGGCTGCTGCGGGTAGGCCCCGTACGGCTGGCCGGGCTGCTGGGGGTAGCCCGGCTGCTGCTGCGGGTAGCCGTAGCCCTGCTGCGGGACGCCCTGCGGAGCCTGCTGCGGGTAGCCGTAACCGGGCTGCCCCTGCGGCTGGCCCTGAGGCGGCTGGCCGGGCTGCTGCCCGTACGGATTGTTCGGGTCGCCGAAGCTCATAGGGGTGTTCCTTCAACAGACGTGTGGGGACGAGATGGCCACACGGAGGAAGGACATCGATCAGCGGCCCGCCCCCCGTACAACCGCGGCCTTCATCGTTATAAGCGGAACCCGCGTTTGTCCAGTCCGGGCCCCCGGACGTTGTGCAAGTGCAATCTCCGGTACGGGGGTGGCACCGGCAATTGGTATGCGGGCGGGGTCATCCGCGAGGATGGGCCCATGACTGCCCAGATTCTCGATGGCAAGGCCACCGCTGCCGCGATCAAATCCGATCTGACCGTCCGTGTGGCGGCACTCAAGGCCCAGGGGATCACTCCCGGCCTCGGAACCCTGCTCGTCGGGGACGACCCGGGCAGCCGGTGGTACGTCAACGGCAAGCACCGTGACTGTGCCCAGGTCGGCATCGGCTCCATCCAGCGCGAACTTCCCGACACCGCCACGCAGGAGGAGATCGAGGACGTCGTCCGGGAGCTCAACGCCAACCCCGAGTGCACCGGTTACATCGTCCAGCTGCCGCTGCCCAAGGGCATCGACACCAACCGGGTCCTGGAGCTGATGGACCCGGCGAAGGACGCCGACGGGCTGCACCCGATGAGCCTCGGCCGACTCGTCCTCAACGAGACCGGCCCGCTGCCCTGCACCCCGCAGGGCGTCGTCCAGCTGCTGCGCGCGCACGGCGTGGAGATCAACGGGGCGCATGTCGTGGTCGTCGGACGCGGTGTCACCATCGGCCGGTCGATCCCGCTGCTGCTGACCCGTAAGACGGAGAACGCCACGGTGACCCAGTGCCACACCGGCACCCGGGACCTCTCCTCGCACCTGCGCCAGGCCGACATCATCGTCGCCGCCGCCGGGGTGCAGCACCTGATCAAGCCCGAGGACGTCAAGCCGGGCGCGGCCGTGCTCGACGTCGGCGTCAGCCGGGACGCGGACGGCAAGATCGTCGGCGATGTGCACCCGGGGGTCCGCGAGGTGGCCGCCTGGGTCGCCCCGAACCCCGGTGGCGTCGGCCCGATGACCCGTGCGCAGCTGCTGGTCAACGTGGTCGAGGCGGCCGAGCGGGCCGCCTCCGAGGCCGCCGACGCCGCCGCCGCCGGCTGACAGCCCGGATCCGGAGGGAACCCCATGGGTGCTGGTACGAGTCCGGCCGAGGACGAGGCTTCGGGCAGGGCCACCGACGAAGCCTCGGGCACGGCTTCGGGCGAAGCCACGGTCACGGACGCGGCCACGGACGCGGTCACGGCCGCCGACAAGGTCTCGGGCAAGGACGCCGAAGGGGCCGCGGGCAAGGCCACCGCGGCCGGGCCCGTGGTCGCCGGGCGGCCCCGCCGGTCGCGGCGGTTCCCCCGGTTCACCCGGGACACCGCCCGCCCCGAGGGCGGCGGCCGGGCGGCGTCCGGCGACGCGCCCGCCCCGGCCCGGCAGTGGCCCCTGCTCACCGTGCTCTGCGCGGCGGGCCTCGGCCTGCTGATCGTGGTCCTGGACCCGTTCGACGAGGCGTTCCGCGTCGGCACCATCCTGATCGGCGGCGCGCTGATCGGCGGCGCCGTGCTGCGCTGGGTGGTGCCGTCGGTCGGGATGCTGGCCGTACGTTCCCGGTTCACCGACCTGGTCACGTACGGGCTGATGGGCACGCTGATCGTGCTGCTCGCGCTGGTCGCGCAGCCCAAGCCGTGGCTGGACGTCCCGATTCTGGAGGACGCGGTCCGCTTCACGATCCGCTAGGGCCTGTCGTAGTCCCCTAGGACCTGTCGTAGACGGATCGGCCCGGGACCGCCGGACCGTGGTGCCCGTCCCCACCCCCGAGGAGGGACGGACACCACGGCGGAACGGGGCCACCGGGCAGGAAGCCCCGGTATGCGGCGAGATGGGAGGCCTTGCCCCGTCCGGACTCCAGCGTCATGGACATGAAAGGCCGGAACAAGCGCTCACTGTGGCCTGTGGCACGGAAGTGACCATTCCGGCACGGTGTGATCGCCGCGCAACGATGGCAGACTGTCACGGCACACAGAGCGGCACGGAGCAAGCAGGCAGAGCAGTGGCCGGAACAGCGATCGGGGCGCGTAAAGATGCGCACTCCGTCCCGAATGCTCCCGTGCGCCCCCTCGTCAGGAACTGACACCCTGGTTCCGCGCATCCTCGTGGGTAGTCCCGTTGACGGTCCGGAACGGACCGACAACGGACGGACCGGGGGAGGCGCGGGTCGGGGGACCCGGCGCAGCGGGGAACAGCAAGCACGTCCGGGGGACATGAGGGGGGAAACGCGATGCCTCGTTGGAAGGCACTGCCCGAAGAGCTCGACCCGCAGATCAGGGAGTTCGCCAGCCAGCTGCGCCGGCTCGTCGACCGCAGCGGACTGAACATCAACGCGGTGGCCGACCGCACGGGTTACAGCAAGACGTCCTGGGAGCGGTATCTCAACGGGCGGCTGCTCGCCCCGCGCGGGGCCGTCGTGGCGCTCGCCGAGGTGACGGGCACCCCGCAGCACCACCTCACGACCATGTGGGAGCTGGCGGAGCGGGCCTGGAGCCGGGCCGAGATGCGGCACGACATGACGATGGAGGCCATCCGCATCACGCAGGCCCGGGCCGCGCTCGGCGAGCTCGGCCCGACGGGTCCCGGCGCCCCCGACGCTCCCGGAGGCGGCCGCTCCGGCCGGTCCTCCACCGGGGGCCGGCACAGCGCGTCCGGATCCGGCGCACGGGTTCCCGCCGCTGGCGGCCCGGCCGGTACGGACGCCCCGCCCCGCGACGCCCACGGCAAGGGCCCGTACGGCGGCGGGGCCTACGTGCCCGGCGACGACGACACGCGCCGGCTCACCGTCCCCACCCAGCGCGGCGCCGCACCGTACCCCGCCCCCCGCCAGGACCGGCCGTACGGCGGCGGGCCGGACCAGGCCGGTCCTGGCGGGGGGCGGGGTACGG
>MUNB01000315.1 GCA_002154345.1 Streptomyces griseus
GGCGCCCGCCGCCGGCGGCGGACTCGTGGGTCAGCGCTCCACGGTCGCCAGGATGACCTTCCCGCCGCCCACCGCCTCACGGACCCGTACCTCCCGGGCCAGCCGCTGGATCATCGGCCAGCCGAATCCGCCGGTCTGTCCGGTCAGGTCGGGTGTCCGGTCCTGCGGGTGCGCCGGGCTGGGGTCGGTGACCCGGACGTGGACGCCCCTGCGGTCGGCGGTCAGCCACAGCGCGGTGACGGCCCCCGCGTGCCGGACCGCGTTGGTGACCAGCTCCGACACGAGAAGCAGGAGGTTCTGGATCGTGTGCGAGGTGGGCGCGGGGTGCAGCCGGGCGACGAAGGCGCTGACCGCGTCCCGTGCGTCGGCGGCCTTCTCCGGCCGGCAGACGAAATCGGTACGGGTCTCGCCGTCCGGTGAAAACGTCATCAGAATACGGTCGTTCATGGCGTCCACCCCGTCGCGTGAGATTTCTGGCTGAAGTTCGGGTACCCCCGCGACGGCATTTCATGGAAATCGGCCGAAGAAAACGCGCGGGGTCCGGCGAAACGGCTCAGCGTCCTTCCGCGAGCCGGTCCCGCTGCACGCGGCGCGCCAGCGTGCGGCGCATCTGCGCCGACCCGGCGACGGGCGTGCGCACGGGCACGTCGAGTCCCCGGCTGATCACGTCGTACGCGCTCCGATGGCTGCCGGGCAGCTCCGTCCGGCGCTCCGTCAGGTCCTGCTCGACGAGCCGCCGCAGCGCGTCGACGTTGCGTGGCGTGAAGGGCTTGCGGCCCCGGCCGAGGGCGTCGGTCAGGCGGGTGCAGCGGGCGTCGTCGAGGAGGGTCTCGGAGATCTCCTCCGCCAGGCCCCACAGCCGTCCTTCGAGCCAGGGCGGGTCGTGCTGGTCGAGGGCGACGCCCGGCGGCACGGACTTCCCCGGCCGCTCCTTCGCCACCTGCTTGGACACGGCGGGCTGACTCATCCCGCTGAGCCGGGCGATGGTCTCCTGGGTCCAGCCGAGGCCGGCGAACAGCGTGATCATCTCGCTGCGCAGCCGCCGCATCTCCTCGCCGGCGCGGATGACCTCGTTCATATCGGCGAACAGGGCGCCGGCCTGTTCCTCGGTCAGGAACGCGGAGCGATGGCGCGACTCTTCCTCGTCTGTCATGGCTCGGTTATACCTCGAACGGAACGAGAGTCATAACCTGGTTGTACAACCAGGTTATGTCGTGCAGTGTGTTCGTCATGACCGCCTTTCACGCACCGGCCGTATTTCACGCACCCGATGGAACCCGACTCGCCCATCGCACGGCCGGGGACGGCGAACCGCTGATCTGTCTGCCGGGCGGTCCGACCGACGCCGGGTACCTCGGCGACCTCGGAGGGCTGGCCGGGCACCGCCGGCTGATCCTCCTCGACCCGCGCGGCACCGGCCGTTCCGCACGTCCGGAGGAGATCGCCTCCTACCGCTGCGACCGCCAGGTGGGCGACGTCGAGGCGCTGCGCGTCCATCTCGGCCTCGACCGGACGGACATCCTGGCGCACTCCGGCGGCGCGAACCTCGCGGTACGGTACGCCGCCCGCCATCCGCGACGCGTCGGCAGGCTCGTCCTGGTCGGCCCCGGCCTGCGGGCGCTGGGGGTGCCGGTCGACGGCGGGATGCGGCGTGCGCTCGCGCTGCGCCGGGCCGGTGAGCCGTGGTTCCCGGCCGCCTTCGCCGCGCTGGAGGCGATCATGGCGGGGGTCGGCGGTGACTGGGAGGCGGTCGCTCCCTTCTTCTGCGGCCGCTGGGACGCCGAGGCCCGGCGGCACCATGCGGCGGGGCGGCCGGACAATGCCGAGGCCGTCGCCGGGTTCGCGGCCGACGGCGCCTTCGATCCGGCGGCCACGCGGGCGGCGCTCGCCGGATTCGGGAGTCCGGTGCTCCTGCTCGCCGGGGAGTTCGACCTCAACAGCCCGCCTGCGGCGGTGGCGTCGGGCGCGGAGCTGTTCCCGCGGGGGGCGTGCGTCGTGCAGCCCGGCGCGGGGCATTACCCGTGGATCGACGACGCCGACCGGTTCGTGGCGACCGTCGCGTCGTTCCTCGGCTGACCTTCGGCGCCGTTGCCCCGGTCGGGGGCCCGATGTTTTCTATCGTTGAAAATTCTCCGTGCACGACCGTTGTGCAGTGTTTGGTGTTGTGGCTCAATGTTCGACTATGTGCAGTGCCTCACAGGTTCGAGGCACCCCCGGCTCTTCGACGAGGACGACGCCTTGAGACGACAACACCCGCGCCCCCGTGCCCTGTTCAGGGCCCTGACCTGCGCTGCGGCGCTGCTCATACCGGTCGGTGCCACCCTGGTCCCGACGGCGGCCGCCGCACCCGCCGTACCGGCCGGAGCCACCGCGAACACCTTCACGGCCGACGACCCGGTCACCGATGTCCACGGGCTGAAGGGCGAGTACTTCAGCATGTCCGCCCCGGGCGCCCGTGACTTCGCGGAGCTCGGCGCGACGACCCTGGACCCCGACATCAACTTCCCCGGCCTCACTGGGACGTTCGAGTCGGCGACCGGCAGGACCGAGCACACGACGGCCCGGTGGACCGGGCAGCTCGAAGCCCCCGAGACCGGCGACTACACCTTCTCCGCCATCGGTGACAACGGCTTCCGCCTCTACCTCGACGGCAACGTTGTCATCGACCACTGGGAGCCGGACTGGGACAAGGAGCAGCACAGCGCTCCGATCGCCCTGAAGGCGGGCGAGAAGCACGACTTCAAGCTGGAGATGTTCCAGGACACCGGCGGCGCGAGCATGTTCCTGCGCTGGCAGAGCGACACGCTCGAGAAGCAGCTCGTGCCCGAGTCCGCGTTCACCCCGCCCGCCGACTTCGAGGTCTACCCGGTCGGCCTGAGCGTCGCGAAGAACGGCACCCGCCTCCAGGCCACCTTCCGCGACCGGGTCGCGGACTGGCGGAAGGTGAAGGAGCACCTCACGATCGAGGTCGACACCTCGCCGATGCCGGTGAAGTCGGTGAACCGGGCCTCGGACAACCCGAAGGCGCTGATCATCGATCTCGCCGCGCCGGTCCAGAAGGACCAGCGGGTCAAGGTCGGCTACGACGGTCAGGGCGGCCTGAAGTCGGGGTCCGAGACCGTTCCGGAGATCGGCCGCACCGCCAAGAACCTCTCCACGCACCGCCTCACCACCACCTGGGGCGACAAGCTGGACAAGAACCACCCGCTGCCCGAGTACCCCCGGCCGCAGCAGGTCCGCGACCAGTGGAAGAACCTCAACGGCCCCTGGGAGTTCGCCGGGGCCACCGAGGGCGAGCAGCCGGTCTTCGGCAAGAAGCTCGACGAGAAGATCATCGTGCCGTTCCCCGTCGAGTCCCAGCTCTCCGGCCTGGAGCGCGACGAGGACCACATGTTCTACCGCAAGCTCGTCACCGTGCCGAAGAACTGGTCGGTCGGCAAGAGCGGCAAGGGCGCGTCCGGCAAGAACAAGCGGCTGAAGCTCAACTTCGACGCGGTCGACTATCAGTCCACCGTCTGGGTCAACGGCACCAAGGTCGCCGAACACACCGGCGGCTACACCGGGTTCAGCGCCGACATCACCGACGCGCTCAAGGGCAGCGGCCCGCAGGAGATCGTCGTCGCCGTCACCGACAAGACCGGTCCGAACCAGCCCAAGGGCAAGCAGTCCACCAACCCCGGCGGCATCGTCTACACCCCGACCTCCGGTATCTGGCAGACCGTGTGGATGGAGCCGGTCGCCCCCGCCGCCATCGACTCCCTGACCACCACCCCGGACATCGACACCGGCCGCCTCGCGGTCACCGTCAACTCCGCGACGGCCTCCGCCGACGCCCGGATCACCGCCGTCGCCCGCGACCGCAAGGGCAAGGTCGTCGGCACGGTCACCGGCCCGGCCAACCGCAAGCTCAGCCTGTCGGTCAAGAACCAGCACCTCTGGTCGCCCGACGACCCCTACCTGTACGACCTCGACGTCTCGCTCGCCGACGGCCGCTCCAAGGACAGCGTCGAGAGCTACTTCGGGATGCGCCAGCTGAAGATCGACAAGGTCGGCGGCTACCAGAAGCTCGTCCTCAACGGGAAGCCGTTCTTCTCCCTCGCCATGCTCGACCAGGGCTTCTGGCCCGACGGGCTGTACACCCAGCCCAGCGACGCGGCCCTCACCTTCGACCTGAAGGCCCAGAAGGACCTCGGCTTCAACGCCGTACGCAAGCACATCAAGGTGGAGTCGCCGCGCTGGTACTACCACGCCGACCGGCTCGGGCTGCTGGTGTGGCAGGACTTCGTCAACGCCGACATCGACAGCGACGCCGGCAAGAACGCCTTCCTCACCCAGGGCAAGGAGTTGATGAAGCAGTTCCACAACTACCCCTCGATCAGCGGCTGGATCGTCTTCAACGAGGGCTGGGGCGAGTGGGACCGCACCGAGACCGGCAAGATCGCCGAGGACGTCAAGGCGCTGGACCCGTCCCGTGTGGTCAACGCGCACAGCGGGGTCAACTGCTGTGCGTCCAAGGGTGATTCCGGCAAGGGCGAGATCATCGACCACCACGACTACGTGAACAACGACCCGGCCTTCCCGGACGACCGGCGCGCCGCGATGGACGGCGAGCACGGCGGCTTCACGCTCCGCACCCCCGGGCACATGTGGCCGGGCGCCCCCGCCAACATCTACTCCGGCGTCGCGGACAAGGCCGCTCTCACCGCCAAGTACGTCGACAACACCCGTACGTACTATCTCGCCGCGGCCGGCGCCGAACTGTCCGGCTCTGTCTACACCCAGGTCAGCGACCTGGAGAACGAGCTCAACGGGCTCTGGACGTACGACCGTCGAGACATCAAGGTCGACCCGAAGAAGGTCCGGGAGATCAACCGTCAGGTGATCGCCGCCGGGGCCGACGCCGGTGAGCGCGACGAGCTGAAGGGCGGCGGCTCCTGGTCGCTCGACGAGAACAAGGGCGCCACCGCCCGCGACAGCGGCCCGAACAAGGCGCACCTCGCCCTGGAGGGCGGCACGACCTGGGCTCCGGGCGTCACGGGCTCGGCGCTGAAGTTCGACGGCGACGGGCAGTACGCGCAGAGCACCGGCCCGGTCCTGGACACCACGAAGGACTACACGGTCTCCGCGTGGGCCTCGCTGGACGCCGTACCGGGCAACTACGCCACCGTCGTCAGCCAGGACGGCCGGCGCACCGAGAACCCCTTCTATCTCCAGTACGGACAGGGCGCGTTCGCCTTCTCCACCCCGGGCGGCAAGCGCGCCCGCCTGGAGATCGTCCCGGAGACCGGCAGGTGGTACCACCTGGTCGGCGTCCGCAAGGGTGACGCGATCACGCTGTACGTCGACGGGAAGGCCGCCGCCACCACCGAGGCCGGACCGGCCGATGTGAGCACCGGCCCGCTCTCCGTCGGCCGGGCCCAGTACGACGGCGCCAAGGTCGACTTCTGGAAGGGCTCCGTCGATCAGGTCGCGGTGTACGACAAGGCCCTGACCGCCGAGGATGTGTCCGCGCTGAACGGCCGTCAGCAGCCGTAACCCGCACGGACGCAGGACGCAGGACGCGGGACGCAGGGTCCCCTCCCGGCACGCCCCGGAATCGCGGGCGTGCCGGGAGGGCAGCGGACCCGCCACAGGCGTGAATGGTTCTCCAACCGGCGGACCATTCACGCCTGTTGCCGTCATTCCCGAGGTGTACAGGAGGTGGGGCCCCGGGAGGGATCCGCAGACGTGCACAGATCCGACAAGATCCTCCTGTCCGAACATGCGACCGGAAGGATCGATATCGTGCGCAGACGACGTCTCGCGCCCCTGGTGGCCGTGAGTCTGACGGCGGCGCTGGCCCCGGCGCTCGCCGCCTCGCCGGCCACCGCGGCCCCGGCTGCCGCCCCCTCGGCCGGGACCCCCTCGGCCGTCTCCCCGCCCGCCGCCAAGAGCGCGCTCGACCGCTACGCGAAGCAGAAGCCCGACTGGAAGCGGTGCGAGGCCGACTCCCCGGCCGCGTACCAGTGCGCCACCGTCAAGGTTCCGCTGGACTACCGGAAGCCCGGAGGCAAGCGGATCGACCTGGCGATATCCCGGATCAGGACCGCCGAGCCCGGCAAGCGGCGTGGCATCCTGCTCTCCAACCCCGGCGGCCCCGGCGGCGAGGGGCTGTGGATGCCGATGATGATGAAGGAGGAGCTGCCCGCGTCCGTGCTCAAGAGCTACGACCTGGTCGGCTTCGACCCGCGCGGTGTCGGCCGCTCCAGCCCGGTCTCCTGCAACCTCACGCCGGAGCAGGAGAACTGGCTGCGGCCCTACAAGGCGGAGACGTACGCCAAGGACGTCGCCTGGGCGCGCACGGTGGCGGACAAGTGCCGCAAGAAGATGGGCGACCGGCTCCCGCACATCACGACCCGCAACACCGCGCGCGACCTGGACCTGGTGCGGGCGATCCTCGGCGAGAAGAAGATCTCCTACTTCGGCTACTCCTACGGCACCTATCTGGGGGCCGTCTACGCCCAGCTCTTCCCGTCCCGGGCCGACCGGTTCGTGCTGGACAGCGCGGTCGACCCGCAGCGCGCCTGGCGCGGGATGATCCAGTGGTGGGCCGAGGGCGCGGAACCCGCGTTCGACCGGTGGACCGAGTGGGCCGCCGCCCGCTCGAAGACGTACGGCCTCGGCGACACCCCGAAGAAGGTCGACCGGACCTTCTGGAATCTCGTCGCGCAAGCCGACGAGGATCCGATCGAGGTGGACGGACAGCCCACCACCGGCGACGAGATCCGCGACGGGATGCGCGCGCTGGCCTTCACCCCGAAGTACGCCTCCGAGGCGGTCGTGGAGCTGAAGAAGGCCGCGGCGGGCAAGCCGGCCTCCGCGAAGAGGCCGGCCCCGATCACCGAGGGCGGCGGGGCCGGGGCGCCCGAGTGGGCCGGGAAGGCCGCGCTCGCCGCCGAGACCCCCGCCGACAACGGGACGGCCGGCTTCTGGGCCGTGGTGTGCGGTGACAACTCGGCCGCGTGGTCGCGCGATCCGGAGACCTACCGGCGTGACGCCATCGAGGACAAGGGCCGCTACCCGCTCTACGGGGACTTCGCGTCCAGCATCAAGCCCTGCGCCTTCTGGGGGAAGTCCGCCGAGCCGGTGACCGTGGTCAAGAACAAGGTCGGCTCCCTCGTCGTCCAGAACGAGTGGGACTCGCAGACCCCGCTGCCCAGCGGCCAGGCCCTGCACGCCCAGCTGAAGGGCTCGAAGATGGTCACGGTCCTCGGCGGCGAGGGCCACGGCGTCTACCCGAGCGGCAACGCCTGCACGGACGGTGCGGTCAACCGGTACCTGTCCACCGGCAAGCTGCCCGCGAAGGATGTGACCTGCAGGGCGACCGCCGAGTCGAACGCGCGGGCACGCCAGAACCAGAAGCCGGACGTGCTCCCCGGGTCCCCGGTCCCGGAGCGCGCCCCGAACCGCTTCTGATCCGCTGGGCCCGGCCGTACGGCTCCGGTAAAAGGGGCCCGGCGGCGACGGAGGGAAGGTCCTCCGCCGCTGCCGGGCCCCTGCCCGTGTCCGCGGTCAGATCACGGCGCCCATGGGGCGTCCACCGCCCAGGTGGTGTCCTCGGTGAACAGCGTCGGACTGTCGAAGGGCTGCCCGCCGCCCGGAGTGGCGAGCCACACCTCGGAGTCGATGTGGCGCAGATAGCTGCCGGGCAGATTGGCGCTGGTGAACCTCACCCCGCCGTTCCCCGCGACCGCGCACCACGTCGCATCCGCCTTGAACAGCGCGGAGTTGTCGTTGGCGTCGCGGCGCACCCGGAACTCCCGGTGGCGCAGGAACTCACCGGGGTAGTTCCGTGACTCGAAGGAGTAGCAGTTGCCGTTGGCGAGCCCGGGGACGATCTTCCAGGTGGCGTCCGCCTTGAGCACGGCCGAACTCCCGCTGTCCACCACCTCGGTGAAGGCCAGCCCGTCGTAGTGGCGCAGGTGCTTGGTGGTGTGCCCGGGGGTGGTGACCCGCAGCGACTTGTTCTGGCCGGTGGGAAGGTCCACCGGGGGAGCGGGGTTCCGGGACGCGTGGATGAGGGCCTCGTTGGCGGCCTTCACCCGGGCGGTGTCGACCTTCACGACCTGGCGGTCGTACGTCAGCAGCCCGTTCGCCTCGTTCTCGACGTCCGTGATCTCCGTGTAGACCGAAGCGGAGAGTCCGGCGGGCAGTTGGCCGATCCGGATGGCGTCGAGGAGGCCGACGAACCGGTTGTTGAGCGCGGCGATGCTCGGCTGGTCCTCGTAGCTGAAGCCGCCGCCCGGATACCACTCGTGGCCGGGAACCTTGTAGCCCAGCCCGCCGAACTCGCCCAGCACGGCCGCCCGGGTGGCGCTCGGCGCGGTGTTGCCGGGGCCGACGTAGATGTGGTTGTCCACCACGTCGCCGTTGCCGCCGTCGACCGAGCCGCAGCAGTTGACCCCGCTCATGTTGTTCACGAGACGCGAGGGGTCCTGGGCCTTGACCTCGTCGGCGATCCTCGCCTGGTCGTACTGCCCCCAGCCCTCGTTCTGGTTCACCCACATCACCACCGAGGGCGAACTGCGGTGCTGGTCGATGATGCTGCTGTACTCCGCCTCCCACTGGGTGCGGGCCGGCCCGTCCGGCACCTTGCCGGTGTCCATCGACGGCATGTCCTGCCACACCAGCAGACCCAGCTTGTCCGCCCAGTAGAACCACCGCTGCGGCTCCACCTTGATGTGCTTGCGGACCATGTTGAACCCGAGGTCCTTGTGCGCCTGGAGGTCGTACTTCAGCGCCTCGTCGCTCGGCGCGGTGTAGATGCCGTCCGGCCAGTAGCCCTGGTCCAGGGTGCCCGTCTGGAACACGAACTCCCCGTTGAGGACAGGCCGCAGGATGTTGTCCACCTTGGCGATCCCGATCGACCGCATGCCCGTGTAACTGCCCACGGTGTCGGTCACGGCCGAGCCGTCGAGGAGGTCCGCCTTCACGTCGTACAGGAACGGGTCCTCGGGGCTCCACAGCCGGGGGTTCGGTACGGGCACGGAGATCTCGCCGCTCACCGCGCCGGTCGCCGTGCCCACGACCGTACCGCCGGCGGAGACGGTGATCCGGGCGCTCCGGCCCGCCGCGCCCGCCGTCTGCACCTTCACCCGCAGGGTGTTGTTCCCCAGGTTCGGCGTCATGTCGAGGCGGGTGATGTGCGCGGACGCCACCGGCTCCAGCCAGACCGTCTGCCAGATGCCGGAGGCCGCGGTGTAGAAGATCCCGCCGCCCGGATGCGGCTTCACATCGTTGATGCGCTGTTTGCCGACGGCCTGGCCGCCGGTCTGGCTCGGGTCGTAGACGGAGACCACGACCGTGTTCGTCCCGCCGTTGAGCTGCGGCGTGATGTCGTACGCGAAGGAGTCGAAGCCGCCCTTGTGCGCCCCGACCTCGGTGCCGTTGACCCAGACCGTGGTCTGCCAGTCGGAGGCCCCGAAGTGCAGTTTCACCCGGCGGCCGTCCCAGTTCGCGGGGACGGTGAAGGTCCGCTTGTACCAGAGCTTGTCGTTCTCGGTGATCCGGCGCTGGATGCCGGAGAGCGCGGACTCGGCGACGAACGGGACCCGGATCTGCTCCGGGAACGTCGCGGGCTGTCCGGCGTCGCGGCCGGTGACCGCGAAGTCCCAGATGCCGTTGAGGTTCGTCCAGTCCGGGCGGGTCAGCTGCGGGCGCGGGTACTCCGGCAGCGGCTTGTCCACCGGGACGTCATTTGTCCACGGTGTCGTCATGGGCGCGGGCTTCGGCTCCCAGGCGGCGGGCGCGGCGGCCGCCGGAGACATTCCGGTTCCCACGAGGGCGGTGGCCACCAGGGCGAGCAGGCCGGTGGTGGCCGTTAATCTCCGCCACCAGGTGCGGCGGCGGGGTGCGGGTGCTGGTCGCATGGACATCCCTTTCTACGGTCGTACGGGGCTGGAAGGGGGTACGTCTCGGAGGGGAGGGCTCAGAGCAGCCGCCACAGATGGTCGGCCGTCCCGTTGTCGTCGTACTGCACGACATGCGCGCTGTCGGCCGTGGACATCCCGTCCACGCCGAGCACCTTGTCCGAGTTCCGGTTGCGGATCCGGTACCAGCCGTCCCCGTCCGGGACGAGCTGCCACAGGTGGTCGGCGGTGTCGTTGTCGTCGAACTGCACGACGTGCGCGCTGTTCTCGGTCGACATCAGGTCGACGCCCAGCACCTTGCCGGAGTGCTGGTTGCGGATCCGGTACCAGCCGTCGCCGTTGGCCACCAGCCGCCAGAGGTGGTCCGCCGTGCCCGTGTCGCCGAACTGCACCACGTGCGCGCTGTTCGCGGTCGACATGCCGTCCACGCCGAGCACCTTGCCGGAGTTCCGGTTCGCGATCCGGTACCAGCGGTCCGCCAGCCAGGGTTCGCCGTCGGGGGCGGCCGTCGGGAACGACGTGATGCGCAGCCGGGCCGCGCCCATCGGCACGAGCGTGACCTCCTCGACCGGCTCCGTCGAACGCGCCGGGCTCGGCCGGAGCGGCGCCACCACGTGCTCGTCGTCCGCCGTCCACTCGGGGATACGGCGGGCCCGGGCGGTCAGGGTGAGCGGGGTGCCGTCCAGCGTGAACGGGTTGTCGCCGGGGGCCCGGCCCGTGGAGCGGTGGCGCAGGGACGCGGCGGGGCGGGCGGGGTCCAGGACGAGCCCGTAGTTCCAGGGGCTCGTGGCGTGGACCGCATACTCCGGGAACGTGTCGCTGCCGCCGATCCGCTCGTACTCCTCCCCGATCCGCAGGGAGTACGTGAGCGGCCCGTGGTCCACGCTGACGGAGTCGTGGTTCTCCGCCCAGGTGCGTACGGTGGTGCGCTGCGGCAGCCGCAGGGTGACCCGGTCGCCGCTGGACCAGGTCCGCTCGATCCGGGTGAAGGCCGGCCCGGCGGGCGCGGCGACCCGCTGCCCGTTGACCCGGATCTCCGGGTCGGCGCACCAGGCCGGGACGCGCAGGACGAGCGGGAAGGCCAGCGGCTTCGGCGCGGTCAGGGTGAGCTCGACCGTGTCCGTGAAGGGGTAGCCGGTCTCCTCGGTGAACGTCACCTCCGTGCCGTCCGCGACCTTCGCGCTCACCTCGCTCGGCGCGTACATCGCCGCCGCCAGCCCGCCGTCCGGAGTGGCGAGCCACAGCTCCTCGGTGAAGTACGGCCAGCCCATGCCGTAGTTGTGCGGGCAGCAGCGGTACTGGTCCACGCCCGGCAGATACGCCAGCATCGCGAACGGGTTCTGGAACTGGCGGTCCCGCTTGGGCGCGTCGTCCAGGTCCACGCTGTTGGCACAGGTGATGTAGTGCACCGCCTTGCCCGACGGATCGAGCGAGGCCGGCAGCGAGTTGAACGCCAGCTCCTCGCAGCGGTCCGCCCACAGCGGGTCCCCGGTGATCCGGGTGAGCAGCTGGTGGCTCGCCATGAACTCGACGATGCCGCAGGTCTCGAAGCCCTGGCGGGGGTCGCCGTGCCCGGGCCGGGCGTTCTCGTCCCCGGCGAAGCCGCCGCCGGGGAACTGGCCGTAGGCGTCCATCGCCTTGGCGTACGTGCCGTAGGTGTTACGGGTGTCGGTGGCCGAGCCGCTGCGCAGCGCGAACTGGGCGGGCTCGCGGAAACCCTGGGCGATGTTCACGTTGTGCGGGTTGACCAGGTTGTCGCCCCAGTCGGCCCCGTACCGGTGGATCTTGTCGACGAGGTCCAGGAGGAAGGCGTCTCCTGTGCGGTTGTAGAGCCACATGACACTGTCCAGACCGTCGCCCCAGCGCAGCGCGATCCAGCTGGTGTCGAAGGCCCCCGGGCCCTGGGCGTTCATGTAGCGGAAGAAGCGGCTCAGGAACGGGATGATCCGGGTGTCACCGCTGTACTCCTGCCAGGAGCGCAGGGCCTGGATCAGCGGGAGGAACGGCCAGAAGTCGGGCCCGCCGTTCAGCGAGGTGCGCAGCGCCTTCGGGCCGAAGAAGCCGTCGCTCTGCCCGGTGGCGAGGATCGCGTCCATCCAGCGGCGGGTGGTGGCCAGCGCGCTCGCGTCCCCGGTGACGATCGCGAGATCGGCGTATCCGCGCAGCCAGTACGGGACTTCCTCCCAGCCGCCCTTGTCCGGGCGTACCCAGCCGGTCGCCGTGAAGTCCAGGAAGTGCGA
The DNA here is from genome assembly GCA_002154345.1 of Streptomyces griseus. Classification (GTDB taxonomy): domain Bacteria; phylum Actinomycetota; class Actinomycetes; order Streptomycetales; family Streptomycetaceae; genus Streptomyces; species Streptomyces caviscabies. The sequence continues at coordinate 12,149 of MUNB01000315.1, forward strand.
GAACTCCTCGTACCGGCCGCACAGCCCTTCCAGCTGGAGCTTGAGCTGCCCGGCCAGCCAGCCGCGCGCCGTCACCCTGCCCGGGGGCAGCTTCAGGAACGCGGTGGGGTGGAGCGGCGCGGCGTTGGGGGAGTAGTGGCCGCCCCGGGCGGCCCGGATCCGGTGGCGGTCGGGCGTCGCGGCGGTCGCCCACCGGCTCGTCGCGCCGGTCGCGACGGCCGTGGCCACCGCGGTGGTGATGAGCTGCCTGCGGTTCAGGGGCATCGGTGCGGCTCCTGCTCTCGGCCGCGGCCGCCTGTGCCGCGGCCGGGCTCGGTGGGGGTGATGGCGCGCGGGCGAGGATGTGCGGGACCCGCCCGGCCGGGGGAGCGATGGGGCCGGCGGTCGGGCGGTCGGGCGCATGCCGAAGGTCGCCGTCGCACGGTCGGTCCGGCGTGCGGCAGCCCTTCTTGCAACGTTGGAAATGTGGCGTCCGGCGGTATGACAGCACGGTGCCGGGCGGCTGTCCAGAGGTCGCGCAGGACCCGTTGCCGTACGGCGGGCCGATTGCCGCACACCGGCCCCGGTGCTCGGCCGACACATTTTGGAAACGCATCGACAACGCTCTTGCCGCCCGTGCCGCACCGCCTATATAACGTTGTAAACCGAGCCGCCGACAGGCCGAGCAGGCTCTCACGACCGCTGTTCCCGCAGTACGGAGCAGGGGTGTGAGGAATGCAGCGGCATCGGCCGCAGAGCAGCCGATGCCTCGTCCCGCACGCCCGACCGCACGCCGATCAGCGTGCCGTCAACCCGCCAAGGAGCGTTCCGCGCATGATGATCCAGCGTCGATCCCGTACCCTCGCCGTGGCCTGTGTCCTCGCCGTCACCACGCTGGCCGCCGCCGGCTGCGCCAAGTCGGAGACCTCCAACAACGCGGGCGGCGACAGCAGTCAGGGCGCGCAGGAGGCCAAGACCCCCGATTCCTCGTCCGGCGCGGGCTGCAAGCTGGAGACCTACGGCGCGCCCAAGCTGGACCTGAAGGACGCCGTCGTCGGCTTCTCCCAGTCGGAGAAGGAGGCCAACCCCTTCCGGATCGCCGAGACCCAGTCCATCAAGGACGAGGCGAAGAAGATCGGCGTCAAGAAGCTCCTCACCACCAACGCCCAGTCCCAGCTCTCCAAGCAGATCAGCGACATCCAGGACATGCTGTCCCAGGGCGCCCAGTTCCTCATCGTCGCCCCGCTCAACTCCGACGGCCTGGAGCCCGCGTTGAAGGCGGCCGCCGCCAAGAAGGTGCCCGTCCTCACCATCGACCGCAAGGTCAACTCCACCGCCTGCAAGGACTACGTGGCCTTCCTCGGCTCCGACTTCGTCGAGCAGGGCAAGCGCGCCGCCGACGCGATGATCAAGGTCACCGGCGGCAAGGGAAAGGTCGCCATCCTGCTCGGCGCGTCCGGCAACAACGTCACCACCGACCGCACCAAGGGCTTCGTCGACCAGGTCAAGGCCGAGGCCCCCGGCCTGGAGATCGTCGCCCAGCAGACCGGCGAGTTCGCCCGCGACAAGGGCCAGCAGGTCATGGAACAGCTCATCCAGTCCAAGCCCGACATCACCGCCGTCTACGCCGAGAACGACGAGATGGGCCTCGGCGCGGTCACCGCGCTGAAGGCGGCCGGCAAGAAGCCCGGCAAGGACGTCAAGATCGTCTCGGTCGACGGCACCCGCAACGCCGTCCAGGCCCTGGTCAACGGCGAGTACAACGCCGTCATCGAGTCCAACCCGCGCTTCGGCCCGCTCGCCTTCGCCACCGCGCAGAAGTTCTACGCCGGTGAGGAGATCCCGGAGAACGTGATCATCACCGACCGCGAGTACGACGAGGCCAACGCCAAGGACTCGCTCGGCGGAGCGTACTGACCCCACCGGCCGGCCGCCGCGACCCCCGGACATCCCGGAGGCGTCACGGCGGCCCGGCGCCCGTTCCCGTAACACCGGAAGGCCAGGATTCATGGCACCAACCCAAGCGACACCCCAGCACCCGGAGACCGCCGGCGCCGGTGCCGCCGCCGTGGCGGACCCCGTGCTCGAGGCGCGCTCGGTGAGCAAGCGGTTCCCGGGCGTCGTCGCCCTGGACGGCGTCTCCTTCGCACTGCGCGCGGGCGAGGTCCACGCGCTCGTCGGCGAGAACGGGGCCGGCAAGTCCACCCTGATCAAGGTACTCACCGGCGTCTACCGCAGCGACGAGGGCGAGGTGCGGGTGGCCGGTGAACCGGTCCGCTTCGCCCGCCCGTTCGAGGCGCAGCAGGCCGGGATCTCCACCATCTACCAGGAGGTGAACCTCGTCCCGCTGATGAGCGTGGCGCGCAACATCTTCCTGGGCCGGGAGCCGAAGAACCGTTTCGGGCTCATCGACTTCGCCCGGATGAACCGCGAGACCACCGAACTCCTCGACGGCTTCGGCGTCCGCGTCGACCCCAAGCGCCCGTTGCACACCCTCGGCATCGGCACCCAGCAGATGGTCGCGCTCGCCCGCGCCGTCTCCGTGAAGGCGCAGGTCGTCATCATGGACGAGCCGACCTCGTCGCTGGAGCCCCGCGAGGTCGAGACCCTCTTCCGGGTCATCGAGAACCTGCGCGGCCAGGGCATCGCCGTCCTCTACGTCAGCCACCGCATGGACGAGCTCTACCGCATCTGCGACCGGGTCACCGTCCTGCGCGACGGCCGCCACATCCACACCGGCGAACTCGCCCCGCTGGAGCGGATGCAGCTGGTGTCGATGATGCTCGGCCGCGACATGGCCGAGGTGCGCCGCGAGGGCCTCACCAACTTCGACGCCGCCGGACACGAGGTGGCCCGCACCCCCGTCCTCACCGCGACCGGCCTCGACCGCCGCCACCAACTGCACGACATATCCGTGGAGTTGTACGCCGGTGAGGTGCTGGGACTCGGCGGGCTGCTGGGCTCCGGCCGCAGCGAGACCGCCAAGGCGCTGACCGGCGCGCTGCCGCTGGACGGCGGCGAGATCAGCGTCGACGGCAAGCGCATCGGCCGCCCCACCCCCGCCGCCGCCATCCGCGCGGGCATCAGCATGCTCCCCGAGGACCGCAAGGCCGAGGGCATCGTCCCCGGACTCTCCGTCCGCGAGAACATCGTGCTCGCCGCCATGCCCCGGATCTCCCGGGGCGGCATCGTCTCCCGCGCCAAGCAGGACCGCATCGTCGACATCTTCATGAAGCGGCTGCGGATCAAGGCCTCCAGCCCCGAGCAGAAGGTCGGCGAACTCTCCGGCGGCAACCAGCAGAAGGTGCTGCTGGCCCGCTGGCTCTGCCTGGAGCCCAAGGTGCTGCTGCTCGACGAGCCCACCCGGGGCATCGACGTCGGCGCCAAGGCCGAGGTGCAGTCCCTCATCGACGAACTCGCCCGCGAGGGCCTCGCCGTCCTGCTGATCTCCTCCGACATCGAGGAGCTGATCGAGGGCGCCGACCGCATCGTCGTGCTGCGCGGCGGGGCGGTCGCCGGTGAACTCGCCGGCGACGAGGTGGACGAGAGCCGGCTGCTCGAAGTGCTCGCCGACCACACGCCCGACACCGTGAACCGCACGCCCGAATCCGGTGGGAAGGTCCCGGCCGGCCAGGAGGACCCCCGATGACCACCCAGGCCACCCTGCCCCGCCCCGCGAAGCCGCCGGCCCGGCTCCGCGACCCCGCCTGGTACCAGGAGTACGGCGTGTACGCGGCCGTCGCCGTCGTCCTGCTGTTCAACGCCCTGTTCACCGAGCACTTCATGACGGCCGACAACCTGCGCACCCAGCTCGTCCAGGTCGCACCCATCGTGATCGTCGCGCTCGGCATGGCCCTGGTCATCGGCACCGAGGGCATCGACCTCTCCGTCGGCTCCACCATGGCGCTCGCCGCCGCCCTGCTGCCGCTCTACCTCGGCTACGGACTCGTTCCCGCGCTCCTGATCGCCCTGCTCGCCGGTGCGGTGGTCGGCGCGATCAACGGAACGCTCGTCTCGCTCGTCGGGCTGCAACCCATCGTCGCCACGCTCGCCCTGTTCGTCGGCGGCCGGGGCCTCGCCCTCGTCATGGCGGACGGCCAGCTCAAGCAGATCGTCAACCCGGACATCCTCGCGCTCGGCACCGGCTCCTTCCTCGGCATCCCGACGGTCGTCCTCATCGCGGGCATCCTCGCGCTGGCCGTCGCCTTCCTGGTGCAGCGCACCACCTTCGGCCGCCAGATCGTCGCCATCGGCGGCAACCGCTCGGCCGCCGCCCTGTCCGGACTGCCCGTCAAGCGCGTCCTGATCGGTGTCTACATCCTGTGCGGGGTGATGGCCGCCCTCGCCGGCATCCTCGCCACCGCCCGGCTCACCGCCAGCGACCCGTCCTCGCTCGGCACCCTCATGGAGCTCTCCGCCATCACGGCCGTCGTCGTCGGCGGCACCCCGCTGAACGGCGGCTCCATCCGGGTGCTCGGCACCGTCGCCGGAGCCCTGCTGATGCAGCTGCTGCGCGCCACCCTCGTCAAGCACGACCTGCCCGACTCCACCGCACAGATCGCCCAGGCGGCCATCATCATCGCCGCCGTCTACGTCGCCCGGGAGCGTCGGTCCCGATGAAGAACACCACACCCGCCGCCCCGGCCCCCCAGGCGCCGGCGCCGCTCAAGAAGGCCCCCTCGCGCACCGAACCCCGGCCCGAGCGCTCCACCGGCTCCCGCATCGGCGAACTCGTCCAGCGCCAGGGCGTCCTCGCGGTCCTGCTGACCGTGATCCTCATCGCCTCGTTCGTCTATCCGACCTTCGCCAGCCTCGACAACGCCCGGGGCGTCACCGTCCAGGCCTCGTTCCTCGCGATCGTCGCCCTCGGCATGACCCTGGTCATCATCACCGGCGGCATCGACCTCTCCGTCGGCTCCGTCTTCGCCCTCGGCGGTGTCCTGGCGGCCTGGGCATCGCAATGGGGCTTCCTCGCCGCCCTGTTCGTCCCCCTGGTGGTCTGCGGCGCGATCGGGCTGGTCAACGGCCTGCTCATCGCCCGCGCGAACATGGCTCCCTTCATCGTCACGCTCGCCACCCTCCTCGCGGCGCGCGGCATGCTGCTCGCCTTCACCGACGAGGGCGCCACCACCTACCTGGTCCCCAAGGACTCCGCGTTCGCCGAGCTCGGCCAGGGCAGCGTCTGGGGCTTCGGCCATCCGATCCTCATCGCGCTCGCCCTCTTCGGGGCCGGCGGGCTCCTCCTCCAGCGCACCTCGTTCGGGCAGACCCTGTTCGCGGTGGGCGGCAGCAGCGACGCGGCCACCCTGATGGGCCTGCCCGTCGCCCGCACGAAGATCCTCGTCTACACCCTCAGCGGACTGCTCGCCGGACTCGCCGGAGCGCTGAACGCCGCCCGCCTCTCCTCCGGTGTCACCATCGTCGGCGTCGGCATGGAGCTGGACGCGATCTCCGCCGTCGTCATCGGCGGCACCCTCCTCATCGGCGGCGCGGGCTCGATCAGCGGCACCCTCTGGGGCGTCCTGCTGCTCGCCGTGATCCAGAACCTGATCAACCAGATCGGCTCGCTCAACTCCTCGTACCAGTCGGTGGTCAGCGGTGGCTTCCTTATCGTTGTCGTGGTGGCGCAGCGTTACCTCGCGCGCAGCCGGAGAACCACCTGAACCGTGCGGTCCGGGCCGAGTCGAACCAAGCAACAAGGAGTGCCGTGGGCGTCAGCCTCAAGGACGTAGCTCAACGGGCGGGCGTGTCCATCAAGACCGTGTCGAACGTGGTCAACAACTATCAGCACGTCACCCCGAAGATGCGGGCCAAGGTCCAGCAGGCGATCGACGAGCTCGGCTACCGGCCGAACCTCACCGCCCGCCATCTGCGCAAGGGCCGCACCGGCATCATCGCGCTGGCCGTCCCCGAATTCGGCAACCCGTACTTCGCGGAGCTGGCCGGCGAGGTCGTCGACGCGGCCGCCCGGCACGACTACACCGTCCTGGTCGACCACACCGCGGGCCAGCGGGAGAAGGAGCTGCTGGTCTGCCAGGGCTTCCGCTCCCATGTCATCGACGGGCTCATCCTCAGCCCCATCCACCTGGAGACCGAGGACCTGATGGCCCGCACCGAGACCGCGCCGCTGGTGCTGCTCGGCGAGCGTGAGTACGAAGCCCCCTACGACCACATCGCCATCGACAACGTGGCCGCCGCCCGCGAGGCCGTCGCCCACCTCGTCGCGCTCGGCCACCGGCGCATCGCCTTCCTCGGCTCCCGCACCGGCCGGGAACGCCAGCCCGCCCACCTCAGGCTGCGCGGCTGGCGCGAGGAACTGGCCGCCTCCGGCATCGAACCGGACGAGTCCCTGGTCGTCGTCACCGACGGCTACGGACGCGAGGACGGGGCCGCCGCCATGGCCTCCCTCCTCGACCGGGGCGACCGGCCCGACGCCGTGTTCGCGTACAACGACATGATCGCGACCGGGGCCATGCGCACCATCACCGAACGCGGCCTCACCATCCCGGACGACATCGCCGTCGTCGGCTTCGACGACATCGAGGAGAGCCGGTTCGGGGCGACCACCCTCACCACCATCGCGCCGGACAAGGCGGCCATCGCCCGGCTCGCCGTCGACAGCCTCGTCGAGCGCCTCGCCGGAACCCCGGTCGCCGAACCCCGCCGGCCCCGCCCCGGCTACCGCCTCGTCGTCCGCGAATCCACCACGCCCCGCGAGCCCTCCGGACCGGTCCGCTAGCGCCCCCAGGGCCTGTCGTCGCGGGGCCCCTTCCGCACCCCCCAAGGAACTCCTCATGCCCACCGTGCACCGCAAACCGTTCGGCCGCGCCCACGGGCAGAGCGAGACCGAGCTCTGGACCCTCGACTCCGGCACCGGCGTCCGGGCCGAGATCCTCACCTACGGCGGTGTCCTGCACAGCCTCACCGTGCCGGACACCGCGGGCGAGCCGGGCCCCGTCGTCCGCTCGCTGCCCGCGCTCGACGACTACACCGACAAGAACCCGTACTTCGGCGCCGTCGTCGGCCGGTACGCCAACCGCATCGCCCACGGCCGCTTCACCCTCGACGGGACCACCCACCACATCCCCGCCAACGACCGGGGCCACGCCCTGCACGGCGGCCCCGACGGCTTCCACACCAAGATCTGGCAGGCCGCCGGGCACCGTACGGACTCCGCCGCCGTCCTCCGGCTCACCCTGCACAGCCCGGACGGCGACATGGGCTTCCCCGGCGCGCTCGACGTCAGCGCCACCTACACCCTGGACACCACCGGGACGCTCGCCGTCGACTACACGGCCGTCACCGACCGGCCCACCGTCGTCAACCTCACCAACCACGCCTACCTCAACCTCGGCGACGACGACATCCTCGGCCACACCCTCCAGGTCGACGCCGACGCCTACCTCCCCATCGACGCCGACTCCATCCCCGAGGGCCCGCCCGCCCCGGTGACCGGAACCCCGTTCGACCTCACCGCCCCGCACCGCATCGGCGAACGCCTCGACCACAGCGACGCCCAACTGGAGCGCGCCGGCGGCTTCGACCACTGCTGGGTGCTGCGCCCCGCCGCCCCCGGAGCCCTGCGC
>MUNB01000316.1 GCA_002154345.1 Streptomyces griseus
GCGGGTCGACGCCCGTCGCGGACGGGCGGGGGCGGCGGGGCCTGCATCTGCTGCGCCGGTTCCGGGCGCTGCCGCTGCGCTCCCGGCTGGCGCTGCTGGTGGCCACGGCAGTCGCGGTGGCGGTCGCGGCGGTGGCGGTGGCGTGCTGGTTCGTGACCCGGGAGCAATTGGAGGACCAGCTCGACGACTCGCTGCGCAGCGCGAAGATGGACAACGCTCCGATGCGCGATCTGCTGACCTCGTGCCTGAGCGGCGGACAGCTGCCCGCCCAGGAGTTTCCCGGCCAGTACACCGTGCAGATCGTCGCGGCGAACGGCGACTACTGCACGGCCCCGAACACGACGCCCGTCCCCGCCCAGCCCAGCGACATCGCGGTGGCGGCGGGGCGGAAGACCGACGCCCTGCACACGACGGAGAACGAGCGCGGGCAGGACATGCGGGTCTACACCCGCAAGCTACCGCCGGTGGTCAGCGCCGGCCAGGCGAACAACGAGCTGGCGGTCTCGGTGGCCCGCCCGCTCAGCGAGATCGACGCACCGCTGTCCACGCTCGCCTGGGTGCTGGCCCTGGTCGGCGGCATCGGCGTCGTCGGCGCGGGCGCGGCCGGGCTGTGGGTGGCGCGGGCCGGGCTGCGGCCGGTGGACGAACTGACCGAGGCCGTCGAGCACGTGGCCCGTACCGAGGATCTGACCGTACGCATCCCGGTGGACGGCGAGGACGAGATCGCCCGGCTGTCGAACTCCTTCAACTCGATGACGGCCCAGCTCGCCTCGTCCCGCGACCGCCAGGCCCAGCTGATCGCGGACGCGGGCCATGAGCTGCGCACCCCGCTGACCTCGCTGCGGACGAACGTGGAGCTGCTGGCCCGCAGCGACGAGACGGGCCGGGTGATCCCGCCGGAGGACCGCAAGGCGCTGATGGCCTCGGTGAAGGCCCAGATGACGGAGCTGGCCGCGCTGATCGGCGACCTCCAGGAGCTGGCCCGCCCCGACGCGGCCGAGCCGGGACCGCTCCAGGTGGTGGCCCTGCACGAGATCACCCGCACCGCGCTGCGCCGGGCCCGGCTGCGCGGTCCGGAGCTGACGATCGCGGAGGAGCTGGCCCCCTGGTACGTACGGGCGGAACCGGCCGCCCTGGAGCGGGCGATCGTCAACGTCCTGGACAACGCGGTGAAGTTCAGCCCGCCCGGCGCCACGATCGACGTGCGGCTGCACCGGGGCGAGTTGACCGTGCGGGACCGGGGCCCCGGCATCCCCGCCGAGGAACTCCCGCACGTCTTCGAGCGGTTCTGGCGCTCCCCGTCCGCCCGCCAGCTCCCCGGCTCCGGCCTGGGCCTGTCCATCGTGGCCCGTACGGTGCACCAGGCGGGCGGCGGGATCGCGCTCCGCCCGGCCCCGGACGGCGGCCCCGGGACCGTGGCGGCGCTGACGCTGCCGGGGGCGCCGACGCCGCCGCCGGGGCTGTGAGGCCGCCGGGGCTCAGCCCGTCGGGTTGTGCCGGATCAGCGACTCCACCAGACCGGACCGCTGGTTCGGGTAGTCCAGCGGCACGATGCCGAGCCCGGTCCATCCGGCGGTCTCGGAGCGCTCCAGGAAGGAGTGCACCTGCGGGTTGAGCCGGTCGGCGTTCCAGCGGGGCGGCATCAGGGCGGCGGTGGAGACGTAGTTCATGTAGAACTTTCCGGGCTGCTGCGCCGCCTTGCGGAACTGGGCCTCGATCTTGCGGTACTTGGCGAACGGCTCCGCCATGTAGTCGTCCTGGATGTCGAAGAGCGCCGGGTCCGCGTACCGCACCCCGGGCAGCCCGCCGTTGTCCGCGAGCAGCACCACCTTGCCCCGGGCCCCGCCGAGGTCGGGGAGGGTGGAGTCGAGGCGGAACAGGGACCGCCAGCCCCGTACGTCCAGGTAGTCGTCGAAGACGGCCCGGAACGCGGCGTCGCTCTCGGAGGAGTACTCCTGCTTGACCCGCATCAGCACGGTCTCGGTCGGCCGGGCGGCCAGGAAGTTCCGGCAGAAGACCAGGACGTCGCCGAACATCATGTTCTGGAACGAGGCCCCGTGATGGATCGCGAACGAGCCGTCGGTGATCCGGCACCGTACGTCGAGGAAGCGGATGCCGCTCTCCAACTGCTGCCCGATCGTGGTGTTCTGGCACTCCGACCAGGGGCCGCCGAACCGGGCCCCCGAGTCGTGCGTGCCCGGGATCGTGAGCCGCTGGAGCGCGGTGGAGTCGGGCAGGGCGGCCATCCAGTCCTGGGTGCCGCGGACCGCCCGGGCGCCCTCGCGGGTGGCGGCGACGGCGGGTGCGGCGCCGACGACGGCGGTGGCGGAGACGGCGAGCGCCCCGGCCAGGAATCCCCTGCGGGTGGGCAGGGAGCCTCTACGGGTGGGCACGGACGGGGAGTTGGGCGTGCGCGCGGGAGAGGACATGCGGGGCGCCTCCAAGGGCCGTGGGGGGCTGGGCCCTTGGATTCTGTCGGGCACACGTCACCTCCGGAAGAGGGCGCACGCCTGACATGTCTCAGGCCGCGTGCTGGAAGGCCGCGTACGTCAGATAGCCCGTGTCGCCGCCCTGGAAGTACGTGGCCTCGTCCGCCGGCGCGATCGGCGCCCCGGTGCGCAGCCGCTCGACCAGGTCCGGGTTGGACAGATAGGCCCGGCCGAAGCTGATCAGGTCCGCCCCCAGACCCAGCCAGCGGTCGGCGTCGGCGCGCTCCACCTGCTTCGGGCTCATCGGCAGCGACGGGTTCATGATCAGCGTGCCGGGCCAGGCGCGGCGCAGGGCGACCAGCACCTCCTCGTCCGCGGTGCCCTCCAGGTGCACGTACGCCGGCTCCAGCCGCGCCAGCTCGGCCAGCAGCAGGGCGTACAGCTCCGGTACGTCGCTCTCCTCGACGCCCCAGAACGTGCCGCCCGGCGAGAGCCGGATGCCGGTCCTGGCCGCGCCCACCGCGTCCACGGTCGCCGCCGTCGCCTCCACGGCGAACCGCACCCGGTTGGCGAGCGACCCGCCGTACCGGTCGGTGCGGAGGTTGGCGTTGGTGGAGAGGAACTGGGAGATCAGATAGCCGTTCGCGCCGTGAAGTTCGACGCCGTCGAACCCGGCGTCGACGGCCCGGCGGGCGGCCGCCGCGTACGACGCGGCGTGCTCGGGCACCTCGGTGGTCTCCAGGGCGCGGGGCAGCGGCGCGGGCTGCGGTCCGGTCGGGGTGAACACATCGCCGACCGCCGCGACGGCGGAGGGTCCGACCGGCCGCAGCCCGGTGGTGTCCGGGTGCGAGACCCGGCCGCCGTGCATGATCTGGGCGAAGATCCGGCCGCCGTTCGCGTGCACGGCGGCGGTCACCGGCCGCCAGGAGGCGACCTGCTCGTCGGTGTACAGGCCGGGCGTGCCGGGGTTGGACTGCCCGACCGGGCTGGGCTGCACGCCCTCGCTCACGATGAGCCCGGCGGTGGCCCGCTGCGCGTAGTACGTGGCCATCGAGGGCGTCGCCAGCCCGCCGGAGGCCGCCCGGACGCGGGTCATCGGGGCCATCACGACCCGGTTGGGCAGCACCAGGTCACCGAGGCGGTGGCGGTCGAAGAGGCTCTGGTCCATGGCGCGAAGCTCCTGACTGAACTGAGCGGCCGTGCCGCTCCCGTAACGCCCGTTTCCCGGGCACAGCGCTACGCTAAAACCTGACATCAATGTGAGGGGCAAGGCGTGAGGGGCACAGCATGCGCATCGGAGAACTCGCGGCCGCGACGGGGGTCAGCGTCCGGTCCCTGCGGTACTACGAGGAGCAGCGGCTCCTGACCAGCACCCGCAGCCCGAGCGGCCAGCGGCACTACACGGACGCCGAGGTCGGCCGGGTCCACTTCATCCAGCGCCTCTACGCCGCCGGTCTCTCCAGCCGCACCGTCAAGGAGCTGCTGCCCTGCGTCGACGCCCCCAGCGAGGAGTCCTCCGACGCGGCGATGGAGCGGATGGAGCAGGAGCGCGAGCGGCTCTCCGCCCACATCGACGACCTGCTCTCCACCCGGGACGCCCTGGACACCCTGATGGCCACCAACCGCGCCCACCGCCGCACCCTTGACCGCCCCGCCGGAAGTGGCCGGGACGGAAACGAGGCGAGTCTTCTTTCTTAACGGAAAACCGCGGAAGAATATATTCATCGCGACCGTCGCCGGAATTCCCGAGCCGCCACATAAAGCTTTTGCCGGAGATCGTGAACTGCCCTTACTCTGGGGCCACTTCACGGATCCCCCACACTCTCCTCGCATTCCGCATCCGAGAATGCGAAACGCGGAACGTGGAGCCCGGAATCCGCCGCAACGAAACGCGAGGAATACCTGTGCGACGCATGACCTCCACCCTCCTTTCCCTGGCCGCCGTACTGACCGCCTCCACCCTGGCCGCACCGGCAGCCGGCGCCGCCCCGCGGACCGACCGGCCGGCCCCGGCATCCGGCGTACCGGCAGGCTGGGAGAGAGCGGGCGCGGACGACCTGGCCCACCTCGCCGGCGCCATCGGCAGCGGGGCCCGGGCGGACGAGACCACGAACCTGGCCCTCAAGTCGGTGCGCAACGGGAAGTTCGCCGCCGCCGAGATCAATTACGCCGCGCCGAACACCGGCGTGCTGCGCGCCCGTTCGCCCTATCCCACCGGTGCGTGGGAGGGCTTCGCGTTCGAGTGGGACGAGGCCACCCAGACGTTCGCCCTGAAGTCCCTCGCGAACAACCTCTATGTGGCGGTCGAGAAGAACTTCACCGGCAACGCGAAGAACGCGCTGCGGGCCCGCTCGACGACGGCGGGCGGCTGGGAGCGGTTCGAGCTCTACCAGAACGAGGAACTGAACCTGTACGCACTCCGGTCCACCCTCAACGACCTCTTCGTCGCGATGGAGAACAGCTACACGGGCCCGCTCCAGTACACGCTGCGCGCCCGCTCCGCCGAAGTCACCGGCTCCTGGGAGCAGTTCGACCTGTACAGCATCGACGGCTGACCGCATCCGCCCCGGTCGAGTGGGTATGGATCAACAAAGGTGATCTTGTCCACCTGTGTCATGACTTCGTAACAGGGCTCCCGGAGCACAACTCCACCGCGTCACGGCCTGTCCGACAGGGTGTGACTCACGCCACGTGGACGGGTGAGGATCCGGGCGCCCGACCAGGCGTCGCGCAGTGACCGACCGAGAAACCGGGGAACGACATGACCAACATCCGACGTGCGTCAGCCATCGGCGCCGCTGTCACCGCCACCGCCTGCGCCGCGGTCGCCCTCGCACCGGCCGCCGTCGCGGCGGAGCCGACGGCCCACCGTGCCACCGCGGCGGCGAAGGCCGCCGCGGCCGCGACGTACAACGGCGCCTGTGGCGGCGGCTACTCCGTGGTGAACTCCGCGCAGATCGGCGCCCAGGGCACGGTATTCCTCACCTACAACTCCGCCACCGGCAAGAACTGCGTGGTGACCGTCCGGACCAAGCCCGGAAAGGCCGTGCACATGACGGCCTCGCTCGGCTTCGCCTCGCCCACCACGACGGTCACGGACACGGGGTACTACACCACGTACGCGGGACCGGTCCACCTCGACGCACGCGGCCTGTGCGTGACGTGGCGCGGTGAGATCGCCGGCGAGGTGGCCGGCAAGAACGGCACCAACTGCGGGTCGCTGGCCGCGAACCGGCACTGATCCGCACCGATCCGGAAGCGGCCCGATGTGCGGTGTGCGCACACCGCACAACGGGCCTCGGACCGCCCGCCCGGTCCCCTGTTCCGGGCGGACGGCCGAAGCGCACCGGCCTGGGCACGGGCCCGGGCATCGGCTCGACTTCAGGCGCTCATCAGCGAGATGCCGAGCATCCGCGCCCCCGTCTCCGTACGCGGCCGGTGTGCGCTGCCCGGCGCGAACACGACGTACGTCCCCGGGCCGTGGCGTTCGCCGCCGTCGATGACCTCACCGCTCAGGACGAAGTACCGCTCCTCGGTGCGGTGTTCGTCGACCTCGGGCCACTCCGTGCCCGCCGCGAAGTCGATCAGCCAGCCCCGGGCGTACGCCGTGCCCGGCAGCCTGCGCCGCCAGATCCCGGGGGCCACCTCGTGCGCCTCGACCTCGTCGACCTGGACGACGGTCTTCAGCGGGCCCGCGGCATCGGCCCGTGTCGTCACCGTGTCTGTCCGCGTCGCCGCCGTGTTGGTTCGCGTCTCCTCGCTCATGGCTCCACCGTGACGCGGGGCGATCGCCCGGGGCGAGTGTCCGTGCTGACATCCTCAGGTACTTTCCTGCCATGCCCGTATCCGGAGCCCCGCATCATGTGGTGGCGCTGCTCAACGAGCCGCAGTCGCCCTTCGAACTCGCCTGTGCCGCCGAGGTCTTCGGGGCCGACCGCCCGGATCTGCCCACGCACTACACCTTCGAGGTCTGCGCCCGGCGGCCCGGCCCGCTGCGCACCACCGTCGGGCACGCGCTGCTCGTCGAGAGCGGCCTCGACGCCCTGCGGAGGGCGGACACCGTGATCGTGCCGGGCTGGCAGCCGCCCGGCGGGCCGGTGCCGGACGAGGTGCTGGAGGCCCTGCGGGCGGCGCACCGGCGCGGGGCGCGCATCGTGTCGATCTGCACGGGCGCGTTCGTCCTCGCCCGGGCCGGGCTGCTGGCGGGACGCCGCGCGACCACGCACTGGCGGCGGAGCGAGCTGCTGGCCGAGGCCTTCCCCGAGGTGACCGTCGTCGGGGACGTGCTCTACGTCGACCACGGCGATGTGGCGACCAGCGCGGGCAGCGGCGCGGGCATCGACCTCTGCCTCCATCTCGTACGGTCCGACCTGGGCGCCTTCTACGCCACGCAGGTGGCCCGGAGCATGGTGCTGCCGCCGCACCGGGACGGCAGCCAGCTCCCGTACGCGACTCCGCCCGCCCCCGCGGGCACGGACGACTCCCTGGCCCCGGTGCTGGAATGGGCGCTGACCCGGCTGGCGACGGACCTCTCCGTCGACCGGCTGGCCGCGTACGCCGGACTCTCCCCGCGCACCTTCGCCCGCCGGTTCGTCCGCCAGGTCGGCGTCAGCCCCGGGCAGTGGCTGCTCCAGCAGCGCATCGACGCGGCCCGGTCGCTGCTGGAGCGGACCGACCTGCCCGTCGAGACGGTCGCCGTCCGGGCCGGGCTGTCCTCGGCGGTCAACCTGCGGCGGCGGTTCCGTACCGCCCTCGGGACGACTCCGGGCGCGTACCGCCGCCTCTTCGGCGAAGCGGCGACAGCGAAGGGCCCGGGCGGCACCTGAGCCAACGGCCACCAGGGGAACGGCCCGTGCCGGACGCGTACCGGACGGCGGCGGGCGGGGCGCATCAGCGCGTGGCGTACGGCCGCGTGGCCTTCGTCACACCGAAAAGGAAGAAACTGAGGGCAACTGCACGCTTTGGCGAAGTCTGTCCGCTCCGTAGGACACCGCCCCGGCCCGGCCCGCAGGAATATTCGGCCGCCTCCTCACAGAATCCTCATACGATCGGCACAGGCCGCCCGCGTGATCCATTCCGCTGCGGCAGCCACCCCTCAGCGTTCATCTGCCGTTCCGGACCCGACCCAAGGGATCATGTGAAGATTCGCCGCGTACTCGCCACGGCTGTCGCCCTCGCCGTGACCACCCCCGCCGTGCTGCTCTCCGTCACGCCCGCGGCCGCCGACACCAAGCCGGCCGCCCCGTCGCAGACACAGACGCAGAACAAGCAGAGCAAGCCGAGCATCAAGGAGCTGGAGAAGGCGGCCGCCGAGGCGCAGAAGGCGTACGACAAGGCCGTCAAGGCGAAGGCCGACGCGCACGTGAAGCTGGAGGAGACCCTGGCGGCGCTCAAGAGCACCCACCCGCTCGCGGTCGCCGCCAAGGCGGCCGAGCAGGCCGCGAAGGACGCCGCCACCGCGAAGACCACCGCCGACCAGGCCGTGACCGACGCGAAGGCCGTCGTGGACGCACTGCCCGAGACGGCCACGGAGGAGGAGCGGACCGCCGCGGCGAACGCGCTCTCCGAGGCCGAGGCCACCGCGAAGACGGCCGACGCCGCCAAGACGGCCGCCGACACCAGGTCCGCCGAGGCCGACGAGGCGGTGACCGACGCGCGGGTCGAGGCCTTCCGCGTCTACGGTGTGGTCTCCCGGGCCCTCACGGACGCGCTCGCCGCGAAGACCGCCGCCGACCAGGCGCTGGCGAAGGCGATCAAGGAGGCGGAGGAGGGCCAGGAGTGCGAGCCCGAGCTCGACCTCACCGCCGATGTCACCGGCCTGCCGTCCACGCTCGTCGCCGGGACGACCACCGCCTTCTCCATCCGTGTGACCAACGGCAGCGACCGGCACATGGACGAGATCATCGCGTACGCCGGTGTCCACGCGACCGACAGGTCCGGGCTCAAGGACACGGGCGAGTTCTTCCGTCTCCAGTGGTCCACCGCGTCCTCGCCGAAGTGGCAGAACATCAACAAGCACAACTACATCGACGCCATCGGCGCGTTGAAGCCCGGAGCGCACGCCGACGTCAAGCTGCGGCTGACCGTCGACAAGGCCGCGCCGGCCGGTAACGGTGTCGCGTTCATCGCGGCCGACTTCTTCAACGAGGACGGCTCCTGCGGCGGTGCGCCCGGCGCCGACATGTACGAGTTCGACGTCAAGGCCGCCGGCGCCAAGCCCGGAAAGCCCGCGGACGCCAAGCCGGTCACGACCGAGAAGCCCGGCAAGAACGGCACCGGTCTCGAGCCGCAGGGCACGACGTCGAGCACCCCGGTGAAGACCGGCGCCAACGGCAACCTGGCGGCCACGGGTTCGTCCTCGGCCACCCCCTCGATCGCCCTCGCGGGCGGTGCGGCCGTGGCGCTCGGCGCGGCGGCGATGTTCGTCGTACGCCGCCGGAAGGCCGGTTCCGACGCCTGACGGGTGAAGGCGTGGACCGCGAAGCCGTAACGGCATGAAGGAGTGAGGGGGCGGGCCGGACAGGCTCCGCCCCCTCACCCGTTCAACCGGCCAGGTGGGACCGGAACCGCCGCCGGTACTCCGTGGGCGTCGTGTTCAACCGCCGCCGGAACGCCCGCACCAGGGTGTCCGCCGTGCCGAACCCGCAGACGGACGCGATGCGTTCGAGGGTGGCGTCGGAGGACTCCAGCTCGTTGCGGGCCTTCTCGACCCGTACGGACTCGATATAGGCGTGCGGGGTCATGCCCAGCTCGGTCTTGAAGATCCGGGTGAGGTGGCGGTCGCTGACATGGGCGTACGCGGCCAGGTCCACGACGGTGAGCTGGAGGCCGATGTTGCGCAGGATGTGGTGGCGGAGGTCCTCGATGCGCCGCGTCGTGGAGATCTGCTCCAGCGGAACGCTGAACTGGCTCTGTCCGCTCTGCCGCTTCAGATACATCACGAGCTGCCGGGCGACGCGCAGCGCGATCGCCTCGCCGAGGTCGTCGGCGATCAGGGCCAGCGACAGGTCGAGGCAGGCGCTGATCCCGGCCCCGGTCCAGACGTCGCCCTCGCGGATGAAGATCGGGTCGGCGTCGACCTCGATCTCCGGGTGATCGGCGGCGAGTTGCTGCGCGGTCGACCAGTGGGTGGTGGCGCGCTTGCCGTCGAGCAGTCCGGCGGCGGCCAGCAGATGCGCGCCGACGCACACGGAGGTGACCCGCCGGGTCCGTGCGGCGAGTTCCCTCACCCGTTCCACCAGCTCGGGGTCGACGAGCGCGTGCACCCGCCGCTCGCTGTCGACCTCCACCGAGCCGGGCACGATGAGGGTGTCGATGCTCCGCCCGCCGACCTGCTCGAAGGTGAGGTCGGGGAGGATGCGGACCCCGGCGCCGGTGGTGACGGGCTCCAACGAGGCCGCTGCCAGCACGACTTCGTAACCGGCCGCCTCGTCGGTCTCGCGTCGGGCGAGCGAGAACACCTCCGGCGGCCCGGTGACGTCGAGCAGGTCGACGCCCTCGAAGAGAACGATGACGACGAGCCGTCCGACCGCGCCCGTTCGTCCGCCGGTGTCCATGGACGAGCCTCCTGACGTGACACCGACCGCCCGCACGCATGTCGGTATCTGCATGTTAGACGTCATTGTGGACATCAGCACCGGGCCCTAGCGTCTAAGACAGCTCGCCACCCGAGCCGAGCTCACCCTCACTCCGACGCACGACCCCCGAGGCGGTACACCCATGTCCCGAACCACCCTGCGCGAACTCAACGGCTTCGACGCGGCCCCGGCCACGCTGACCGGCTCGACGCTGATCCTGATCGACCTCCAGAACACCTACACCCGGGGCGTGATGGAACTCGACGGCTGGCAGGCCTCGTTGGACGCCGCCGCGCAGCTGCTGGAGCGGGCCCGCGAGGCGGGGACGAAGGTCGTCCACGTCATCAACGACGGCGGCGAGGGAACTCCGTACGACATCCGGGCCGAGATCGGACGGATCCACCCGGCCGTCGCCCCGGCCGACGGAGAGACCGTCGTCGTCAAGCAGGTCCCGAACGCCTTCCACGGCACGGACCTCGGCGAGCACGTTCCCGAGGGCCAGGACGTGATCATCGCGGGCTGGATGACCCACATGTGCGTGGCGTTCACCGCGCAGGGCGCGTTCCTGCGCGGCAACCGGCCCACCGTCGTCGCCGACGCCTGCGCGACCCGCCCGCTGCCGCTGAACGGCAACCCGAACGGCATCCCGGCGCGGCAGCTGCACGAATCGGCGCTCGCCACGGTGCAGGACCTCTACGGGGTCGTGGTCTCGACGCAGAAGTCCCTGAAGTAGCAGACGGCTTACCGGCCGCCCGAACGCCGACCGCATCGACCCGCACGACCCGCTCATGGCGGCGTTCGACGACCACACCTCCACCGCGGGGATCCCGCCCCTCCTGGCCGCCGCGCCCGGAGAACCCGGTCGACCCGGTTTTCACCGCCCTCGACAACCTCGCCAGAGCCCCTCAGTAGGGTTTCCGGGTGACCCAGGACAACAACAGCGGTAGCAGCAACACCAGCGGCACCGCAGCCGACGCCCATCTGCCCGCGCTGACCGCCGACCGGGCCGACCGCCTGCGCCGCCTGGTGGCCGTCGACCTGAGCGCGCGGGACGGGGCCCGCCCCCAGGTCGACGGTGCGACGGCCGTACGCGAACGCTCCACGCACGACCTCACCGTGCTGGCACAGCGCTGCGGGGCGGCGGCACCGGAGGACTGGCCCGCTCTGATAGCCCGGCACTTCACCGCCCTCGACACCGTGGCGCAGGGCGGCGAGAGCGCGGAGGAACTGCTGCGCCGGACGGTCCTGCGCCTGCTGCCCGCCGAAGCGCTCGCGGCCGGTGTGGGGGACGGCCACCGCTATGCCTGGCCGGCGGCCGACGGCCTGATGACGGCGCTCGCCCTGGACGGCCCCGACACCGTACGGCTGCTGACCGACGCGGACGTCGAGCGCGCGGGCCTCGACGCGCTGAAGGCGGCGGGCCGGGCGAACCTGCTGGCCGAGCCGGTGGCACACGAGGAGATCCGTACGCCGTCGGGCGCGCTCCTGCACTCGGTGTACGGCGACTCCCACTTCGTGGCGAGCAAGGCGCTCGTCCTGGGCGACCTGGCCCGCACCCTGACGGGCCACGACCTGCCGGAGGCCGGGGCGCTCGTCGTCGTACCGACCCGGCATCTGCTGGCGTTCCACCCGATCGTCGACGCCACGGTGGTGGACGCGGTCAACGACCTGGGGATGTACGCCATGGGCGCGTACGAGGACGGGCCGGGCCCGATCAACCCGCTGCTGTACTGGTGGCGTCGGGACAATCTGGTCTGCCTCACCGACTTCGACGAGCAGACCCGCGCGATGCAGGTCGTGCCGCCGCCGGAGCTGATGGACCTGATGCGGAGCCTGCACGCCAAGGGCCGGCCCGAGCAGGAGCAGCCTGAGCAGGAGCCACCGGCCACCCCGGCCACCACCGCGAGCACCGCCCCCGACATCGCCCAACTGGCGGAGAGCGCTGCCGGGTTGACCTCCAGCCTCCCCCAGGACCCGACCGCACTCCCCGAGGCCTTCCGGGCGGCGACGGCGCACGCCCTCGCCCGCTGCGCCGAGGACCCGGACAGCGGGAAGCTGGAGACCTGGGAGTCCTGGGTCACCGCGATGCAGCTGGGCGACGCGTTGTTCGCCACCACCCTCTCCGACGCGGGCACGGCGGAGTACCGCATCGGCGACCGCACGGTCGCCCTGCCCGCCACCGGCCCGTCCCCGCAGGCGAACGGCCGCGCCTGGCTGGACGCCTTCTGGTTCGCCCTCGTCTGCCGCGAGCGGGACCGCCTGTCCCGGCTCGCGCGGGTCCCGCTGGAGGATCTGCGCCGTGCCGATCCGTCGCAGGACGCCTATCTGTTCCACTGGATCGACACGCTCCAGACCTACTGGCGCGGCGCGTCCCTGGACGACATCGCCCAGAAGCTCATCGCCACGATGGAGACGTCCGACCCCAAGGTCGCGACCGGCACCGACCCGGCGCTGCTGAACCAGATCGACTACCAGCCGGCCGCGCTCTTCCACCGCCTCATCACCGGTAACCACGAGGCGTTCGCCCAGACCCTCACCGAGGCCGTGGCCCACCACGACCACTACTGGACCGGCTCGCCGGACCCCCGCAGCCACGCGGCCCTCGGCCCACTCGCCCTGGCCTGCCTCGCCCACGACGGCGACTTCCCGGTGGACACGGCACTGCCGCGCCTGCCGAAGCACCTGATCAGCCGCGAGTGGTGCGGGGAGTTCCCGACCTGACGGGCGGACGAAATCCGCGCGTACCGGTGACGCACTCGATCCTTGCGCCGCACGAGTGCCGGGTGGCAGTGTTCGCACGTTCGAATTTGTGTGCCGCTTCACGTAGGTGCGACCTCCGAAGACCGGGTGGGGATGGACGAACAGGCGTTCGACGCCTTTTACGCAGGAAGCGTGGGGCGGCTCATCGGTCAGCTGTACGCCATGATCGGTGACCGTGCCGAGGCGCAGGACGTCGTCCAGGAAGCCTTCGTACGGGCATGGGAGCGCCGGGCCGCACTGGACAAGGACGGTGCGCCGGAGGCGTGGGTGCGTACGGTGGCCTACCGACTGGCGGTCAGCCGGTGGCGTCGGGTGCGCACCTCCCTCACCTTCGCGAAGCGGCAGGGCCCGCCCCCGGACGTGCCTGCGCCGGACGACCACCATGTGCTGCTGGTGGCGGCGTTGAAGCAGATCCCCGCGGCGCAGCGCCGGGCCATCGTGCTCCACCACCTGTGCGATCTCGAAGTGAAGCAGGTCGCCGAGGAGACCGGCTCTCCCGTGGGTACGGTCAAGGCGCAACTGAGCAGGGGCCGTACCGCACTGGCGCGCTTGCTGGCCGACACGGAGCTGGATCCGCACGCGGGCCGGGTTTCGGAGGTGGAACGTGGTTGAGGAGACCGGCTTGGACGAACGGCTCGCCGACCTCGCTGCCGGCGGGCGGCAGGGTGCCGTTCCGCTGGCCGCCGAGCAGATCCGGGCGCGCGGGGACCGGCGTCGACGACGCAAGCGGGCGGCCCGGGCCTCGGGCGGCGTGTTGCTGGCCGCTGCCGTGGTCGTGGGTGGGCTGGCGCTGGTCCGCCCCGGGCCGGAGCCGGCACCGGCCGCCACCGCACCCGGCCCGTCCGCGAGCGCTCCCCCGTTCGTCGCCCCGACGCCCGCACCGGGGAAGGAATACGCGGTCGAACTCGGCTATGTGTACGACGCGGTGGCGCTCGACGGCGACAGGGTCCGGGCCACCGTCCAGCAACTTCGTGATGAGAAGGGGACGGCTGTGCCCACCGGCGTGGTGCACGAGCTGACCCTGCCGGCGGTGACCCCGGTCGAGGTGCGGGACCTGGCCGGGGGGAAGCCGGGAGACATGCGGCTGGCCGATGTCGTGGACCGGCTGCGGGCCGGGCCGCGGTGGGCGTTCGCGCTCGACTACGACGGCGAGGGCCGGGTTCAGTCGCTGCGTGAAGCGCACTGGCTGACCCTGGAATGACCTCCGGGACGTGACGTCCGGGACGATGCCTCCGGGGCGTCATGTCCGGGCGGGCCGGGCGACGGTAGGCCCGGGTCGGAAATGTGTTCCGGCCGGGTGCAACCCGGCGGGTGGTGCGGGGCGTAGAGACCGTGGAACCCGACCGCACCGATCTCCAGGAGAACGTTGACCATGCACGCCTCACGCCGCCGGGCCGCGTTGCGCCTGCTCGCCGTGGCAGCCCTCGGCGCCCTTGCCCTCACCGGCTGCGGCGGGTCGACCGGGGGCACCGCAGCGGCTCCCTCCCCGGAAGGGGCGCCGGCCACGGCGACCGCATCGGCCGCCGAGAAGCCGTTCGCCGGTACCAAGCAGTTCGTGACGGCCGACAAGGCCTGGACGGAGGGCGGACTGACCAAGCTGTCGGTGCGGTCCGCCGAGAAGAAGGAGAACACCCAGTTCGACACCTGGGAGATCGTCCCCGGCACGGGAAAATACGTCACGGTGACCCTGGCGAAGGACGCCCGGGTGCTGCTGACCGTGCCGGTCCGCGACGACTCCCCGGGGACCAGCGGCGGCGAACCCCTGCCTGCCTCGCAGGCCGAATTCGTCACCCTTCTGACGCAGTTGGATCCCCGGACCCGCGAAGGAGCCGGATTCGATCTGAGCTTCGACGGAGAAGGGCAGGTCTCCAAGGTGCAGTCGCTGTACAAGCCGTGATCCGGGTACGCCGGGATCTCCCGAGACCCACAGCGGAGGTGGGACATGGCCGAGGAGACCGACCTGGAGAGCCGACTCGCCGACCTTGCCGCCTCGGGCCGACGGCACGCCGTACCGCCGGCCGCCGAGCAGGTCCGAGCGCGCGGGGACCGGCGTCGGCGGCGCAAGCGGGCGGCCCGGGCCTCGGGCGGCGTGGTGACGGTGGCGGCCCTGGCGCTGGGGATCCTGTCGGTGGTCGGGATCGGACCGGGGCCGGCACCGCCCGCGGCGCCGCCGACGGCAGCGGCGAGCGTCTCCCCGTTCATGACCCCGACGCCGGCACGGGGAGAGGAATATGCCGCCGAACTCGGTTTCGTCTACGACGCGGTTCCACTGAAAGGGAATATGGTTCAGATCACCGTGGCACAGGTGCACCCTGAAAAGGGTGTCGCCGTTCGCACCGGAGCGGTGCACGAATTGACCCTGAAGCGGGAAACCCCGGTCGAAGTGAAGCATGCGGTCGGCGGCACTGCGAAGGACGTGCGAGCAGGCGAGTTGGTGGAAATCATGAGCGGAGGCCCGCAGTGGGTGTTCGCCGTCGACTATGACGGCGGGGGCCGCGTGCAGTCACTCCGGGAAGCCCACTGGCTGACCGTCGAGTGATCCCCTGAACTGGAAGAACCGACCCCTCAACGGAATATCGAAAGAAACCGAAAATCCCCCGGAAAACGCTCGCTCGGGGGCATCTTTCGCGTTCCCGCAGGCCGGCCCCGATCGGCCGGAGTCTTCGTTGTTTCCGCGGCAGGACTACCAGAGGAAGCAAAAACATAAATTCCTGATTCGAGTGCAACCCGGGGGGCGGTGCGGGGCGTAGAGAGTACGTATCCCAACCGCACTGACACGCATTCACCATAGGAGCAGTTGACGATGAACGCTTTCCTCCGCCGCCACTCCGCCAAAGGCTGGCTCACCGCTGTCGCGCTCGGCGCCCTCGTCCTGACCGGCTGCGGTCAGGAGCCCTCACACCGCCTGGAGCCCGCCGCGGCCGCCGAGGCGGCCCCGTCCCCCACGGCCGGCGGCGCGACGGACGACGGCCGGCCCCATGACGGCAAGAAGTCCGCCGATCCCGCCGAGAGCGGCAAGAAGGCCGCTCCTTCCGCTTCCTCCGGGCGGGACGACCGCAAGGGCCCCCGGACGGACACCGACAGGAAGTCCGACGTCTCCGCCCCGTCCTCGGCACCGGAAGGCAGAACTGCCACCCCGGCAGCCCCCGAGGCCACCTCGGAGCCGGCCGTCGGCGCCCCCTTCGCCGGCACCGAGCAGTTCGTGACCATCAGCAAGGCATGGAGCGACGACGGCCGCACCTACCTGTCCGTGCGGCCCGCCCGGAAGAAGGTCAACACCCGGTTCGACACCTGGGAGGTCACCCCGGGCACGGGGCCCTTCACCACGGTGTCCATGGCCGACAGCAGCCGGGTGCTGCTGGCGGTCCCAGTGCGCGAGGAGGTGACCGGCACGAGCCGCGCCGAACTCCTCACGTACTCCCCGGACCGGCTCGTCACGCTGATCTCCCGGCTGGACCCCGCCCTCTCCGGCGGCATCGGGTATGACCTTGCCTTCGACGGCAACGGCCGGGTGACCGGCCTGACGTCGCTGTACCGGCCCTGAGGGCAGCGGCGGCCCGGCAGGAAAGGCCGCTCGCGGGAGGGCTGCCGCCTTCAGCCTCGGTGACCGGGTCGCCCTCCTACGTGAGCCGTCGTTCAATGCCGTCCGACCGGGTCGCGCGCCGGTACGTGCCCGTGGCGGTGGCGAGCGATCCGTGGGTACGACCAAGGGTGGGGCCAGCTCCAACACCCCTCCTTGCCTCACCTCACGAGCCGGCCCCGAACCCGCACCCCGCGAGCAGACTCCGTACGTCCGCCAGTGAGTCCACGCACAGCCGCGCCCGCGCCTGCGCCAGCGCATCGCCCGTGTGCGTCGTCGTCAGGCCGACGGCGACGCAGCCCGCGGCCACCGCCGCCCGGACGCCCGCGGGCGCGTCCTCCACGACCAGGCACTCCGCCGGGGCGACACCGAGCCGGGACGCGGCCAGGGCGAAGCAGTCCGGTGCGGGCTTCGCCTGCTGTACGTCGCTGCCGTAGACCTGTACGGCGGGGAGAGCCAGGCCCGTCGCGGCGAACCTGGCCGCCACGAAGTCCCGGTTGCCGGAGGTCACGATGGCCCACGGGCTTCCGGACAGCGACTCCAGGAGGTCGGGCGCTCCTTCGACCGGCTGGATACTGCCCATCTCCTGCTCCAACAGCCGGTCGAGCGCCTGCCGTTCGGCCGCCGGGTCCAGATGAGCGGCCACGTCCCCGACCGTATCCTCGGGACGCCGCCCGAACGTCAGCTCCCACACCTTCTCGGGATCCAGACCTCGCGCCGCCGACCACGCGTCCCAGACCCTGCGGTGCGCGCCCGCCGAGTCCAGCAGGACTCCGTCCACATCGAAGAGCACGGCGGAGATTCTCATACCGGGCATGTTCGCAGGACTACTTGAGCTTGTACGAGCAGGGTTTGCCCGAGCCTTCATCGCTCTCCACGACCTTCTTGCCGTCGACGGTGATCGAGCACTGCGCCGCGCCGAGCTTGCCGTCCGGAAGGGTCATGTGGCCAGGCGTGAGAATCACCAGCCGGCCCACCTCGCGCTCCGCGCCCCGTGCGGCGATGGTGGCCGTCTTCTTCCAGGGCAGGGTGATCTGCTCGAAGTCGGAGTCGTCGAGGGTGTACATGACGGTGCTCGCGCCAGAGCCCTTGACCTCGATCGTCACCTCGTGCGGGGTGCCTTCCCCATCACCGTTTCCGCCGGATTCCTTCGGCGTCCCGGTGGCCTCCGCGGCAGGGCCTTTCGCCTTGCCGTCCTTCGCGGGCTCCTCCGCACCGCATCCCGTCAGCAGGACCGCGGCCATGGCGAAGCTCGCCCCGACAAGTATCTTGCGCATGATTCCCCCGTGCTGGGCATTTCCGACGGTACTCGGCCCGTCCCGATTTCCCGGGCAACCCTATAAGGCCGATGCATCTCACTCCGCGGGGCACGAACCATTGCCGGGTCGCACGCCGCCGCGACCCGGTACGCCCCACGTGAAACCCCACCGGATCGTTCACCGCCGCGACGCGGTGGAGCGCGACATCAACTACTTAAAGAACCAAGAGAAAGAACCCAACCCGACCCAACCCGACCCGGTGGGCAACCGACGCGCCCCAGGGCGTCTTGGCGGGCTCCGGGAGCCGTTCGCAGCTCCATCACTCACACGGGTGACATTTCCCAACTCGGCTCGCTTTTGGCCCGGTTGCCCGGCATATGCTCACGCCAGATCACATCCCACACATACGTCGGCCCCCGACCGGGACTGCAATCCCAACCGAGGGCCTGACCACCAAGGAAGAAAGCCGCTTCCCCGATGGATACCCAGCAGAATACTGCCCTCACCCGCGCCCTGGCGGAGGTTCCCGGACCTCTTCCCACCTCCGGCGTGATCCACATCGCGATCCCGCACACCGACCGCTTCACGATCGTCGGCAACCACCTCGCCCAGCAC
>MUNB01000317.1 GCA_002154345.1 Streptomyces griseus
CCATCAGCCCGCACAGCACGATCAGGGACAGCGGCAAGGCCAGGAGCACGAGCGTGAGCAGGGTGCGGTGGGCGGGGGAGCGGTGCGGTGCGGGCTGATGGCGCATGTCGCCACGATGGCCCGGAGGCCGGGATTCCGGGGATCACGCACCGTTCCTGTGGGCTACTCGCCGGTTGTGGATATCCCGGTCACCCGACCGTGGAGATCGGGGTCACGCGCTTGTGGACATCGCGGTCACCCGGCACTCAGCCGGTCCCGTACACTTCTTACGGCGATCCGGGTCACCGGGTCGACTTCGCACGCCCCGCCACCTCCCTCTTCGCGGAGGTGGCCGCGCTCCTCGGTCCCTCGTGGCACGGCGCGTCGGGGCGTCAGGCGCGACCGCAAACCTGCGGTCGCGATAACCGAGTACCTCAAGGAGTACGGCCATGGCCGTCGTCACGATGCGGGAGCTGCTGGAAAGCGGCGTCCACTTCGGTCACCAGACCCGTCGCTGGAACCCGAAGATGAAGCGCTTCATCTTCACCGAGCGCAACGGCATCTACATCATCGACCTGCTCCAGTCGCTGTCGTACATCGACCGCGCCTACGAGTTCGTCAAGGAGACCGTCGCCCACGGCGGCTCCATCATGTTCGTGGGTACGAAGAAGCAGGCCCAGGAGGCCATCGCCGAGCAGGCGACGCGCGTCGGCATGCCGTACGTCAACCAGCGTTGGCTCGGTGGCATGCTCACCAACTTCTCCACCGTCTACAAGCGCCTCCAGCGCCTGAAGGAGCTGGAGCTCATCGACTTCGAGGACGTGGCCGCCTCCGGCCTCACCAAGAAGGAGCTCCTGGTCCTCTCGCGCGAGAAGGCCAAGCTGGAGAAGACCCTCGGTGGTATCCGCGAGATGCAGAAGGTGCCCAGCGCCGTCTGGATCGTCGACACCAAGAAGGAGCACATCGCCGTCGGTGAGGCGCGCAAGCTCCACATCCCGGTCGTCGCGATCCTCGACACCAACTGCGACCCCGACGAGGTCGACTACAAGATTCCGGGCAACGACGACGCGATCCGCTCCGTCACCCTGCTCACCCGCGTGATCGCCGACGCCGTCGCCGAGGGCCTCATCGCCCGCTCCGGTGCCGCCACCGGTGACTCGAAGCCGGGCGAGAAGGCCGCCGGCGAGCCGCTGGCCGAGTGGGAGCGCGACCTGCTCGAGGGCGACAAGAAGGACGAGACCGCGGCTGCCGCCGAGGTCCAGTCCTCCGCCGAGACCGAGAAGGTCGCCGACGCCGAGAAGCCGGCCGAGGCCGTCGCCGAGGCCGAGGCCGCTGTCGAGGCTCCGGCCGCCGACGCCCCGGCCGCCGACGCGGACGCCGAGCAGGCCTGACACCCGTCACGGCTGCTGACGGCGGGGGCCGACGCCACAAGCGTCGCCCCCGCCGTTCACCCGTAGATCTTTCAGACTTCGAGAGAGACATACAGACTCATGGCGAACTACACCGCCGCTGACGTCAAGAAGCTCCGCGAGCTCACCGGCGCCGGCATGATGGACTGCAAGAAGGCGCTCGACGAGGCCGACGGCAACGTCGACAAGGCCGTCGAGGCGCTCCGTATCAAGGGCCAGAAGGGCGTCGCCAAGCGCGAGGGCCGTTCTGCCGAGAACGGTGCCGTCGTCTCCCTGATCTCCGAGGACCAGACGTCCGGCGTCATCCTCGAGCTGAAGTGCGAGACGGACTTCGTCGCCAAGGGCGACAAGTTCCAGGCCGTCGCCAACACGCTCGCCGCGCACGTCGCCGCGACCTCCCCGGCCGACATCGAGGCGCTGCTCGCCTCCGAGATCGAGGCCGGCAAGACCGTCCAGGCGTACGTCGACGAGGCCAACGCCAACCTCGGCGAGAAGATCGTCCTGGACCGCTTCGCGCAGTTCACCGGCGCCTACGTCGGTGTGTACATGCACCGCACCATGCCCGACCTGCCCCCGCAGATCGGTGTTCTGGTCGAGCTGGACAAGGCCGACGCCGAGCTGGCCAAGGGCATCGCGCAGCACATCGCCGCCTTCGCCCCGAAGTACCTCTCCCGCGAGGACGTCCCGGCCGAGGTCGTCGAGGCCGAGCGCCGCGTCGCCGAGGAGACCACGCGCGCCGAGGGCAAGCCCGAGGCCGCGCTCCCGAAGATCGTCGAGGGTCGCGTCAACGGCTTCTTCAAGGAGGCCACCCTCCTCGGCCAGCCGTACGCGCTGGACGCCAAGAAGTCCGTCCAGAAGGTCCTGGACGAGGCCGGTGTCACCCTGAAGCGCTTCTCGCGCATCAAGGTCGGCATCTGAGTCCGTCCGGGCGAACAGCGCCGGACCCGATAGGGTCTGACGCAGTCGACGGCCGCACCCACGCCGGACGACCGCAGATCTGACGAGGAGGCCATTGCCGCTGTAGGGACACCAGACCCACCGGCAATGGCCTTCTTCGTATGTGCACGAGGAGAATTTCCATGGACAAGGGCGCGGACGCCATTCAGGCCGACGACAAGCGCGACGACGACAAGGGTTCCGGGCGCTTCATGCTGAAGCTCTCCGGTGAGGCGTTCGCCGGTGGCGGTGGCCTCGGCGTCGACCCCGACGTCGTGCACACCATCGCCCGCGAGATCGCCGCCGTCGTCCGCGACGGCGCCCAGATCGCGGTGGTCATCGGAGGAGGCAACTTCTTCCGTGGTGCCGAGCTCCAGCAGCGCGGCATGGACCGGGCCCGGTCCGACTACATGGGCATGCTCGGCACCGTCATGAACTGCCTGGCACTCCAGGACTTCCTGGAGAAGGAGGGCATCGACTCGCGCGTCCAGACCGCCATCACCATGGGCCAGGTCGCCGAGCCGTACATCCCGCTCCGGGCCGTCCGGCACCTGGAGAAGGGGCGCGTCGTGATCTTCGGCGCCGGTATGGGCATGCCGTACTTCTCCACCGACACCACCGCCGCCCAGCGCGCCCTGGAGATCGACGCCGAGGCGCTGCTCATGGGGAAGAACGGCGTGGACGGGGTCTACGACTCCGACCCCAAGACCAACCCCGACGCGGTCAAGTTCGACGCTCTGGAGTACGGCGAGGTGATCACCCGCGACCTGAAGGTCGCCGACGCCACCGCCATCACGCTCTGCCGTGACAACGAACTCCCGATCCTCGTCTTCGAGCTGACCGCCGAGGGCAATATCGCCCGCGCGGTCAAGGGTGAGAAGATCGGCACGCTCGTGAGCGACGTGAGCACCCGGGCCTGACGGCCCCCCAGGATGGACAACGGCCTGCCGGTCGGACACCGTGCAGGTGAGGACGCGACGCAGGACCCGCAGGGCGCGGCGATGACGACGCCGGGCCCACCCAAGACACGCAGGAGCACGTGGTGATCGAAGAAATCCTCCTCGAGGCCGAGGAGAAGATGGAGAAGGCCGTTGTCGTCGCGAAAGAGGACTTCGCCGCGATCCGTACCGGCCGTGCGCACCCGGCGATGTTCAACAAGATCGTCGCCGACTACTACGGCGCGCTGACCCCGATCAACCAGCTGGCCTCGTTCTCGGTTCCCGAGCCGCGGATGGCCGTCGTGACGCCGTTCGACAAGACCGCGCTGCGCAACATCGAGCAGGCGATCCGCGACTCCGACCTCGGCGTCAACCCGAGCAACGACGGCAACATCATCCGGGTGACCTTCCCCGAGCTCACCCAGGACCGCCGCAAGGAGTACATCAAGGTCGCCAAGACCAAGGCCGAGGACTCCAAGATCTCGATCCGCTCCATCCGCCGCAAGGCCAAGGAGAACCTCGACAAGCTCGTCAAGGACAAGGAGTCCGGCGAGGACGAGGTGCGCCGCGCCGAGAAGGAGCTCGACGACACCACCGCGAAGTACGTCGCGCAGGTGGACGAGCTGCTCAAGCACAAGGAAGCCGAGCTGCTCGAAGTCTGATGAACGACTCTTCCTGGGGCGCCCCGCAGGGAGCCGGTTACTGGGGCACGCCCGAGATGAGCGCCGCCCCGGCGGGTCCTGCCCACGATGTGCGTGATGCCCAGCAGACTCGGCCCATGCCCAACGTGCCGGACGTTCCCGACGCAGGTAGAGACGCAGCCGACCGCGACGACCGGGACAGGGATGCCGCTCACGTCAGCGGCCCCCTGTTCCGTGACGAGATGCCGCAGGAGCCCATGTCCACCCCGCTGCCGCCCCCGCCGCAGAAGAAGCGTGCGGGGCGTGATCTGCGCGCCGCCATAGGGGTCGGCGTGGGTCTCGGCGCCGTCATCGGCCTCTCGCTGTTCATCGTGAAGGCCGTCTTCATCGGCGTGATAGTGATCGCTGTCGTCGTCGGCCTGTGGGAGCTCACCTCCCGCCTCCAGGAACGCAAGGGCATCAAGGCGCCCCTGGTGCCGCTGGCCGTCGGCGGAGCCGCGATGGTCGTCGCCGGTTACGCACGGGGGCCCGAGGGGGCCTGGATCGCGATGGCCCTGACGGCCCTCGCGGTGCTGGTCTGGCGGATGACCGAACCGCCGGACGGGTATTTGAAGGACGTCACGGCCGGGGTCTTCGCGGCGTTCTACGTGCCGTTCCTGGCCACCTTCGTCGCCCTGCTGCTGACGGCGGACGACGGATCGTGGCGGGTGCTGACCTTCCTGGTCCTCACCGTGGTCAGCGACACGGGGGCCTACGCCGTCGGCTGGCGCTTCGGCACGCACAAGCTCGCCCCGCGCATCAGCCCCGGCAAGACCCGCGAGGGCCTGTTCGGAGCCGTCGCCTTCGCGATGGTCGCCGGCGCGCTGTGCATGGAGTTCCTGATCGACGGCGGCGCCTGGTGGCAGGGTCTGCTGCTCGGCCTCGCGGTCGCCGTCAGCGCCACCCTCGGCGACCTGGGCGAGTCCATGATCAAGCGGGACCTCGGGATCAAGGACATGGGCACCCTGCTCCCGGGCCACGGCGGCATCATGGACCGGCTGGACTCGCTGCTGCCGACCGCACCGGTCGTCTGGCTGCTGCTGGTGCTGTTCGTGGGCTCCGGCTGAGTCTCCCGGCACTCCGGCACCCTGTCCCACCTGCACGTTCCACGAGTGAGGGTCCGTCGTCCACAGGGCGGCGGGCCCTCACCCGTCTGTCTGCGACACTGGATGAACCATGCCTAAGCCCGGAGAACTCACTTTCGTCGCGCCCCGCGGAGCCAAGAAGCCGCCGCGGCACCTCGCCGACCTCACGCCCGCCGAGCGCAAGGAAGCGGTCGCCGCGACCGGTGAGAAGCCGTTCCGCGCCCAGCAGCTCTCGCAGCACTACTTCGCGCGGTACGCGCACGACCCGGCCCAGTGGACCAACATCCCGGCCGCGTCGCGGGAGAAGCTCGCCGAGGCGCTGTTCCCCGACCTGATGTCCGTGATCCGGCACATCAGCTGCGACGACGACACCACGCGCAAGACCCTGTGGAAGCTGCACGACGGCACGCTCGTCGAGTCCGTCCTGATGCGCTACCCGGACCGCGTCACGATGTGCATCTCCTCGCAGGCCGGCTGCGGCATGAACTGCCCCTTCTGCGCCACCGGACAGGCCGGCCTCGACCGCAATCTGTCGACCGCCGAGATCGTCCACCAGATCGTCGACGGCATGCGCGCCCTGCGCGACGGCGAGGTGCCCGGCGGCCCCGCGCGGCTCTCCAACATCGTCTTCATGGGCATGGGCGAGCCGCTCGCCAACTACAACCGCGTCGTCGGCGCGATCCGCCGGCTCACCGACCCCGAGCCGGACGGCCTCGGCCTCTCGCAGCGCGGGATCACCGTCTCCACCGTCGGCCTGGTCCCGGCCATGCTGCGTTTCGCCGACGAGGGCTTCAAGTGCCGCCTCGCCGTCTCGCTGCACGCCCCGGACGACGAGCTGCGCGACACCCTGGTCCCCGTCAACACCCGGTGGAACGTCCGCGAGGTGCTGGACGCCGCCTGGGAGTACGCGGAGAAGTCCGGCCGCCGGATCTCCATCGAGTACGCCCTGATCCGGGACATCAACGACCAGGCCTGGCGCGGCGACCTGCTCGGCCGGCTGCTCAAGGGCAAGCGGGTGCACGTCAACCTGATCCCGCTCAACCCCACGCCCGGCTCCAAGTGGACCGCCTCGCGACCCGAGGACGAGAAGGCGTTCGTCGAGGCCATCGCGGCCCACGGCGTGCCCGTCACGGTCCGGGACACCCGGGGCCAGGAGATCGACGGGGCCTGCGGTCAGCTGGCGGCCTCCGAGCGCTAGCCTCCCCGGGCGGCCGGAAACCGCCGGTGTAGCCTGGGCCCGAAATCAACTTCATATTCCGACAGGGGAGCGCCACAGCGCTGAGAGTGCGGCACCAAGGACAGGTTGGCCGCAGACCCTCTGAACCTCGCCCGGGTCATTCCGGGTAGGAAGTTCGGACCTTACTCAAGCTGTTGCGCCCTGCCCGCTTCCGGTTCGCCGGACAGCGGGCGGGGCCGCGTCTCTTCCTGGTCACCTCCAGGAGGAATCAGATGAACACCACCACGAAGTACGCGGCGACCGCGCTCGCCGCCGCCCTCGGCGTCACCCTGCTCGCGGGCTGCGGCGACGACGGCTCGGCGGGCTCCGGCGCCTCCAAGGGCAGCGGCTCCAAGACCGTCACCCTGGTCAGCCACGACTCCTTCAACGTCTCGGAGGACGTGCTGAAGGCGTTCACGAAGGAGACCGGCTACACGGTCAAGACCCTCAAGAGCGGCGACGCCGGGGCCGCGCTCAACCAGGAGATCCTGACCAAGGGCTCCCCGCGCGGCGACGTCTTCTTCGGCGTCGACAACACCCTGCTCTCCCGCGCCCTCGACAACGGCCTGTTCACCGCGTACGAGGCCGAGGGCCTGGACCGCGTCGCGGCGGACACGCAGACGGACGAGAAGCACCGGGTCACGCCCGTCGACACCGGCGACATCTGCGTGAACTACGACAAGAAGTACTTCGCCGACAAGAAGCTCGCGCCGCCGAAGACCTTCGCGGACCTGATCAAGCCCGCGTACAAGGACCTCCTCGTCACCGAGAACGCCGCCAGTTCCTCGCCCGGTCTCGGCTTCCTCCTCGGCACCATCGCCGCCGAGGGCGAGGACGGCTACGAGGCGTACTGGAAGAAGCTCAAGGCCAACGGCGTCAAGGTCGTCGACGGCTGGGAGCAGGCGTACAACGAGGAGTTCTCCGGCTCCGCGGGCGGCAAGAAGGCCAAGGCCGACCGGCCGCTCGTCGTCTCCTACGCCTCCAGCCCGCCCGTCGAGGTGCTCTACGCCGACCCGCAGCCGAAGGAGGCCCCCACCGGGGTCGCCACAGGCACCTGCTTCCGGCAGACCGAGTACGCCGGGCTGCTGACCGGGGCGAAGAACGAGGCGGGCGGCAAGGCGCTGCTGGACTTCATGATCAGCAAGACGTTCCAGGAGGACATGCCGCTCACCATGTTCGTGAACCCGGTCGTGAAGGACGCGAAGCTGCCGGAGCTGTTCACGCAGCACGGCGAGAGCGTCGAGACGCCTCCCACCGTCGCGCCCGAGAAGATCACCGCCGACCGTGAGCAGTGGATCCAGTCGTGGCAGTCGCTGGTCCTGAAGTAGGGCCCGAGGAGCGCACCGCCCGGCCCGCGCCGTCCGCCCGGGGGGCCGGGCGGCGCGGGGCCGCGGTGCGGCTCGGCCTGATGGCCGTGCCCGTCGCGTTCTTCGCGGTGTTCTTCGCCTACCCCGTGACCGCGATCGTCGGCCGCGGCCTCAAGGCGGGCGGCGACTGGCAGTTCGGGCGGATCGGTGACGTGCTGAGCCGCCCGGACATCCTCGACGTCCTCTGGTTCACCACCTGGCAGGCCCTCGCCTCGACCGCGCTCACCCTGCTGATCGCGCTGCCCGGGGCGTATGTCTTCGCGCGCTTCGACTTCCCGGGCAAGCAGGTGCTGCGCGCGGTCGTCACCGTGCCGTTCGTGCTGCCGACCGTCGTCGTCGGCACCGCGTTCCTGGCGCTGCTCGGACGCGGCGGGCTCCTCGACGAGCTGTGGGGCGTCCGTCTCGACACCACCGTGTGGGCGATCCTGCTGGCCCATGTCTTCTTCAACTACGCCGTGGTCGTCAGGACGGTGGGCGGGCTCTGGTCCCAGCTGGACCCGCGTCAGGAGGAGGCCGCCCGGGTGCTGGGCGCCGGACGGTTCGCCGCGTTCCGCCGGGTGACGCTGCCCGCGCTCGCCCCGGCCGTGGCCGCCGCCGCGCTGATGGTCTTCCTCTTCACGTTCACCTCCTTCGGCGTCGTACAGATCCTCGGCGGACCGGCGTACTCCACCCTGGAGGTGGAGATCTACCGGCAGACCGCGCAACTGCTGGACCTGCCGACGGCCGCCGTGCTGACCCTGGTGCAGTTCGCCGCGGTCGGCGGAATCCTCGCCGTGCACGCCGCGACCGTACGCCGCCGGGAGCGGGCGCTGAAGCTGGTCGATCCGGCGCAGACCTCGCGGAGGCCGCGTGGCGCGGGCCAGTGGGCGTTGCTCGGCGGCGTTCTGCTCACCGCCCTGCTGCTGATCCTGCTGCCGCTCGGCGTGCTGGTGGAGCGCTCCTTCGACGGAGCGGGCGGAGCCGGCGGTTACGGCTTCGGCTACTACCGGGCCCTCCAGTCGGCCGGGGCGGGCGGCTCCTCCACCTTCCTGGTGCCGCCGCTGGAGGCCGTCGGCAACTCCCTGCGGTACGCGCTCGTCGCGACGCTCATCGCCCTCGTCGTCGGCGGGCTCGCCGCGGCGGCCCTGACCCGGCGGGCCGGGCGGCTGGTCCGCGGCTTCGACGCGCTGCTGATGCTGCCGCTCGGGGTCTCCGCCGTCACCGT
This sequence comes from Streptomyces griseus, assembly GCA_002154345.1. Lineage (GTDB taxonomy): Bacteria > Actinomycetota > Actinomycetes > Streptomycetales > Streptomycetaceae > Streptomyces > Streptomyces caviscabies. Next base: position 8,815 of record MUNB01000317.1, read on the forward strand.
CGGCTTCGGCTTCCTGATCACCCTGGACAAACCCCCGCTCGACCTGCGGACCTCCTGGATCCTGGTCCCGCTGGCCCAGGCGCTGGTCGGCGTCCCCTTCGTCGTACGGACCATGCTGCCGGTGCTGCGCGCGGTCGACGAGCGGCTGCGGGAGGCCGCCGCCGTGCTCGGGGCCTCGCCGCTGCGGGCCTGGCGGGAGGTCGATCTGCCGCTGGTGCGACGGGCCGTGCTGGTCGCCGCGGGCTTCGCCTTCGCCGTCTCCCTCGGGGAGTTCGGCGCGACGGTCTTCATCGCCCGGCCCGACAACCCGACCCTGCCGGTGGCCGTGGCCCGGCTGCTGGGCCGGTCGGGGGAGCTCAACTACGGGCAGGCGATGGCCCTGAGCACGATTCTGATGCTGGTGTGCGCGGTGTCGCTGCTGCTCCTGGAGCGTATCCGCACCGACCGATCCGGGGAGTTCTGAACGACATGCTGAGCTTGCAGGCCGCCACCGTACGGTTCGGGAAGCGGGCCGCGCTCGACGCGGTCGACCTGGAGGTCGCCGACCACCGGATCGTCTGCGTGCTGGGGCCCAGCGGCAGCGGGAAGTCCACCCTGCTGCGGGCCGTCGCCGGACTCCAGCCCATGGACGGCGGCCGGGTGCTGCTGGCCGGCCAGGACCAGGCGGGCGTCCCGGTGCACCGGCGCGGCCTCGGCCTGATGTTCCAGGACCACCAGCTCTTCCCGCACCGGGACGTCGGCGCCAACGTGGCCTTCGGGCTGCGGATGCACGGGGTCGGGCGGTCCGAGACGGACGCCCGGGTCCGTGAACTGCTGGAGCTGGTCGGCCTGCCGGGCGCGGAACGCCGCGCGGTCGCCGCCCTCTCCGGCGGCGAGCAGCAGCGCGTCGCCCTGGCCCGGGCGCTCGCCCCGCGCCCGAAGCTCCTGATGCTGGACGAGCCGCTCGGTCAGCTCGACCGGAGCCTGCGCGAACGGCTCGTCGTGGAACTGCGCACGCTCTTCCAGGAGTTGGGGACGACCGTGCTGGCCGTGACGCACGACCAGGGCGAGGCGTTCGCGCTCGCCGACCGGGTCGTCGTGATGCGGGACGGCCGGATCGCACAGGAGGGCAGCCCACTGGACGTCTGGCAGCGCCCCGCCTCCGCCTTCGTCGCCCGCTTCCTCGGCTTCGACAACGTCACCGCGGCCACGGTCACCGGACAGGCCGCCGCCACCGCCTGGGGCAAGGTCCCGGTGCCCGAGGGCTCCCCGCAGGGCGAGGTCGATCTGCTGGTCCGCCCCGCCGGAGTCCGGATCGGCGCCCCCGAGGACGGCCTGCGCTGCGCGGTCGGCGTCCGCACCTTCCGCGGGAACCACGTGACCGTACGGCTGCTGCCCGAGAACGCGCCGGTGCTGGAGGCCGAGTGCGCCCTGCGGGACACCCCGGACGAGGGCGCGGTCGTGGGCGTCCGCTTCGACGCGGCGGAGACGGTGGTGCTGGCGGACCCCGGGCCCTCCTGAGCGTGGCGTGGCAGGCGGGCGACGGGCCGGGCAAGCTGGAGGCGGACCATCCCGCGGCCGGCTGTCCGGGCTCCGTGGGGACGGCAGGATCGGACAAGGACCGTGATCATGACCGGTGGCACCCGCGAGGGCATCGACCTCACCCGCGTCCTCGACGCCCCGCAGCAGCGGGTCTTCGCCGCCTGGACCTCGCCGGAGGACTTCGCCGCCTGGTACGGGGGCGAGGCGGACGTTCCGCTGGACCGGGTGGCGATGGACGTACGGCCCGGCGGCTCATGGAGCCTGGTCATCGTGATGCCGGGCGTCGAGATGCCCTTCCACGGGGTCTACCGCGAGGTGAGCGAGCCCGACGGGCTCGTCTTCACGCTGAAGGACCGCTCCGCCCCCGAGGACGCCGAGGGCGAGACCGTGACGGTCACCTTCAGCGATCTCGGGGGCGGCCGGACCGAGCTGGCCTTCCAGCAGCGCGGCGGCAACCTCACCCCCGAGCAGTACGCGGCGGCCGAGGACGGCTGGGAGGCGTTCTTCGACGCTCTCGCCGCCCGCCTCGCCGCCCACCCCTGACGCGGGTCCGCTAGGGCCTGTCGTCAAACTGCCGCCCGCCGGGCGACGACGGCAGTTTGACGACAGGCCC
>MUNB01000318.1 GCA_002154345.1 Streptomyces griseus
CCCCCGAAGGGCCCCGCACATGACCGTGCCGACCCCGCCGCCGGACGCTCCCGCCACCGACCGGGTGCGCACGGTCTGCTCGTACTGCGGTGTCGGCTGCGGGATCGTCCTCGACATCGCCACCGGCCCCGACGGCCGCCGCACCGTCGTGAAGGCCTCGGGCGACAAGGAACACCCGTCGAACGCCGGCCGGCTCTGCACCAAGGGCGCCACCGGCGCCGACCTCCTCGCCGCCCCCGGCCGGCTGACCACCGCCCTGGCCCGCCCCGACCGCAGCGAGCAGCCCGCCCCGCTCGCACGGGACGCCGCCATCGCGGAGACCGCGCGCCGGCTGCGGTCCGTGCTGGACGCCCACGGCCCGGACGCGGTGGCCCTCTACGTCTCCGGCCAGATGAGCCTGGAGGCGCAGTACCTCGCCAACAAGCTGGCCAAGGGCTTCATCGGGACCAACACCATCGAGTCCAACTCCCGGCTCTGCATGGCGAGCGCGGGCAGCGGCTACAAACTGTCCCTCGGCGCGGACGGGCCGCCCGGCTCGTACGAGGACTTCGCGCACGCCGACGTCTTCCTCGTCACCGGCGCCAACATGGCCGACTGCCACCCGATCCTCTTCCTGCGGATGATGGAGCGCGTCAAGGCGGGCGCGAAGCTGATCGTCGTCGACCCCCGGCGCAACGCCACCGCCGCCAAGGCCGACCTGTACCTCCGGATCCGGCCCGGCACCGACCTGGCCCTCCTCAACGGGCTGCTGCACCTCCTCGTCGAGAACGGCCACACGGACCCCGCGTTCATCGCCGAGCACACCGAGGGCTGGGAGGAGATGCCCGCCTTCCTCCGCGACTATCCGCCCGCCGCGGTCGCGGAGATCACCGGCATCCCGGAGGCCGACATCCGGCAGGCGGCCCGCTGGATCGGCGAGGCGGGCGACTGGATGAGCTGCTGGACGATGGGCCTCAACCAGTCCACCCACGGCACCTGGAACACCAACGCGATCGTCAACCTGCACCTGGCGACCGGGGCGATCTGCCGTCCCGGCAGCGGCCCGTTCTCGCTCACCGGCCAGCCCAACGCCATGGGCGGCCGTGAGATGGGCTACATGGGCCCGGGACTGCCCGGTCAGCGATCTGTCCTCGTCGCCGAGGACCGCGCCTTCACCGAGGAACTGTGGGGCATCGAGCCCGGCACGCTGCGCCCGGACGGCTCGGGCAGCGGCACCGTCGACATGTTCCGGCGCATGGCCGAGGGGGAGATCAAGGCCTGCTGGATCATCTGCACCAACCCGGTCGCCTCGGTCGCCAACCGCCGGACCGTCATCGAGGGCCTGGAAGCCGCCGAATTCGTCGTCACCCAGGACGTGTTCGCCGACACCGAGACCAACGCGTACGCCGACATCGTCCTGCCCGCCGCGCTCTGGGCCGAGTCCGAGGGCGTGATGATCAACTCGGAGCGCACGCTCACCCTCTCCCGCCGCGCCACCGACCCGCCGGGCGAGGCCTGGCCGGACTGGCGGATCATCGCGGCGGTGGCCTGCGCCATGGGGTACGAGGACGCCTTCGGCTACACGAGCGCCGAGGAGGTCTTCGCGGAGATCACCCGGGCCCGGAACCCGCGCACCGGCTACGACCTGCGCGGCGTGACGTACGAGCGGCTGCGCGAAACGCCGGTCCAGTGGCCGAGCGCGGACGTCGGAGGTCCGGCCCGCAACCCCGTGCGCTACCTCAACGACGGCGTCAGCCAGGAGCTGACCGTACGACCCGACGGAACGGTCCCGAGGCTCGCCTTCCCGCTGCCCGACGGCCGGGCCGTCTTCCACGCGCGCCCGCATCTGCCGCCGGCGGAGTGGCCCGACGAGGACTTCCCGTTCGTCCTCAACACCGGCCGTCTCCAGCACCAGTGGCACACCCTGACCAAGACCGCGAAGATCACCAAGCTGAACCGGCTGGACCCCGGCCCGTTCGTGGAGATCCACCCGGACGACGCGGCGGCCCTGGGCATCGGCGAGCGCGACGGCGTCGAGGTCGCCTCGCGGCGCGGCCGTGCGGTGCTCCCGGCGCGGATCACGGACCGGGTCCGGGCGGGGGAGTGCTTCGCCCCGTTCCACTGGAACGACCTGTTCGGCGAGTACCTCGGCGTGAACGCCGTGACCAACGACGCGGTCGACCCGATCTCGTTCCAGCCGGAGTTCAAGGTGTGCGCGGTCCGGCTGGCGAAGGTCGCCGCACCGACGGTGCGCGGCGACTCCGCCGGAACGGGGCAGCCCGCGCTCATGGACGGTGCCGGGGCCACCGGCGTACCCGGCCGTGCGGACCCCCCGGGCCTCACGCGCATCCCGAGCCTCACGGGAACGTCAGATCTGCCCGGCCCCTCAGGCCTCGCGAGCACCTCAAGCCTCATCGCCACCTCGGAAGTCACCGACTCCTCAGGTCTGGCCGACGCCCTGGGGCTCGCCGACACCACCCCGCCCGTCCTCAGCGACGCGGAACGCCGCTATCTGGCCGGCTTCCTGGCGGGCCTCGGCGCCCGCCCCGACGGCACCCCGGTGCTTCCGGCCGGAGCCCCGTTCGCCCCGGACCACGCGCTGTGGGTCAACGGAATGCTGGCCGGCGCCTACTCCCGGCTTCCGGAGTCCTCGGGGCCCGGGACCGCGCCCGCACCGGCGGAGAGCACCCCGGCGGAACAGGGCGGCCGCCCGGTCGTCGTGCTGTGGGCCTCGCAGACCGGCAACGCCGAGGAGGTCGCGGCGACGGCCGCCCGTACGCTGGCGGACGAGGGGTACCGCACCACGCTCCTCGGTATGGACGACGGAACCCCGGACGCGCTGCCGAGCCGGGCGGACCTCCTCGTCGTCACCAGCACCTTCGGCGACGGCGACGCCCCCGACAACGGCTCCGGCTTCTGGGAGTCGCTGAACGCCCCCGCGACCCCGCGCCTGGAGGGCATCCGCTACGCCGTCCTCGCGCTCGGCGACTCCTCGTACGACGACTTCTGCGGCCACGGCCGCCGTCTGGACGAACGCTTCGGCGAACTCGGCGCGGAGCGGCTGGTCCCGCGTACCGACTGCGAACCGGAGTACGAACAGCCCTTCGGCCAGTGGCTCAAGGAGGTCCGGGCGGCACTGGAGACGACGGCACAGCCGGACTCCACACAGCCCGGGACAGAGACAGCAGCAACCGCGGCCGCACCGCCGGCGACATCAACGGGCACACCGCCCGTGACAGCGCCCGCGGCGGTGACGGGCGCACCGGGCGAGCAGGCCGCCGCGCCCGCCCGCTCTTCGAGGGCCGCGCCCGTCACCGCCCTCCTCACCGGGAACCGCCTCCTCAGTCTGCCCGGCGCGACGAAGGAGGTCCGCGCCTTCACGATCGACACGCGGCAGGCCGACACGCCCCTGACGTACACGGCCGGCGACGCCCTCGGCGTACAGCCCCTCAACTCCCCGGATCTGGTCGCCGAATGGCTCGCCGCGACCGGACTCGACCCCGCCGCCGAGGTGGACGTACCCGGGCACGGACCGGTCCCTCTCGACGAAGCCCTCCACCGCCACTTCGACATCGCCCGCATCACCCCGGACCTGCTGCGTCTGGTCGCCGACCACACGGGGGACCGGACACTGAAGAAGCTGCTGCGCCCCGACAACAAGGGCGAGAGGGACCGGTGGGCGTGGGGGCGGCAGGCCGTCGACGTCCTGGCCGAGCACCCGGTACGGGCCACGGCGGCGGCCTGGGCGGAGGTGCTGGGTCCGCTCCGGCCCCGCCTGTACTCCATCGCCTCCAGCCCGCTCGTGGACCCGCACCGGATGCGGCTGACCGTCTCCGTGATCCGTTACGAGGGCCACCGCGGCCGGATCCGCAAGGGCGTCGCCTCGACCTTCCTCGCCGACGCCGAACCGGACAGCCCCGTCCCGGTGTTCGTCCAGCGCAACGACCGCTTCCGCCCGCCCGCCGACCCGGCCACGCCGATGATCATGGTGGGGCCCGGTACCGGAGTCGCCCCGTTCCTGGGCTTCCTGGAGGAACGCAGGGCGCTCGGACACTCCGGCTCCAACTGGCTGTTCTTCGGCGAGCAGCACCGCGCCACGGACTTCTACTACCGCGAGGAACTCGACGCGATGAGCCGCTCGGGCACCCTCACCCGGCTCGACACCGCCTTCTCCCGCGACCAGCGCGCCAAGGTCTACGTCCAGGACCGGATGCGCGAACACGGAGCCCAGCTCTGGTCCTGGCTCCGGGACGGCGCCCACCTCTACGTCTGCGGCGACGCCTCCCGTATGGCCAAGGACGTCGACCGGGCCCTGCGCGACATCGCCGTCGCCCACGGCGGCCTCGACCCCGAGGCCGCGACCGCCCAGGTGAAACAACTAACCTCGGACCGCAGATACGTACGGGACGTGTACTGACGGACCGACCGAGGGAGTACGAGGATGGCCTGGGCGGAAGTACCGGTGGACACCGGATCACCGGCGGCGGGCGCGGTCCTGCTGATCGGCATCCCCGGCAGCGGCAAGAGCACGGTGGCCGCGGCCCTCGCGGCCCGGTTCGCCGCCTCCGCCCACATCGAGGTGGACGCCCTCCAGGAACTCATCGTCTCCGGCGGCCGCTGGCCCTCGCCCGAGCGGGACGAGGAGGCGGACCGGCAGATCTTCCTCCGGGCCCGCAACGCCTGCCTGCTGGCGGACAGTTTCGTCGCCGCGGGCTTCCTCCCGGTCATCGACGACGTCGTCGTACGCCGAGCCCACCTCGACTTCTACCGCGCCACGCTCACCGCCGGACCGCTGCACTGCGTCGTCCTGGCCCCGGGCGCGGCAAAGGCGCGGGAACGCAACCTCGCCCGGGACAAGACGCTGACGACGGACTGGTCCCCGCTGGACGCGGCGATGCGCACCGAACTGGCCGACGAGAAGATCTGGATCGACAACGCGGAGCTGACGGTGGCCGAAACGGTCGAGGCGGTCCTGTCCGCCACCGGGCTGACGCCCCGGCAGCCCTGACGCCTCAGGCGTTGTCAGACCCCCGCCGTACGGTGATGACATCTATCCGCGCTGCTGGCTGCTGCGCTGCTGGATCGCCCCGCCCGGCTGCTCCCGGGCGGGGCATGTGCAGCAGTGCCCCACCACCTTCCGGTCAGCGGGGCCTGGGCCCGTGTCAGCTCAGGACACGTCGCCGCGGACGCTGTCGCCGAGGAGTCCGTCGGTGTACGTCACGTACTTGGCGTCGAACGTGCCCTTGCCGGTGACGGTTCCGGTGACATTCTCGCCCGGGGCGAGTTTCACAGCGTCCAACTGATCCTCGGCGACGCCGAGTTCCGCCGTGTGCTTGCTGCCGTCGGTGCCGGTGATGGTCACGTACAGCGGGTTCACGTCGATGTCGTTCTTGCTGTTGTTCGTGATGGTGACCTGGACGCTGGTGTAGTCGTCACCCTGGGCGAGGACGCTCTTCTCGAACGCGATCGCCTTCGCGGTGACGGTGACGGGAGCCTTCTCGGCCGACTCCTCTTCCTTCTTCTCTTCCTTGGGCTCATCCTTCTTGGTCTCGCCCTGGCTGGCGGCCGGCTTGGTGGTCGACGACTCGTTGCCGTCGTCTCCGCCACTGGCGACCGTGGCGATCACGGCGATGAGAACGATCAGGCCGACGATCCCGAGACACCCGAAGCCGACGATCTTCCCGGTCTTCCTTTTCTGCGCCGGGGGCGGCTGCTGCCCCCATCCGGGCTGCTGCGGCTGGCCGGGCTGCGGCTGCTGGTTCGACATGTGCCCCCCTGTGCGGTTCGTGGAGGCATGAACGTAACGAGCCGCGGGCAGCCAAAGGGGCCGATTGCCTTAGAAGTGTGGGAGATGTGACCGAAAGGTGGAGGAAGTGTCGAACCCTCGTCATTCTCTCGAACTGGACACCGGATTCTCAGGTGCGTGCGTCTGTCGGGTCAGCCTGCCGACTCACCCGCGTGCGGGCTCAGCGCGCCGGACCAGATCAGCGCGAAGATGACGATGCCGAGCAGGATGCGGTAGATCACGAACGGCATGAAGCTCTTGGTGGTGATGAACTTCATGAACCAGGCGATGACGGCGTATCCGACGAAGAAGGCGACCAGCGTGGCGAAGATCGTCGGGCCCCAGGACACATGGCCCTCGCCCACGTCCTTGAGTTCGTAGGCGCCCGACGCGAGCACCGCGGGGATCGCCAGCAGGAACGAGTAGCGCGCCGCCGACTCGCGGGTGTAGCCCATCAGCAGGCCGCCGCTGATCGTCGCGCCCGAGCGGGAGACGCCGGGGACCAGGGCCATCGCCTGGCAGAAGCCGTAGATCAGACCGTCCCTGACGCCCAGGTCCTTGAGCGTCTTGCGCTCCTTCACCACCCGGTGCCTGCCGCCCGTCTCGTCGCGCGCGGCCAGCCGGTCCGCGATGCCCAGCACGATGCCCATGACGATCAGTGTTGTCGCGATCAGCCGCAGGTCGCGGAACGGGCCCTCGATCTGGTCCTTGAGCGTGAGGCCCAGCACGCCGATGGGGATCGAGCCGACGATGACCAGCCAGCCCATCTGGGCGTCGTGGTCGCCGCGCATCGTACGGTCCGTCAGGGAGCGGAACCAGGCGGACAGGATGCGTGCGATGTCCTTGCGGAAGTAGATGAGCACCGCCGCCTCGGTGCCGATTTGGGTGATCGCGGTGAACGCCGCCCCCGGGTCGTGCCAGCCGGCGAACGCGGCCGTCAGCCGCAGATGGGCGCTGGAGGAGATCGGCAGGAACTCGGTCAGTCCCTGAACGAGTCCCAGGACGAATGATTCGAACCAGCTCATGGGGCTTAGGCCATCCCGGAGGTGATCGTGCATCGGCCACGAGCGGCTGGGCCCGTCGGCTGCGTGCAAAGTGCGGAGTGGGGTCAAGGACATCGAGGTCGCGGGCAGCGTATCTCCTGAAGGTGAACGTCAGGATGACCGCATCCGTCTTCCACGTGCCGCGGTCACGCTCAGTCCCGGGGAGCGCTTCTGCCCAGCCGGTGGCGCTTGCGCCAGGCGACCAGCGCTCCGCCGAGACCCGACAGCACGATGAAGCCCATGGCGGCCAGGAACGCGGGCGAGGTCGGCGAAGCGGCCTCGCTGCCGGCTATCACGTACGCCGCCGTGTTCGGGATCGACCCGAGCCCGGTCGCCAGGAGGAACGGCGGAGCGCCCATCCGGGAGGTCGCCGCACAGTAGTTGGCGGCGGCGAACGGGATCCCGGGGAAGAGCCGCAGCGCCAGGACGGACCGGAAGCCGTGCCGGCTCAGCACCCCGTCCGCGGCGGTGAGCAGCTTTCCGCGCAGCAGCGTCCGCAGCGCGTCCTGGCCCAGCACCCGGCCCAGCATGAACGACACGCCCGCGCCCAGCACCGTGCCGGCCAGCGCCGCCGCGAGACCCGTCTGCGCGCCGAACAGCGCGCCGGCGGCGATGTTGAGCAGCGGGCGCGGCACGAACGCCACCGTCAGCGCCCCGTACGCGAGCCCGAAGAGCACCGCGGCCGCGCCCCCGGTCAGCTGGGGCGGCCAGCCCGACGCCAGCAGCCGCTGTGGTTCGAACAGCAGCATCGTCGACGCGGCCCCGAGCAGGACCACCACGAGCAGCGAGAACCGTGACCACGGCGACAGCAGCGCCCGGGAGAGGCGCGGAGCCGAACCGGCGGGCCGGGCGGCGGGGGCGGGGTCGAACATTCGGGGAGAGTAACCGAAAACGCCATGTGATCGCCGTAATGTGCGTCGCGTGAACCCCGCCGCCGAAGCCCCCGTCCCGCCGGACAGCGCCCTCGCCGACACCGTCCTGGAGCGCCTCGTCGCCGCCTACGCCCCGGCCGCCGACCCCGTACGGGCCGAAGGCTCCGCCGCGTACATGAAGCAGGTCGCGCCCTTCCTCGGGATCCCGACGCCCGAGCGGCGGGCCCTGTCACGGACCGTGCTGGCGGGCGTCGGGCGGCCGGACGAGCGGGACTGCACGGCGATCGCGCTGCGCTGCTGGCGGCTGCCGGAGCGGGAGTACCAGTACTTCGCCGCCGACTACCTGCGCCGGTACGCGGGCCGCTGCGGCTCCGGCTTCCTGCCCGTCCTGCACCACCTCGTCACCACCGTCCCCTGGTGGGACACGGTCGACGTGCTCGCCGCGCATGTCGCGGGTCCTCTGGTCACCGCCGACCCGGCGCTCGCCCGGGCCATGGACCGGTGGATCGACGACCCCAGCCTCTGGGCCGCCAGGACCGCCCTCCTCCACCAACTGCGCTACAGGGAAGCCACCGACACCGACCGGCTCTTCGGCTACTGCCTGCGCCGCGCGGACCACCCCGACTTCTTCATCCGCAAGGCGATCGGCTGGGCGCTGCGGGAGTACGCCAAGACCGATCCCGCCGCCGTACGCGACTTCGTCGACAGCGCGCGGACCCGGCTGTCGCCGCTCTCGGTGCGCGAGGCGCTCAAGAACCTCTGAGGGCCCCGGGAAAACCATTCGACGCGACCGCCTCGCCCGGCCATGATCAGAGGCATGTTCCGGTACGCCTTCCTCGCAGCGCAGTCCGCAGTCGCGGACGCGCCGAAGGCTGCCGTGAACGACGCGGCCCTCGCGGCCGCCTTCTCCGCGGAAGCAGCAGCGTGCACCGCTGCCGCAGCGCCCATCGGCGGCGCCCGAAGCTGACCCTCCCCCGACAGTCCGGCGGACCCCGCAAGGGGAGGGTCGGCGGGGCCCTGGGGTCTTCAATCCTTTCTCAGCTTCGAGTTCTCCGAAGGAACGAGCCATGTCCAAGACGGCTTACGTGCGCACCAAGCCGCACCTCAACATCGGCACCATGGGCCACGTCGACCACGGCAAGACCACCCTCACCGCCGCCATCACCAAGGTCCTCAGCGAGCGCGGCGGCAGCTCCACCTCCTACGTGTCCTTCGACCGGATCGACCGGGCCCCCGAGGAGGCCCAGCGCGGCATCACCATCAACATCGCGCACGTCGAGTACGAGACCGACACCCGCCACTACGCCCACGTCGACATGCCCGGACACGCCGACTACATCAAGAACATGGTCACGGGAGCGGCGCAGCTCGACGGGGCGATCCTCGTCGTCTCCGCGCTCGACGGGATCATGCCGCAGACCGCCGAGCACGTCCTGCTGGCCCGTCAAGTGGGCGTCGACCACATCGTCGTCGCCCTCAACAAGGCCGACGCGGGCGACCCCGAGCTGACCGACCTGGTCGAGCTGGAGGTCCGCGAGCTGCTCTCCGCGCACGGGTACGGCGGCGACACCGTCCCCGTGGTCCGGGTCTCCGGGCTCAAGGCGCTGGAGGGCGACCCGCGGTGGACGGCGGCGATCGAAGGGCTGCTGGACGCCGTCGACACGTACGTACCGATGCCGGTGCGCTACACCGACGCGCCGTTCCTGCTGTCCGTCGAGAACGTCCTGACCATCACCGGCCGGGGCACCGTCGTCACCGGCGCGGTCGAGCGCGGCACCGTCCGCGTCGGCGACCGGGTCCAGGTGCTGGGCGCGGACGTCGAGACGGTCGTCACCGGCCTGGAGACCTTCGGCAAGCCGATGGAGTCCGCCGAGGCTGGGGACAACGTGGCGCTGCTGCTGCGCGGGGTGGAGCGCGACCGGGTCCGCCGCGGCCATGTCGTGGCCGCGCCGGGCAGCGTCACGCCCAGCCGCCGGTTCACCGCGCAGGTGTACGTGCTGTCGACGAAGGAGGGCGGCCGGTCGACCCCGGTCGCCACCGGCTACCGGCCGCAGTTCTACATCCGTACGGCGGACGTCGTCGGCGATGTCGACCTCGGCGAGGCGGCCGTCGCGCGCCCCGGCGACACGGTCACGATGACCGTGGAGCTGGGCCGTGACGTACCGCTGGAGTCCGGCCTCGGCTTCGCGATCCGCGAGGGCGGTCGCACGGTCGGCGCGGGTACGGTCACCGAGCTGCTCTGAGCTCCACCGCGGCCCGTCACCCCTCGTCCGGGGTGGCGGGCCGCACCGCGGGGCAGGCGACAATGGAGAGGTGAACGAGCCGATACCCGTCATCCGCGAGGTCGACTGCGGCACCGCCCGGCTGCTGCCCGACGTGGACCGCGACCGGGCCTGGCTGCTCACGGTCGACGACGCGCCCCAGTCCTACGTCGACCTCGACGACCCGTCCTACCTGGAGTTCGAGTACGTACGCAGGCTCGCCCACGTCGTGGACGGCGCGGCGGAGCCGGGCGCGCCCCTGGACGTCCTGCACCTCGGCGGCGGGGCGCTGACCCTGCCCCGCTATGTGGCGGTGACCCGCCCCGGCTCACGGCAGGACGTCGTGGAGGCGGACCGCGCACTGCTGCGGCTGGTCCGGGAACATCTGCCGCTGCCCGACGAAAGCGGTGTCCGTCTGCACGCGGCCGACGCCCGGCAATGGCTGGAGGCGACGGCCCCCGCCTCCGTCGATCTGCTGATCGCGGACGTCTTCGGCGGCTCGCGGGTTCCGGCGCACCTGACCTCCGTCGAGTACGCGCGGGCCGCGGGCCGGGCGCTGCGCGAGGACGGCGTCTACGCGGCCAACCTGGCCGACAGCGCGCCCTTCGCCTTCCTCCGCTCCCAGCTGGCGAACTTCGCCGCGGTCTTCCCGGAACTCGCGCTGATCGGGGAACCGGCGGTGCTGCGCGGGCGGCGCTTCGGCAACGTCGTGCTCCTCGCCTCGCACGCGCCGATCGACGTGGACCCGCTCGTCCGCGGCTGCGCCGCCGACGCGTTTCCGGCCCGGGTCACCCACGGCGCGGCGCTGACCCGGTTCCTCGGCGGGGCCCGCCCGGTGGCGGACGCGGACGCGGTCGCCTCGCCCGAACCGCCCGACGGGGCCTTCAGCGTCGGCTGAGGGCCCCGTCGGGCGGTTGGGTCGATGCGGCCGGGGGAACGTGACGCGGGGCGGATCAGCCCGTGGGATCGCCCGCGAGACGGACCGTGCTCAGGATCTTCTGGATGGTCGTGTCCGGAAGCTCGTCCTTGACGCCGGCGGCGGCGTAGAGGACCCAGGTCGAGAAGTCGCCCTTGGAGTTCTTGAAGGAGAAGGCGATCGACTTGCCGTCGCTGTCGCACTTGTCCTTGTTGGCCAGCTCCAGGGCGGTGGCCTGCACGACGCTGCCGGAGAGGCCCGACTCGGTGGTGAAGGGCTTGGCCTTGCCGATCTTGACCTTGGACTTCGGGTCGAGCTGAGCGTAGGCGGCCCACACCCAGTTGGCGGCCTCGTTCGTCGCGGCCTCGTCGGTGTTCTTGGCGCCCTGGGCGCCCTTCGTCCCGACGCCGGCGAGCCCGGTGTCCTCCTCGCTGCCGTCGCCGTCGGAGTCGTCGACGCACCACTTGCTCTTGTAGTAGGCGGGCGCGGAGAAGCCGGCGACCGGCGGGCCGTCGGGCTTCTTGGCGTCCTCGAACCCGGAGAACATTCCCGAGCTCGCGACCTCCCAGTCACCGGGAACGTCGAACTGCGTGCCCCACTTGGGGTTGGTGACGACCTTCCAGCCCGGAATGACCGGCTTGGGGTCGCTTTCGGAGCCACGCGGGTTCTCCGCGGGCGGCGCGGAGCCGGTGGCCGATTCGCTGGGCTTGGCGCTCGGCGACGCGGACTTCTTGCCTTCGGCGACGTTCTTGCCGTCGTCGTCGTCCTTGCCGAGCACGAGGAAACCGGTGACGCCCGCCGCGATCACGACCGCGGTCGCCGCGACGATCGCCACGATCGTCGTCTTCTTCTTGTCGTCGCCGGGCTTCGGCGCGCCGGGCGGACTCGTGACGGCGTACTGCGGCACGGTCGGCTGCTGGTAGGGATTGGGCTGCTGATAGCCCGGCTGCCCGCCGGTCGGCGGGCCCTGCGGGTACCCGTAGCCCGGCTCGGTGGGCTGCCCCGGCTGGCCCTGCGGCGGATATCCCGGTTGCTGATAGGGATTCGGCTGCTGGTACCCCGGCTGCTGGTACGGGTTCTGATTCTGGTCCTGCGGGTTCTGCTCGCCCCCGGGCGGCTGCGTTCCTGGCCACATGGCCAGTAACCATAGATGGGCCGTGCGCCCACTTCTACGGCCGCCCTGTCCCAGAGCCGTCACAAGGGGATGGCCAAACGGTTCTACTGGTGAGTAACATTCGGGCATGAGCGCTGAACAGATGACCGTGGGCGAGATGCTCGTCGCGACGGTTCCGATGGCCCGGACCCTCAACCTCGAATTCCTGGAGACCACCCCGGAGCGCGCCGTCGTCCGGCTGCCCGACCAGGCGGATTACCACAACCACGTCGGCGGACCCCACGCCGGAGCGATGTTCACGCTCGCCGAGTCCGCCAGCGGCGCGATCGTCATCGCCGCCTTCGGCGACCAGATGTCGCGCGCCGTGCCGCTCGCCGTGAAGGCCGAGATCGGTTACAAGAAGCTCGCCATGGGCGAGGTCACGGCGACCGCGACCCTCGGCCGCCCCATCGCCGACGTCGTCGCCGAGCTGGACGCCGGACAGCGGCCGGAATTCCCCGTCGCCATCGAGATCCAGCGCGCCGACGGTGCGGTCACCGGCGAGATGACCGTCGTGTGGACCCTGCGCCCCAACGGCTGATCCCTCCGTGCGCGGGCGCCATCGCCGTGAGGCAAGCGCCACTGCCGTACGCAAGTGAAGCGGGCCGCGGCCCCTCCCCGCTCGGGGACGGTCTGCGGCCCGCTTCGCTGCCTGCCGGGTGCGGCCGTCAGCCGCCGTGCGCCTCGCGGTGGGCCTTCGCCAGCTCCACGTAACCGGCCGCGTTGAAGCGGATGCCCTCCAACTCCTCGGCGGTCAGCGGCCGCTTCACCTTCGCGGGCACCCCGGCGACGAGCGAGCCCGGCGGCACCCGCATCCCCTGCGGTACGAGGGCCTGTGCGGCGACCAGCGAACCCGCGCCGATGTGCGCGCCGTTGAGCACCGTGGCGCCCATGCCCACCAGTACGTCGTCCTCGATCACACAGCCGTGCAGCACCGCGTTGTGGCCGACCGAGACCCGCGCGCCCACGGTGAGCGGGAAGCCGGGGTCGGTGTGGACGCTGCAGTTGTCCTGGATGTTGCTGTCGGGGCCGAGCGTGATGGGACCGCAGTCGGCCCGCAGCACGGCCTGGTACCAGACGCTGGAGCCCGGGGCGAGCGTCACCTCGCCGATGACCACGGAGGTCGGGGCCACGAACGCGTCCACGTCGATGTCCGGCTCCTTGCCGCCCATGCCCGTGATCAACGCCTGCTCCGCCATCGCCTGCTCCTTCGTGCCGGTGTGGTCCTCCGCCCCACGGTAGGCGACGGCTCCCGGCGCCCACCGCGCAGTGGGGTGAACATCACAGGTCACCGCGCGGATCGCCCACCGCGCCGCCGACTACCGTGAGCGCGTGCCGAAGAACCGAAACACGTTCTCCTTCCTTGCCCGCTGGCCGCGCCGCGCCGCCTCCCGCGCGGTCCACCACGGCTGGATCTGGGCACAGCGGGCGGGCGCGGTGACCGCCGAGCACCCCGGGCGGCTGCGGTTCGGCGCGATCGGCGAGGGCACCCGCCTCGCCTTCCCGCAGGGGACCGTGTTCGGGGAGCCGTGGATCGAGCTCGGCGCGCACTGCATCATCGGCGAGCAGGTCACGCTCACCGCCGGGATGATGCCGGACCTGGACCTGGGACCCGACCCGATCCTCACGCTGGGCGACGGGGTCGTGCTGGGGCGCGGCAGCCATGTGATCGCCGACACGACGGTGAGCATCGGCTCGGACACGTACTGCGGTCCGTACGTCTACATCACCTCCACCAACCACAGCTACGACGACCCGCACGAGCCCGTGGGCAAGCAGTGGCCCCGGATGGAACCGGTCGCGATCGGCCCCGGCTGCTGGATCGGCACCGGTGCGGTGATCCTGCCCGGGGCCCGGCTCGGCCGGAACGTGGTGGTCGCGGCGGGCGCGGTCGTCCGGGGCGAGGTCGCCGACCACGCGGTGGTCGCCGGGGCCCCCGCCCGGGTCGTGCGCAGCTGGGACCCGGAGAAGGGCTGGCAGCCGCCGCTGCGTACGCCCGCGCCCGTGCCGATCCCCGAGGGCGTCACGCCCGAGCAGCTGCTGGCCCTCGCCGACATGGACGAGGCGCGCGAGACCTCGTAGCGCGGTGGTGGCGGTACGAGCACCGGCGGTACGACCACCGGCCGGACGCGGCGACGGTCACCGTACGGCGGTACAACCGGATGGACGCGGCGGTGCACCGTACGGCAGTGCAATATTCTTGACCACGGCATCCGCCGTACGCGACCCGGTCACCGCACCGGCCGCCCGCGCCGGCCACCCGCACTCCGCCATCCACCGCAGGGACGGTACGTGTCCGACCTCGATCAGCTCACCCAGTCGCTGGCCCGCAACCTCAAGCGCTGGCGCGGGGAGCGCGGCTTCACCCTCGACGCCCTCGCGGCCCGCGCCGGAGTGAGCCGGGGGATGATCATCCAGATCGAGCAGGCGCGCACCAACCCGAGCGTCGGCACCACGGTCAAACTGGCCGACGCGCTCGGCGTCAGCATCACCACCCTCCTCGACCACGAGCAGGGCACCCAGGTCCGGCTGGTCCCGGAGAGCCAGGCCGTCCGCATGTGGTCCACCGACGCGGGCAGCTCCACCACCCTGCTCGTCGGCACCGAGGCGCGGGGCCCGCTCGAACTGTGGACCTGTCGGCTGATGCCCGGCGAGGGCAGCACCTCCGACCCGCACCCCGAGGGCACCGTCGAACTCCTCCATGTCACCGAGGGCGAACTGACCCTCCTCGTCGACGGCCGCACCCACCTCGTCCCCGCCACCACCTCCGCCACCTTCGAGGCGCATGTGCCGCACGGCTACCGCAACGAGGGCGACGAACCCGCCGTGTTCACCATGGCCGTCGCCATCCCGCCCGTCCGCTGAGACGCCCGGCCGCCCTCGCGCCGGCCGCTGTTAGCGTGAGCGCCATGCGCGCACCCATCGGCACCTTCGAGGACGCCGCTCCCGCTGCGGAACGGCTCGATCTGCTCCCCGACCCGGTCGTCGCGGCCCTGACCGCGGGCTGGGGCGAGTTCACCGCCGGGCAGGTCGTCCACGTCGACAGCGACCCGGCCGTCGCCGACACCGCGGTCTTCGTCGAGCACTACGGCGCGGACCTGCTGGACACCTCGGCCAACTGTGTCGTGGTGGCGGGCAAGCGCGGCCAGGACGTCACGCTCGCCGCCTGCGTGGTGCTCTCCCGCACCCGGGTCGACGTCAACGGCGCGGTCCGCAAGTACCTCGGCGCCCGCAAGGCCTCCTTCGCGTCGATGGACACGGCGGTCGGCGAGAGCGGCATGGAGTACGGCGGCATCACCCCGATCGGCCTGCCCGCCGCCTGGCCCCTCCTGCTGGACCCGGCCGTGGTGGACGAGGAATGGGTCCTGATCGGCAGCGGCCGCCGACGCGGCAAGCTCATCGTCCCCGGCAAGGCGCTCGCCGCTCTCCCGGGCGCCGTCGTGGTCGAGGGCCTCGGCGTCTGAGCTCCGCCGCCCCGGGCGGTCTCAGCGCACCGCCGCCGCCCGGTTCTCCGTGAGCCAGGCCGTGGCGAAATCGACGGCCGGGCGCAGCCGGACGAGCCGGCAGGCCGCCGCACCCACACGTCCGATCCGTACGTCACCCTCTGCGGCGGACTCCTCGAACGCCGCGCCCAGGGCGGCGAAGTCCCCGTCGTCCAGGGCGACATCCTCGTACTCCCACCACCGCCGGACCCCTCGCGCCGTCACCACGCAGCGGTAGCTCCGGCGCGGCGGGCGGTCCATCCGGTACTCGCCCAGGTGGAACGCCGTACACGTGGCGTAGCCGGTGCCGAGCAGCAGGATCCGGGCATCCGCCTCGTACAGCCGGGCCAGCGGCGAGTCCTCCCCGAGATGACAGTCGGCCCGGTGCCCGGCGAGCAACGGCCCGGCCCCGGGGCCGAGCGCGGCGAACGAGGTCTGCGGATGCGCGCTGCGCCCGGCCCCCGCCGCCGTCCGTACGGTCTCCGCCAGCGCGCCCATGGACGGGGCCGGGGTCACCGCCGGGTCGTACGGCTCCATCGAGGCGCGCACGGCGTCGACCGACACGGCGTCCAGGCCCCGCACCCGGGCGCGGTAGTGCGGGGAGGTGTCGGAGTTCTCCGGGGTGAAGGCGGGCACCACCACCGTCCCCTCCGGCCCGACGGCCCGTCGCAGCGCGCCCAGCACGGCCCGGGCCCCGCCCTCCGAGCCCTCCACCGGCCCCAGTGACCGCATCGAGGCGTGCACCAGGAGCACATCGGCGGGCCGTACGCCGAGCGCGGTCAGAGCGGCCGTCGCCCGGTCCTCGTCGAGCGCATCGGGTGCGTCCGGTGCGTCAGTCCGGTCGTGTACGCCGCTCATGCCGCTCACACCGTTCACGTCGTCGTTCCGTCGTTCACGTCGTTCACGGCGGGGATTCTTCCCGTCCCGGGGCGTCTCCCACACCCGGACCGCTCAGGCGCGCCCGCCCAGCTGCGGGATCTCGATGGCGGGGCACCGGTCCATCACCATGTCCAGCCCCGCCGCGCGCGTCCGTTCGTGCGCGTCCGGGTCCACCACGCCGAGCTGGAACCACACCGCCTTCGCCCCCACCGCCACCGCCTCGTCCGCGACCCCGCCCGCCAGCTCGCTGTTGACGAACACGTCCACCACGTCGACCGGGAAGGGGATGTCCGCGAGCGAGGCGTACCCCTGCTCCCCGTGGACCGTCTCGGCCTTCGGGTGCACCGGCACCACCCGCTTGCCGAACCGCTGAAGGACCTCCGCCACCCCGTAGGCCGCCCGGGAACGGTTGCCGGACAGGCCCACCACCGCCCAGGTGTCGCCCGAGTCCCGAAGGATCCGCCTGATCGTCGCGGCGTCCGCGTAGGTGTGGCCGCCGTCCGTGTACGTCTCGTCTGCGCTCATGCCGGGACAACCGGCGGTCCCCGCCCCGCCATTCCCGCGCTCCCGATTCCCGCTGGAACGGGCCGGCCCGGGCGGGACATAGGGTGGACGGATGCAGGAGCAGTACCGGACCGTCGCCCGCGCGGGTGTGCACGAGAGCGAGATCAACCGATCGCGTTTCCTCTGCTCCCTCGCCCCCGCCGCCACCGAACAGGAGGCGCAGGACTTCATCGCCCGCGTCCGCAAGGAGCACCCGACCGCCACCCACAACTGCTTCGCGTACGTGATCGGCGCCGACGCCTCCGTGCAGAAGGCGAGCGACGACGGCGAACCCGGCGGCACCGCGGGCGTCCCGATGCTCCAGATGCTCACGCGACGTGAGGTGCGGTACGCCGTGGCGGTCGTCACCCGCTACTACGGCGGGGTCAAGCTCGGGGCGGGCGGGCTGATCCGGGCGTACGGGGGAGTGGTCGGCGAAGCTCTCGACGCGCTCGGCACCATCACCCGGCAGCGCTTCCGGCTCGCCACGGTCCACGTCGACCACCAGCGGGCCGGAAAGCTGGAGAACGACCTGCGGGCGACCGGTCGGGATGTCCGCGAGGTGCGGTACGCCGAGGCCGTCACCATCGAGATCGGGCTGCCG
>MUNB01000319.1 GCA_002154345.1 Streptomyces griseus
TGAGAGCGCTCTCAAAAATTCCGAGTCTTCACAACTCGACGCCCCGAAGCGGTACTTGCCGGAACCGAGCGGGTGCGAACCGTGACCGCCGGAGGACGGCGACCGCCAAGAGATGAAGCCGGCCACGAAGAGGTGGACACGCGCTCGGGGCGCCTCCGCCCTCTCCTGACTTGGACTAACGCACCGGGGTTGTTGGACGGAGTCGGCCCCCGCGGCCGAAGTTCGTTGACGGTGTCCGGACAGGGCGACTACTCAGGGGCCATGTCGCCAAGATTCCCTCGCCCCGGCCTGGTCGCCGCGGCCTCCACCGCCGTCCTGGCGCTCGTGGGGGCCGCCCTCCCCGCCGCAGCCGCCCCGCCGTCTCCCACCCCGGCCGAAGCGGTGGAGGTCACCGGGTCCGCCGTGATCCGGTCCGACCGGCTCGCCGTCGCCGTCGCCGACGACTTCCCGCGCGTCCTGTCGTACACCGACCGGGCGAGCGGCGAGCAGCTGCTCGGCTCCACCCGGCCGGTCACCGCCGTCACCCTCAACGGGACCGCCCGCCCGGTGAAGCTCAAGGGCGCGCCGAGGATCAGCGGCGACGCCGCCCGCTACACCCTCGCCTTCGACGCGCTGCCGGGCGTCGAGATCGACGCCTCGCTCACCGTCTCCGGGCGGGTCACCACCTTCAAGGTCACCGCCGTCCGCGACACGTCCGCCTTCCGGGTCGGGACCATCGACATCCCCGGGCACGACCTGATCTCCGTCGGGTCCACCGAGGCCGGCGCCGCCACCGCGTTCACCACGCTCGACCCGGACTCCACCCGCACCGCCGATGTCTTCGGCAAGGTGACCGCGGAGACGAAGCCCGACACCGCGCCCGTCGGGGCCAGTTACGCGATCCTCAACAACGGCTCCCTCGCCGCGGCGATCGAGTCGAACTCCTCGTACGACAAGCCCTCCGGGCCCACCGGCGGCGACGACGCCCGCTTCTGGCGCCAAGCGCGCACCGAGGAGGGCGGCGGCGTCCGGGTCGGCGTCTGGTCCGGCCAGTGGACCTACCGGGGCGAGGGAGCGCCGAAGCCCGAGAGCGGCGCGAACCTGCCGTGGGCCAAGGTCGTCGTCACCCCGGACGCCAACGGCGACCAGGCCGTCGACTGGCAGGACGGGGCCGTCGCCTTCCGCTCCATCGGCGTCACCGCGCCCGGCAGCGAGGACACCGCCAAGCGCGTCGTCACCCACATCCCGTTCAACTTCGCCAGCCAGGCCACCCACCCCTTCCTGCGCACCCTGGACGACGTCAAGCGGATCTCCAAGGCCACCGACGGCCTCGGCCAGCTCGCCGTCCTCAAGGGCTACGGCTCCGAGGGCCACGACTCCGCCCACCCGGACTACGGCGGCAACTACAACAAGCGGGCCGGCGGGCTGAAGGACCTCAACACCCTGCTCAAGGCCGGCAAGAAGTGGGGCGCCGACTTCGGCGTCCACGTGAACGCCACCGAGTCCTACCCGGAGGCCAACGCCTTCTCCGAGCAGCTCGTCGACAAGACCAAGCCCGGCTGGAACTGGCTCAACCAGAGCTACTACATCGACCAGCGCCGCGACATCAACAGCGGCGACCTGGAGAAGCGCTTCCGGCAGCTGCGCGACGAGACCGACCAGAACCTCGACTTCCTCTACATCGACGTCTACTACAGCCACGGCTGGATCGCCGACAAGACGATCCAGGCCGTCCAGAAGCAGGGCTGGACCGTCGGCACCGAGTGGGCCGACAAGTTCGAGCGCGCCTCGCTCTGGTCGCACTGGGCCAACGACCTCAACTACGGCGGAGCCACCAACAAGGGTCTGAACTCGCAGATCATCCGGTTCATCCGCAACGGCGAGAAGGACATCTGGAACAACCACCCGGTCCTCGGCCAGAGCGCCCTGGAGGACTTCGAGGGCTGGACCGGCGAGACCGACTGGAACGCCTTCACCGCCAACATCTGGCAGAAGAACCTCCCCGCCAAGTACCTCCAGCAGCAGCGGATCACCCGCTGGGACGGCAACGACATCACCTTCACCGGCGGGGTGCGCGGCACGGTCGAGAACGGGCAGCGGACCTTCTACGACCAGGGCCGCAAGGTGCTCAGCGGCACCGACTACCTGCTGCCGTGGGACGGCGGCAAGAAGCTCTACCACTACAGCGAGACCGGCGGCACCAGCAGCTGGGAGGTGCCCGGCAAGGGCGCGTACACCGTCTATGAGCTGAGCGACAACGGCCGGAAGAAGGCCGCCACGGTCCGCCCCTCCGGCGGGAAGATCACGCTGACCGCCACCGCCGGACAGGCCTACGTCCTCTACCCCGACCGCGCCCCGAAGGAGACCGCCGCCGACTGGGGACAGGGGACCGGTCTCAAGGACCCCGGCTTCAACGACCGCGACCTCACGGGCTGGACGAAGACCGGCACCGCCGTACGCGACACCGACGAGCAGGGCCGCAACAGCGCCGAGCTGTCCGGTTCCGGCACGGCCGCGCTCGCCCAGACCGTCACCGGCCTCACACCCGGCAAGCGCTACACCGCCTCCGCCCTGATCGAGGTCGAGCCCGGCGAGAGCCGCCGTACGGTGCTGAGCGCGGGCGGCACGTCGGTGGCCGTCGAGCGGTCCACGGCCGAGGACTTCGTCGCCGCGTCCGACTGGCACGGCACCTCCTTCCAGCGCGCCAAGGTCACCTTCACCGCCCCCGCGAACGGCCGCACCACCCTGCGGATCGAGGCGGCGGCGGGCTCCACGGCGAAGGTCCGCGCCGATGACGTACGGATCGTCGCGAACGCCCCGGCGACCCGCCCCGGCACGGTGGCGTACGAGGACTTCGAGGCCGTCGACCAGGGCTGGGGCCCCTTCCTCAAGGGCAACGCGGGCGGCTCCACCGACCCCCGCACCAGCGTTTCGCAGCTGAACGCCCCGTACACCCAGTCCGGCTGGAACGGAAAGCTGATCGACGACGTGCTCGGGGGGAAGGAGTCGCTGAAGTCACACGAGGAGAACACCGGCCTCGTCTAC
This sequence comes from Streptomyces griseus, assembly GCA_002154345.1. Taxonomy (GTDB): domain Bacteria; phylum Actinomycetota; class Actinomycetes; order Streptomycetales; family Streptomycetaceae; genus Streptomyces; species Streptomyces caviscabies. Next base: position 3,025 of record MUNB01000319.1, read on the forward strand.
CGCACCGCCCCCTGGACCGTCCCGATGAAGAACGGCCACCGTTACCAGGTGGACTTCGCCTACCAGTCCAGCCACGCGGGCGCCTACAGCTGGGTCGAGGGCTACGACCGGGTCGCCGACGGCAAGGCCGCCTCGACCGAGACCCGGGCCACCCCGATCGGGCAGCAGCGCACCACCGGGCGGTTCAGCCGGACCCTCACCGCGGGCTGCGGCGACACCTGGACCGGGCTGCGCAAGCTCGCCGGAGCACCCGAGGGCGCGGACTTCGTCCTCGACGACTTCACCGTGACCGACCTCGGACCGGCCCCCGCCGGGCAGGAGGCCGTCTGCGGCACGCTCGACGTGGCGGCGGACGCCGAGACCCTGGAGCCCGGGGCCCCGAACACGGTGAAGGCGACCTTCGGCAACGACGAGGCGAGCGCCGCCACCGGCGTGGAGCTCGCGCTGACCGTGCCCGAGGGCTGGCAGGCCGAGCCCGTGGGCGCGGTCGCCTTCGACTCGGTGGCCCCGGGCGCGAAGGTCACCGGCAGCTGGCGGGTCACCCCGCCGGTGGACGCCCCTTACGACACGTACGCGCTGGACGCCCGGGCCACGTACGCCGTCGCGGGAGCCGGTCGTACGCTCGGCGCGGGAACCTCGGTCCGTACGCTCCCGCCGCCGCCCACCGAGGACGGCTGGGCCAGTGATCTCGACTGGACGGCCTCGGAGAACGGCTGGGGCCCGGTCGAGCGCGACCGGTCCAACGGGGAGGCCGGGGCCGGCGACGGCGGACCGCTGAAGATCGGCGGCGTCGCCTACGACAAGGGCCTGGGCACGCACGCCCCGGCGAAGATCCGCTACTACCTGGGCGGGAAGTGCACCTCCTTCACCGCCGAGGTGGGCGTGGACGACGTCCAGGCCACCCGGGGCAGCGTACGGTTCTCGGTCACCGCCGACGGTACGGAGAAGGTGGCGTCGCCCGTACTGGGGGCGGCCGACCCCGCCTGGAAGCTCACCGCCGACGTCACGGGCGCGAAGTACGTCGAGCTGGTCGTCCGGGACGGCGGCGACGGCAACGGGAACGACCACGCCGACTGGGGCAACGCCCGCTTCCACTGCGGAAGTTGAACCTCCGCCGAACGGCGGTCGTTCCGTGGTGGAGCCGGGCTGAACCGTGCTGGGCCATACTGAGGGGGCCTTCGGGCCCCCTCAGGGGCATGTGGTCCACGGCACATCCGCCATTTGTGGGGTCTCCACAAGGCGAGGCGGCGTTTCGCTGGTGGATCGCGTGCACGATGCCATGGTTCTGTTCACTCCCACCACGAAACCGGGCAGGAGACTGTTCGGAGTCGACGGCACGATTTCTGGGTCGGGGTTCGTAGGGTCGGTACATGACCGTTGTGGACGAAACCCAGGGCGAGCCGACCGACGCCCGAGGCCGGGTGGCCGAACTGCTGGCCCTGCGCGAGCAGGCGCGGCGCGGACCGAGTGAGCGGGCGACCGAGGCGCAGCACGCCAAGGGGAAGCTGACCGCGCGGGAGCGGATCGAGCTGCTGCTGGATGCGGGTTCGTTCAGGGAGGTCGAGCAGCTGCGGCGGCACCGGGCGACGGGGTTCGGGCTGGAGGCGAAGAAGCCGTACACCGATGGTGTGATCACCGGGTGGGGGACGGTCGAGGGCCGGACGGTCTTCGTGTACGCGCACGATTTCCGGATCTTCGGCGGGGCGCTGGGTGAGGCGCACGCGACGAAGATCCA
>MUNB01000032.1:0-42555 GCA_002154345.1 Streptomyces griseus
TCGCCGTCATCGGCGGCGGGCTCGGCGGTCTCACGCTCGCCCGCGTCCTGCACGTGCACGGCGTCCACGCGACCGTCTTCGACCTGGAGGCGTCCCCGGCGGCGCGGACCCAGGGCGGCATGCTCGACATCCACGAGGAGACCGGCCAGGCGGCCCTGCGCGAAGCCCGCCTGTACGAGGAGTTCACCGCCCGGGTCCACCCCGGCGGCCAGGCGATGCGCGTCCTCGACCGGCACGGCGTCGTCCGGCGCGAGGAGCCGGACGACGGCAGCGGCGGCCGCCCCGAGATCGACCGCGGGGACCTGCGGGACCTGCTGCTCTCCTCGCTCCCGGACGGCGCCGTGCGCTGGAACGCCAAGGCGGTGTCCTGCCGTCCGCTGGACGGCGGCGGGCACGAGGTCGTGCTGGCCGACGGCTCGGTGTTCACCACGGGCCTGCTCGTCGGCGCCGACGGCGCGTGGTCGCGCGTCCGCCCTCTGGTGTCCCCCGCGACCCCCGCGTACACCGGTGTCTCGTTCGTCGAACTCGACCTGAACGACGCGGACGTACGCCATCCCGGGGCGGCCGGGCTGATCGGCGGCGGTATGTTCTTCGCGCTCGGCGAGGAGAAGGGCTTCCTCGGCCACCGCGAGACGGACGGCAGCCTGCACATCTATGTGGCGCTGCGCGCGGACGAAAGCTGGCTGGGCACCGTCGACTTCACCGACACCGACGCGGCGAAGGCGATCCTCGCGAAGCACTTCGACGGCTGGGCGCCCGCCCTGCGCGATCTCATCGACGCGGCGGACGGCCGGCTCGTGCCCCGCCACATCCACGCCCTGCCCGCGGGTCACCGCTGGCCCCGGACCCCGGGCGTCACGCTCCTCGGCGACGCGGCCCATCTGATGTCGCCGTTCGCCGGAGAGGGCGCCAACCTGGCCCTGATCGACGGCGCGGACCTCGGACGCTCCCTGGCCGCGCACCCCGGCGACACCGAGGCGGCGCTCACCGCCTACGAGGAGATCATGTTCCCGCGCGCCGAGGACACGGCCCGGGAGTCCGCCGAGGGGCTCGACGTCATCTTCGACCCTCGCGCCCCGCAGCCGCTGGTCGACATGTTCGCGCGGTTCGACGGCGAACAGCACTGACCACGACCGGGATCGACACCGGTTTCGTCGTTGCCGCGCGGCGGGGGCACGGGAAGACTGAGGCGCGCCGGGGCGGGGAAGTGCCGGAAGTCTGCTCGGATGCGACGGGGGAACGGTCATGAGTATGCCGATGGGGTACGTGGCGTCGACGGCGGTCCTCACCTGGTGCACCTTCTTCGCCGTGGTCGCGCCGCGCCGGCCCCGGCCGCTGGCGAGCATGAGCTTCTGGTTCGGCCTGGGCATCAACGAGGTGCCGTTCATGGGGCTCTACCTCCTGGTGGGCTCCACGGTGCTGGCCGCCGCCGAGGGCGATCTGCGGTCGCCGGGCGCCAAGGTGACGGCCGCGGTGGCCGCCGTCGCCGCCGCCGGTCTGGCGGTCTCCGCCTGGCGGGGTGTGCGGACGGACCGGGTGGTCGGGGCGGCACTCCGGCAGGGGCTGGGGGCCGACTGGCGGGAGCGGGTGCGCGTACCGCTGCGCCGGCACCGCCCCTGGGCCCGCATCCTGCTGCTGCCGGCGCTCATGTGGCGCCGCGACGTGGAGCGGATCCCCGACATCCGTTACGGGCCGGCCGGGCGGCGGAATCTCCTCGACGTCTACCGCCACCGCGGCGCACCGCGGGGCGGGCCGGTCCTGGTCTACTTCCACGGCGGCCACTTCACCGGCGGAGCGAAGAACCGCGAGGCGCGGCCCCTGCTGTACCGGCTCGCGAGCCAGGGGTGGGTGTGCGTCAGCGCGAACTACCGGCTCCGGCCGGAGACCTCATTCCCCGGTCACCAGATCGACGCCAAGAAGGTCATCGCCTGGGCCCGCGAGCACACCGCCGACCACGGCGGCGATCCGTCGAAGCTGTTCGTGGCGGGCAGTTCCGCCGGATCCAACCTGGCGGGTCTGTGCGCGTTCACCCAGAACGACCCGCGGTTCCAGCCGGGATTCGAGTCCGCCGACACCTCGGTCACCGCCGCCATCTGCCTCTACGGCTACTACGGGCACTACTTCGGCGACCGGCCCGACAAGGAGCCGTCCCCGAACCAGCCGCAGGGCTACCTCCGTTCCGGTGCGCCACCGGTCCTCGTCGTCCATGGCGCCAAGGACGCGCTGGCGACCGTGGAGGCCGCCCGTAACTTCGTCGGCCGGCTGCGCCGGATCTCGGACGACACCGTGGTCTACGCCGAACTGCCCGGCGCACAGCACTCGTTCGACGTCTTCCACTCCCCGCGCTTCGAAGCGGTCGTGGACGGCGTCGAGGCCTTCGCCGCCCGGGTGCTGGCCGATCCGGGGCGTACGTCCGCTGACACCCCCTAGTCCCTGGCCGGCAGGTCAGGACCGGGCGTGGGACCGGCGGACGGGGTGGCCGCCCGGACCGTCGGTGAGCCAGGAACCGTCGCCCAGGGGCACCATCTCGTACGGGCCGGTCGCCTCGACGGTGATCGCGCCGCCTGGCGTGCCCGTGCGCACGTCGACCAGATGGTGGCGGAACCACTCCTCCTCGTCCTCGCTCTCACCGCCCAGGGTGACGACGGCCGTGTCCTCGGTCAGGTAGCCGCCGCTCCATTCCAGGAAGGTGTCCTCCGGGTCGTATCCGAAGGACTCGACCGGGAGCGTGAAGAGCACCTCCCCGCCGGGGTGGCGGTGGAAGGCCACATCCGCCTGTTCGTGGTCGACGGTCATGAACTGCCGCCCGGACGGGGCCAGATCGATCAGGCAGCGGTCGTGCCACGGGTACGTCGTGAACGCGGCCGCCCCGTCCGCCCCGACCGTGCCCCGGAGAACCACGGCACCGTCCTGCCCCTCGCCGATGTCGAGGTAGACACTGCCGTCCACGGGGTGCACATGGTGGCCGCCGCCGTGCCCGACCGTCTCCAGCTCCCGGCGGGCGAGGACCGCTCCGCTGTCGGCGTCGTGCACGACCCACTGGTCCGTGCCCGCGCGTCGCGCCATCGCGTCGGGCCGGTAGACCCAGACCGTCCGGCCGTCCGGAGACAGCGCGCAGCCGGGCCGGTGGCCGTGCCTGACGTCCGAGCGGGGCTCGAAGTCCGAGACCCACACCGGGTCACCGGCCCGGGTGAGGCAGACGACACCGTTCAGCGTCGTGTACACGACCCGCTCCAGGTCGTACCGGACCGCCGACTCCACGACCTCGTCACCGGCCCGTGGCCGGAACACCGCGGCGGGCTCCAGCGTCCCGTGGGCGCCGGAGTCCATCACGTAGGCATGGATCCGCCCGTCGTGGTGGCGCGTGATGACCTTGGGCGGTGGCGCGGAGTTCATCCGCCGAGGATAAGGCCCGCCGTGCTCCCTGTTGATCAGAGCCAGGACGGCGGACCCCGCGGACCCGGTTACGGCACGCGTCAGGCCCAGGGGCCCACGGCACGGTCACCGAAGGAGGTCCAGGGCTGCCGGCCACCGCCCGGGAGGGCCTGCACGCGCGTCCGCACCCGGCCCTCGGCGGTGACCGCGAAGACATGGGTGAAGGATCCGGCGCCGACCCACCGGGACGCGAGGCCCGGGACGGAGGCCGCGGCCGGGGCACGGCCCGTGAGCGGGAGCACGAGGGCTCCCGCTCCGGCCGGGCGCAGCAGGTGGCGTCCGCTGAACGGATGCACGAGAACGCTCCAGAGGTACGCCGCCGTCAGGTGACCGCGGGTCCGGCGGTCTCCTTGAGCCAGCCCCACCGGGACCAGGTGGAGAAGCCGGTCTGCCAGCGGTGGTAGACCCCGGTGGGGTTGGTCCCGAAGACCTCGATCCGGCCGTCGGCGTTGGCCGCGGCGGTGATCTCCGTGCCGCCGGTACCGAAGGTCTCCCACGGGCTGTACGAGGCGTTCACCCCGGTCTGCCACATGTGCTGGGCCTCGCTCGCGTTGATCGCGAACACCTCGACCCGCCCGTCCACGGTGCGCTGACTGGTCAGCCGGGAGTCGGCGAGGCCACCGGTCTCCTTCCAGCCGGACCAGCTCGTGGGGCCGGTCTGGTACCGGTGGAAGACGCCGACGGGCCCGGAGGCGAACACTTCGAGCCGGCCGTCCTGGTTGTGGTCGACGGTCAGGTCATGACCACCGGTGCCGAAGTCCTCCCAGGCTGACCAGCCGCCGTTCACGGCCGTCTGGTACAGATGCTGGAAGACCTCGGCGTTGAGGGCGAACACCTCCAGCCGGCCGTCCGGCGCCTTCGCCAGCTCGATACGGCTCCTCCCCGGACCGCCGCCGGTCCCTTCCCAGCCCGACCAGCCGCTGTTGGGGGCCGTCTGGAACCGGTGGAACACGTCCTCGGGGCCGGAGGCGAAGACCTCAAGACGGCCGTCGTTGTTGGAGCCCACAGCGAGGTCGTGGCCGCCTTCGCCGAAGTCCTCCCAGCCGGACCAGCCGCCGGAGGGCCGGTCCTGGTAGCGGTGCTGGAGGATCCGGTCGTTGATCGCGAACACCTCCAGCCGGCCGTCGGCGTTCGGCCCGATCGCCAGCTCCGCTCCTGCGGGCCCGGCGATGAACTCCCACTCCGACCAGGTGCCGTTGATGTTCTCCTGCCATGCGTGGTGCACGCCGTCGGCCCCCGCGGCGAAGACCTCGAGACGCCCGTCCGCCGACCGCGCGGACACCACACGGCCCGACTCCGCCGGATACACCAGCGGCGCGGGACCGGGCCCGGGATGGTCGAGACGGTCCACGGCTCCACGCGCCGTGCCCATGTGCCGCTGATGGTGGCCCTGGTTGTAGGTGGACCAGGGGCTCCAGTCCGTACCCCTGGAGGAAATACGGAAGGCCTCGTTCGCATTGCACTGCGCGTCATAGGCACAGGCGTCGCTGACCTCGGCATGCCAGTAGTCATTGATCTGCCACAGTCCGCGGTCGGTGGACGGGGGCGTGTTGTTCGTGCGGTTGTACGCCTGCGGATTGCAGCTGGACTCCGCCAGGGCGACGGCGACGGCGGTCACCAGGCTCTCGCCCCGGAAGCCGGCGTGGTATCCGACCTGGGCACACAGGTCGCTCGCGTCGGCGGCGCCTATTGCCCGGGCCGGGACCGGGGAGGAAAGGGTCTGCGCCCCGGCGGGTGAGCCGGCGGCGAGCCCCGGCAGAAGGATCACGGTCAGCGCGAGAAGCAGCCCGAGCACCCGCCCGGACATGCCTCGGAGAACGACGGACATCACCCGAGGCCCCCCGTCATGCCTTGCGCAGGCGGGCGATGACACCGTTGATGTCGCGCTCCAGCAGGTCCCGGCGGACCCAGTGGCCGCCGTCCACCTCGTGGGGCTCGTGGGGGATGCCCGCGCGGTCGAGGTGCCACCTGAACTCCCGCTGGGTGGCGAGCACCACGGTCTCGTTGGCGTATCCCTGGATGTCCTGGGGGCTGGTGCCGGCGACCAGGAAGACCCGCTTGTTGCGGTAGCTCTCGACGCGCTCGCACGGGTTGTCCGCGCTGACCCGGGCCTGGTCCCAGAAGGGCACGCCGTAGATGGTGCCGCCGCCCAGCTCCACGGCGGCGGAGGAGGCGTTGGCCCAGTGGGTCACCAGGTCGCCGTTGCCCCCGCGCAGGTTGGCCGGGCCGGAGTGGGCGCTGACCGAGGCGAAGTGGCCGTAGTACTTGGCCGCGTACTTCAGGGCGCCGAAGCCGCCCATGGAGAAGCCGGAGACGGCCCGGCCGTCGTACTCGGCGTACGTACGGAAGTTGGCGTCGACCCACGGGAGGAGCTGAGCGATGTGGAAGTGCTCCCAGTCCCGGGCCCCGACGTTGGTGTTCACCGGGTTGGAGTACCAGCCGGCGCGCCCGCCGTCGGGCATCACGACGATGAGGTCCTTCCAGGCGGTCAGGCCCCGGATGTCGTGATGCGCGTCGAAGGTGATGAAGTCCTCCAGGCCGCCGTGGAACAGATAGAGGACGGGGTAGCGGCGCCCGCTGGTGTGGTAGCCGTCGGGCAGCAGGACGTTGACGGCCGGGGTCCAGCCGCCGATGGCGGAGGTCTGGAACCGGTAGTACCACATCCGGTGATCCTGCTCGCCGCGCTCCGTGATGCGCAGGCCGAAGCCGTCGCCGACCGCCGCGGCCGGCGACGCCGACGCGAGAACGCCGCCGGCGCCCAGGGCCGCCGCGGCGGTGAGTCCGCCGGCGGACTTGAGGATGCTTCTGCGGGTGGGCTGCTGCGCGGTCAAGGTGACCTCCTGTGGGCGGGCTGGCTGAGGACCCGGCTGCCTTCACAGCGACACCGGCGTTCGGAAGCTAGCGAGCCACGCCCGGGAGGAGTATCCGGAACCTTACGGACTGACAGAACCGGCTCACGTCCTCTAGAGCGTGTCCGGCGGGTCTGACGGGCCTGACGGGCCTAGGGCCGGCGAGCCGAAGGCGCAAAGGGGCATCGCGCTTGACGGCCCGACAGGCTTCGCGTCACCGGCCTTAGCCGGACGGGCCGCGGCCGTCCATCCGCAAGTCTCCGGATCCCCGGGCCGCCCCTCTCCCGGCTACCTTCGGCGCGACCACACCGTGACCCGGCGCGACCACTCGGCGACCCGGCGCGATCACGGCGGTCCCCCTCTCGTACGTGCCTCGTACCGCTACCGACCAGGAGCCCGTTGTGAGCGCACACCATCCCTCCCGCAGAGCGCTGCTCAGAGCCGCCGGTGGATTCTCGGCCGCGCTGTCCCTCGCAGGCGCGGGCGTCCTCGCGACCGGATCGGCGGCCGGTGCCACCGGACGCGACGGCCTCCGCTCCGCCCAGCGCGTCCGCTCGGACGTGGGCGGCCCGATCAGCCGCGACGAGATTCTTCTCCGGGCCCAGCACTGGGTGGATCTGAACGTCTACTACAACCAGAACGACTCCCACCCGGACCTGCAGGGCAGGCACTACCGCACCGACTGCTCGGGCTTCGTCTCCATGGCCCTGCACCTGGCCTCGTCCCCCAGTACGGTCACCCTGCCCGAGTTCATGGACCCGATCGGCTGGGAGGATCTGAAGCCCGGGGACGCCGTCGGCACGCTCGGGCCGGGAACCGGTGGCGACGCGGGGCACGTCGTGCTGTTCGCCGGCTGGGCCAACCAGCAGCACACACGCTTCTTCACCATGGAGGAGATGGGCGGGGCCGGGTCCGTCCGCTACGAGCGGCCGATCAACTACACCACGAGCGGGGGCCGGTTCGTCGCCAAGCCGTTCCGCTACAGGAAGGTCGTCGAGGCTCCCGCCCACCGCGTCGTCAGCCCCTCCGAGACGGGCCGGGTGGTGTCCGCACGGTCGGCCGACGGCCGGCTGGAGACCTTCGCGGCCGGCGCCGACGGGGTCCATCACGCCTGGCAGACCGAGGTGAACGGCGGCTGGTCGGCCTGGCGGCCGCTCGGCGGACCGCGCAACGCGCAGATGGCGATCGCGCCCAACGCGGACGGCCGGCTGGAGCTGCTGGCGATCAACGGCGAGACGGCCCAGCACATCTATCAGACCGGCCCGTCCAAGGAGTGGTCCGGCTGGGAGGAATTCGGCACCGCCGGACGGTACATCGCCGCCGGAACGAACGCCGACGGCCGTATCGAGGTCTTCGCCTCGGGCCCGAAGGGCGTGTACCACCGGTACCAGACCGAACCGAACGCCGGCTGGTCGGGCTGGGAGTTCACCGGTGGCGGTCCCGTCGACGCGCGTCTGGAAATGGAGAAGTCCCCCGACGGCCGCCTTGAGGTGTTCGCGCTCAACGGCACCGTTTTCGAGCACCAGTACCAGCTCGCCCCCAGTGGCGGCTGGTCCGCCTGGGAAGGCTTCGGCGAGGGCGGCCACGATCTGACGGTGGACCACAACGCCGACGGGCGCCTGGAGGTGTTCGCCTCCGGACCGGAGGGCATCTTCCACCGGTACCAGGAAAGCCCGACCTCCTGGTCGAGGTGGGTGGGGACCGGCGGCCCGGCCGACGCGAAGCTCACCAGCGAACGCACCGCCGACGGCCGGGTGGAGGTCTTCGCGATCAGCGGGGATATCGCCGTCCACGCCTGGCAGACCGGGATCAACGCCCCCTTCAGCGACTGGGCGCCCATCGGCACCGGCGGCACGGACATCACCGCCGCCACCAACGCCGACGGCCGCCTGGAGGTCTTCGGGACCAGCCATGCGGGCGTCTACCACACCTGGCAGACCGGCTTCTCCGACTGGGCCCCGTGGGTGTGGCTCAACGGCTCCGGTCCGGCGATCAACTGACGGCGACGGGGCCGGCCGGGCCGGGGCGCCGCCCGGTGCTCCGGCCCCGTGGTCACCGCCGCACGCGTGGCATCCCCAGCCCGATCCACGAGATGATCTCCCGCTGGATCTCGTTGTTGCCGCCGCCGAAGGTGAAGATCACGGCCGAGCGGTAGCCGCGTTCCAGTTCGCCGTGGAGCACCGCGCCGGCCGAGCCCTCCTTCAGCGCGCCCGCGGAGCCGACGATCTCCATCAGCCAGGCGTAGGCGTCCCGGCGGGCCTCGGAGCCGTAGACCTTGACGGCCGAGGCGTCCTGGGGGGTGAGGGTGTTGTCCTGGAGGGCGGCGACCATCTGCCAGTTGAGGAGTTTCATCGCGTCGAGGCGGGTGTGGGTGCGGGCGAGCAGGGCGCGGACCCAGCCGAGGTCGATGACCCGGCGGCCGTCGGCGAGCTTGGTGTCGGCGGCCCAGCGCTGGACGTTGTGCAGGGCGCGGACCGCCATCGTGCCGTGTGCGGCGAGGGTGACGCGTTCGTGGTTGAGCTGGTTGGTGATGAGCCGCCAGCCCTTGTTCTCCTCGCCGACGCGACGGGAGACCGGGACGCGGATGTTCTCGTAGTAGCTGGCGGTCGTGTCGTGCGAGGCGAGGGTGTTGATCAGGGTGCAGGAGTAGCCCGGGTCGCTCGTGGGGACCAGGAGCATGGTGATGCCCTTGTGCGGCGGGGCGTCGGGGTCGGTGCGGACGGCGAGCCAGACCCAGTCGGCGGTGTCGCCGTTGGTGGTCCAGATCTTCTGGCCGTTGACCACGTAGGTGTCGCCCTCGCGGACCGCGCGGGTCTTCAGGGCGGCGAGGTCGGTGCCCGCGTCCGGTTCGCTGTAGCCGATCGCGAAGTCGATCTCGCCGGCCAGGATGCCGGGCAGGAAGTGGGCCTTCTGCTCGTCGGTGCCGAACTGCATGATCGTGGGGCCGACGGTGTTGAGGGCCATCAGCGGCAGCGGTACGCCGGCCTGGGCGGCCTCGTCGAAGAAGATGAACTGTTCCATCGGGGTCAGCCCCCGGCCGCCGTACTCCTTCGGCCAGCCGACCCCCAGCCAGCCGTCGGCGCCGAGCCTGCGGACCGTCTCGCGGTAGAAGCGCTTCTGGGCGGCGGGTTCCGCGTAGCGGGCGTAGGCGTTGTCGGGCACCAGGGTCGCGAAGTAGGTGCGCAGTTCGGTACGCAGCCGCTGCTGCTCAGGTGTGTATTCGAGGTGCACGGCCCCTCCAGAGTCTCGCGTCGGCGTCCCCGTGTGCGGCGGCGCACACAGTAGAACCTGTTGCAAGAATCCGGAAGGGCCGGGACGCGGGGACCGGCGTCAGCGCTTGACGGCGCGCAGCACCACGAACTTCGGGTCGCCCGCGACCGTGGTGCAGTTGCCGAAGATCCGGCGCAGCTGGGTGTGGTACGAGAGGTGCCGGTTGCCGACGACCCAGAGTTCGCCGCCCTGGCGCAGCGCGGTCCGCGCGCCGGCGAACATCGTGCGGGCGGTGGCGTCGGTGGTCGCCAGGTGCGAGTGGAAGGGCGGGTTGTTCAGCACCAGGTCGACGCTGCCCGGTTCGAGGTCGCCGAGGCCGTCGCCGACCAGGAAGTCGGCTTTCGCGCCGTCCGGCGCGCCGGCCCGGAAGGTCTCCTCGGCGGAGGCGACCGCCCCGTAGGACTCGTCGACGAAGGTGAGGTGCGCGTCGGGGTTGGCTCGGGCGGCGGAGAGCCCGAGGACGCCGTTGCCGCAGCCCAGGTCGACGATCCGGACGGCCCCGCCGCGGGTGGGCAGGTGCTTCAGGAAGAAGCGGGTGCCGATGTCGAGGCGCTCGGCGCAGAAGATTCCCGCGTGGTTGACGGTGGTCAGGCCCGCGACGGGGCCCACGTCGGCGGGCAGTTCGTAGCGGTACGGCCAGGGGCTCGGCGTACGCGGGAGCCCGGTGTCCGGGGTGCTGAAGATGAGCCGCGCCTTGCGCACCGCGAGGGAGGTGCGGGTCGGGCCGATGATCCGCTCGAAGAGCTTGAGCGTGGAGGTGTGGATCTCCTTGACCATGCCGGTGCCGATGACCACGGTGCCGGGGTGGACGGCCGGGGCGAGCCGGTGCAGCTGGTCCTCCAGGAACGCCAGGGACTTGGGCACCCGGACGATCAGGACGTCGATCCGGTCCGGCGGGGTGTCGCGGGAGGACAGCTGACGTACGGCGTCGGTGTCCAGGCCGTTGCGCGCGAGGTTGGCAAGGGTGGCGCGCCGGGCCAGGTAGGAGTCGCTGATCTGGACCGGCCGGTGGGCGGCCAGCGCGGTGGCGAGCGCCCCCCACCGGTCCCCCACGACGGCCACCGTCCCCGAGAGGTCGACCGGGCCCGTCTCGGGGTCCGTCAGCTGCCGGAGCAGATATTCGTCGGCGGCGTCCCACGCCCGGAAGGGGTCGCGCGGGTGCTCGGGGAAGCGGGCGAGGTCGAAAGCGCCCTGCGAGGTCGTCAAACGGTTCATATGTCACTCAGGCTAGCCGAGGGAACCGGGGGCGCCCCACACGCTCCCCGGCTCCTCGGCCGCCGTCACCTCGGCGTCACGGCTCCGCGCACCGCCCGCCGGGTGCTCCCACGGGCCCTCGGGAACCGTCAGGGCAGTTGTTTGTCGATGGCCGACCGCCCCTCGGCGGCCAGCTTGCGCCGCGCCCATTCCAGGGTCTCGGGCGTCAGGTCCCGCCCGGAGGCGAGCACCAGGTCCTCCGCGCTCGGTCGGTCGCTCGCGCCGGTGTGCAGGAACCGGTCGGGGGTGACGCCCCCCGGCCCGGACACCGGCGCGGATACGGATTCGGGCTCTTCGCTCATGCCGCCTCCTCGTCCTTGCGGCAATTCTCGCGCCGCACGGACCCGACCGCATCCGAGGGGGCCCGCGGGCTCTTCCCCGGAAGGGTGAATCAGCCCTTGGCACCCCCGGGGAGTGGGCAGAAGAGGGACGTTCCTGCTCCATCTCCCGAGGCGGTGCCCATGCTCCACGGCGTCGATGTCAGCGCTTATCAGCCCTCCTACGACACGGACGGTCTCGACTTCGTCATCGTCAAGTCCACCGAAGGCCGCACCTATGTCAATCCGCGTATGGACGCGCAGGTGAAGCGGGCCCGGGACGCCGAGTGCGTCGTCGGCTTCTACCACTTCCTCTGGCCGGGGGACGTGACGGATCAGGTGGCGTATTTCCTGGCCAAGACGCCGGAGAAGGCGGGCGATCTGCTGGCGGTCGACTGGGAGCAGACCGGCGGCGGGACGCGGGCGAGCAACGCGGAGAAGGACCGGTTCATCCGCGAGGTGAAGCGGCAGCGGCCCGATCACCGGGTCCTGCTCTACTGCAACCGCTCCTTCTGGCTCAACCACGACACCACCGGCTACGCGGGCGACGGCCTGTGGATCGCCGACTACGTCGCCGCGGGCAGGCCCCGCATCGAGGCGGACTGGCGCATCCACCAGTACACCGACGATCCGCTCGACCGGAACGTGGCCGACTTCGCGTCGGTGCGGGCGCTGCGCGACTGGGCCGCCGGATAGCACCGGACAGCGCCGGACCCCATCGGTCACCGCTGTCCCGTCCGCCCCCGGGAGCCCTTCCGCCGGGGGCGGAGTGCCGTCCGCGACCGGTTCCGGCCCACCCTCTCTTGACCTGCACATGATAGATACAGAGTGTTCACTCCTGGAGCACGGTGCGTGTGGAAGGCTCCCGGCTGACCACCTACCGCACGGCCGCCGCACAGGCCCCCACCCAGAGCCCGTCGCGACGCCCGCGTTCCGGAGAGGACACCCCACATGTCCCGTCGTCATTCGTTCTACGCGCGTCCACTGCTGGCCGCCGCGGCGGCCGTCACCGTACTCACCGGCACCGCCGCCGCGGCGCCCGCGGACGACGCGCCCGACCGTCACACCGCCGTCTCCGCCGCCCTCGACGACACGTACTACCAGGACGCGCTCGGCAAGACCGGGGCCGAGCTGAAATCCGCCCTGCACACGATCATCAGCGACCAGACCAAGCTCTCCTACAGCCAGGTGTGGGACGCCCTCAAGGCCACCGACGAGGATCCCGCCAACTCCTCCAACGTCGTTCTGCTGTACACCGGGCGCTCCCAGTCCAAGAACGACAACGGCGGCAACTCGGGCCAGTGGAACCGGGAGCACGTCTGGGCCAAGTCGCACGGCGACTTCGGCACGGCGACGGGCCCGGGCACCGACGTCCACCATCTGCGGCCCACGGACGTCCAGGTCAACTCCACGCGCGGCAACAAGGACTTCGACAACGGCGGAAGCGAACTGTCCAACGCGCCCGGCAACTTCACCGACAGCGACTCCTTCGAACCGCGCGACGAGGTCAAGGGCGACGTCGCCCGCATGATCCTCTACATGGCCGTGCGCTACGAGGGCGACGACTCCTTCGCCGACCTCGAACCCAACGACCAGGTGAACAACGGCTCCGCCCCGAAGATGGGCAAGCTGTCCGTCCTGAAGCAGTGGAGCCAGGAGGACCCGCCGGACACCTTCGAGAAGCGCCGCAACGACGTCATATTCGAGCAGTTCCAGCACAACCGGAACCCGTTCATCGACCACCCCGAGTGGGTCGGCTCCATCTGGTCGTAGGTTCTCGAAAGCCGCGCCACGTTCTCGGTGCCACCTGCATATGAGCACCACTTACGGGTTCTTGCTGAGATCCGCGGACAAGGCGCGCTCTGACGCGTGGTGGGGGTCGGTTTCTCCGGCCCTCACCCCGTGAACACGCGTGACCCCGTGAACACGCGTGACCACGTGATCTACGAGCCGCGGGTGGAGTCCGCGAGCACGTCCCGTGCCGTCTACGAGATGAGGAAGTCCAGGACGAGCGGGCTCGCGACGACGCGGAACTCCTCGAAAAAGGCGTGCCGCGCACCGGGGATCATGTGCAGGCGGGCGCCGGGGATACGGCCTGCGAGCAGAGGGGCGTTGGCGGCGGGGTTGAGCAGGTCGTCGCTGCCGTGCACGACCAGCGTGGGGGCGTCGATGCCCGGCAGGAGATGCCACGCATCGTGCTCATTGCTCGCCACCAGGTGGCGGCGCTGGGCGTGCGCGGGCATGCCCGGGTCGCCGAGCGTCCGGTACGGCCCGGGGTTCGCCTCCAGCCAGGCCGGGGTGTACATCAGCGCCAGCAGGGCCCGCCGCGCCGCACCCGGTTGCGTCTGCACCAGCGACCGGCGCACCTCGCCGGTGCGTTCCACCGCATGCGGTCCGCCGGGCGACGTGCACCCGAGCACCAGGGCGCGCACCCGGTCCGGATGGCGGGCCGCGAGCTGCTGGGCCACGCGCCCGCCCATGGAGGTGCCGTAGACGTCGGCCCGGTCGATGCCGAGGTCGTCGAGCACCGCGACCACGTCCTGGGCGAACAGCTCGGTGCTGTACGGGGTGTCGGGCTTGTCGCTCTGCCCCGTACCGCGGTAGTCGAGCGTGATGGTGCTGCGATCGGCGTGGAAGTCCTCCCGCACCCCGTCCCACCAGCGGTGGTTGTTCGCCTGGCCCGCCAGCAGGACCAGCGGCACCGTCCCCCCGCCCTGGACCTGGTAGGCGATATCGATCCCGTCGGGCGTCGTCGTGCGCGGCATACAGGTCGTCACTCCTCATGGTCGGACACCAGCGTGTCGGGGCACCAAGGCTTCCGGCAGACCTGGCCCGGCCGGCAGACCCGGCCGTCTCCTACGGCGGGAAGGACTCTATGACGGAACGAACCGAGCACCCCCGACCCTGACGCGAGGAGACTGGCCGCCAGTCGGTTTCTCGACGTGAATGACGTCGTCGGCCTTGGAGCGGAAGAACCGCTGGCCAGCAATTACGGCCAGTGCCACGTGCGGCGAGAGCCCACACCGGTGGAGCCGGCTCAGCCCTCCCCGGCCAGGGCCTGTGCGCAGCCTTCGACGGCAGCCTCTCGGGTGGCGAAGCGCGGCAGGTCCTGACCGGTCCCCCGCCGGACGACATCGGGCGGACCCAGCAGATCGCGCGGATCGACGACCGCCGCGCGCCGCCCGTCGGAGGTGAGCCGCGCGAGACCGGTGTGCAGCATGGCCAGGGCCACCGAGTCGATGGCCGTGACGTCGTGCAGGTCGAGCACCACGGAGCCGCCGTTCGGACCGGACTCGTCCAGGGCGTACAGCACGCGTTCGGCGGCCGTGAAGTCGATGGACCCCTGGGCGACGACGACGCCGACCTGTTCGTGCAGGACCCGTTCGTGCTCGGCCGACGGCGCCGACGGCAGATCGTCGGCGGTCGTGACGAGGGTGACGGTGGAGCCGGGCAGCGCCGGGTTGAGCATGAGGTGCAGTCCGTACCGTTGCGACAGCGTCTCCAGTGCGGCGTGGCCGCGTACCGAACCGCCGGTGGCGTCCAGCGGCGGGCTGTACGTGGCGACCCCGAAGCGGGCAGGGCCCACCGCGATGAGGCCGCCGGACACTCCGCTCTTGGCGGGCAGCCCGACGCGCAGCAGCCATTCGCCGGAGCCGTCGTACATGCCGCAGGTCGCCATGACGGCGAGGACCCGGGCCGCGACCTCGGCGGAGACGACCTGTTTGCCGGTGACCGGGTTGACGCCGCCGTAGGCGAGGGTCGCGGCCATCGTGGCGAGGTCGACGGCGGTGACGCGGATCGCGCACTGGCGGAAGTAGCGGTCGACCGCCAGGACCGGGTCGACGGGCATCGTGCCGGTGGAGCGGATCAGATACGCCAGTGCCCGGTTGCGGTCCCCGGTCATCGATTCGGAGCTGAACACCTCCTCGTCGACGTCGAGTTCACGTCCGGCGAAGTGGCTCAGGCAGCGCAGGATCCGGTCGAAGGCGGGCTCGTCCGGGGTGTCGGGGATCAGCGCGGTGGTGACGATCGCTCCGGCGTTGACCATGGCGTTGGCGGGCCGGCCCGTATCGGGTTCCAGGCTGATGGCGTTGAACGCCTCGCCGCTCGGCTCGGCGCCCACCCACCGGCTCACCTCGTCGAGGCCGAGGAGGGAGAGCGCGAGGGCGTAGACGAACGGTTTGGAGACGGACTGGAGGGTGAAGGGGGTCTCGGCCTCGCCCGCGCTGTAGCGGTGTCCGTCCATGCTGACCAGCGCGAGCCCGAAGGCGTCCGGGTCGGCGAGGGCCAGCTGGGGGATGTAGTCGGCCGGCTTCCCCTCCCGTACGTCGATGAACCGGGCGCGCAGGTTCTGGAGGGAGTCGGTCACCGCGTCGGCGGCACTCATGGGCTCCGGCCCCTCAGCCGCGCTCGGCCTGGGCGACCCGGGGGAAGGTCTTCACCCCTGCGGCCTTGCGGCTGTTGGCCTGGACGTTGACCGTGCGGTCCGGCGGCGCGTCTTCCACGCCGACGACCACGGTGTCCAGGACCTTGTCCTCGGCGTCGACGAACTCGACCTTCACGGCGTAGAACGCGGCCTTGTCGGTGGGGTTGGTGACCCGGACGAGCGCGCTGCGGACCTCCTCGGACGCGGTGACCGGCAGTCCGTTGACCGAGACGTCGCCGACCGCGTTGCCCCGGCCCTCGACCTCGTCCAGCCGCTTGGCCGCCTCCTGGCGTACGCGTTCGGACTCGGCGGACACCGAGGCCGCGAAGCTCTGCTGGGTGCGCGGGCTCGGTGACTCGGCGGGCGACTCCTCCGGCTCGGGTGTGAGCGTGTGGACGCCCTGGTCGGTGCCTTCGCTGCTGGTGTCGGAGTCGCAGGCCGTCGCACCGGCGAACAGCAGGGCCGCCGCCGCGAGGGGGGCCAGGGTGCGGGCGGCGAGGCGGCCGCGCGCCCGGCGCACAGGGAGGTTCGCTTTCACGGACGGTCCGTCCAATCCAAGAGAGGGGATCCGGGTGAGGAAAGGGGGTGTGCGCGGGTCATGCCGTCTCGTCGCCGAAGATGTCGCGGAGCTTCGCCTCGCGCTCGGTGTCGAGGTTGCTGTGGAGGAGTTCGGCGCCGTCGCCGGGCAGCTGCGCGCCGATCCGCTCGGGCACCTCGTTCGTGGTCAGCAGGAACAGCGCCGAGGTTCCGGGCGTCACCTTCTCCTTGACCTCGGCGATGAAGTCGTCGTCGATGCCGACGTCCGCGAGCTTCCCGCCGAGCGCTCCGGCGGCCGCCCCGATGGCGGCGCCCAGCAGCGGCATGAGGAAGATCAGCCCGAAGAGCATGCCCCAGAAGGTCCCGCTGAGGGCCCCGGCGCCGACGAGGTTGAGCAGCTGTTTCGTGCGCGGCTTGGCCCGGTCGGCGGGCCAGCTGACCACCGCCGCGTCGAGGATCTTGATCAGCCCTTCCTTCTGAAGGGCTTTCAGCGCCTCCTCGACACTCTCGGCGCCTTCGGCCGTCCGGAACTTCCACACCGTGAGGGTGGACATCGCGCAACCTCCCGCACTCCAGGAGCAACAACTCGCCCATATTAGGATCAAAAGGTATGAATTGACTCGTCGAAGCATCCGCTCAGACGGAGCGGGTTCGAGCCCCGGGAGGGAACGATGGATACGGACGCCCTGACCGCCGACCTGTTGCGGGAGCTGCGGGCGACCCGGCCCTATCCGGCCCTGTCCCTGACCATGCCGACCCACCGCAAGGCCCCGGACAACGCCCAGGACCCGGTCCGGCTGCGGAACCTGGTGGCCGAGGCCGGACACCGCCTCGACGCCGACCCCGAGGTCAGCCGCGAGGTCGCGGCGGCCCTCCGGGCCCAGCTGGAGCGGGCGGCGGCCGAGGTGGACCCGCGCGGGGCGCTGGACTCGCTGGTGATCCTGGCCACCACCGACGAGTACGGGATCTGGCAGCTTCCGCGTACCGCACCCGAACGGGTGGTGCTCAGCGACACCTACCTCACCCGCAACCTCGTCGCGGCCAAGGCCCAGACCCGGCCGTTCCGGGCGCTGACCGTCGCCGCCGACCACGCCACGCTGTGGATCGGCACGGGCGACGGCATCCGGCCCGAGAAGACGGGCGGCTTCCCGCTGGCCGCGCCGAAGGAGGCGCCGAACCCGCAGCGCGAGGAGCGGATCGGCGACACCCCGAGCACCTTCACCGACGAGGAGACCCGGAACTTCTTCCGTGACGTCGACGAGAAGCTGCGCGCGGTGCTCGCCGACGATCCGCGTCCGCTGTATCTGATGGGCCTGGCCCCCGCTCTCGCCCTGCTGGACGAGGTCGGCACCGGCTCCGGGTCCGCCCTCGGCCGGGTCGCCAAGGGCGCGCCGGCCGATCTGTCGCCCGCCGAGGTGCTCCGGGAGCTGCGGCCCGCCCTCGACGAGGGCGTACGCCTGGCGGCCGCCGAGGTGGAGACCCGGCTCGACCACGCCCGGGGCGCGCACTCCTTCGCCGGAGGTCTCGACGAGGTGTGGGCCGCCGTCCGGGAGGGCCGGGCCGGTCTGGTCGCGGTGGAGGAGCACTTCCAGGCGGCCGTGCAGGTGACCGACGAGCATCTGGAGCCGGTGCCCGAGGGGAGCACGCAGACCGCCGACGGCACGATCCGCGAGGACATCGTCGACGAGCTGGTCGAAGCGGCGCTGGACAGCGGCGCCGACGTGGTGTTCGTCGAGGACGGTTCGCTGGCGGAGTACGGCCGGATCGCGGCGGCGCTGCGCTACTGACCGGGACCGCCCACCCGGGGGCCCGGCCGTCAGCCCAGGCGGCGGACGGGCTGCCCGTCGAGGAACGCCCTGATGTTCTCCACGGCCTGGCCGTAGTAGGTCTCGTAGTTGGCGCGCGACACATAGCCCAGGTGCGGGGTGGCCAGCAGGCGCGGGGCCGTGCGCACCGGATCGCCGGCCGGGAGCGGCTCGACGTCGAAGACATCGGTCGCGGCCCCGGCGATGGAGCCCGCGCGCAACGCGGCGAGCAGGGCGTCCGTGTCGACGATGGCCGCCCTGGAGGTGTTGATCAGATACGCGGTCGGGCGCATCCGGGCGAGTTCGGCCGCGCCGATCAGGCCGCGGGTCCGGTCGCCGAGCGCCAGGTGGACGGAGACGAAGTCGCTGTCGGCCAGCAGTTCTTCCTTGGAGGCGGCCAGGGCCACGCCGACCTCGTCGGTACGTTCCTTCGTGAGGTTCTGGCTCCAGGCCACCACGTCCATGCCGAAGGCCAGGCCGACCTGCGCCACCCGGGCGCCGATCTTCCCGAGCCCCAGCAGGCCGAGCCGCCTGCCGTGCAGATCGGCCCCGAGGGTGGACTGCCAGGGCCCGCCCGTGCGCAGCGCTTCCGCCTCGGGGACGACCCCGCGCGCCAGGCCCAGGAGCAGCGCCCAGGTGTGCTCGACGGGCGGGGTGGAGGAGCTGGCGGTGCCGCAGACGACGACGCCGTGCCGCTTCGCGGCGTCGAAGTCGATGACGGAGTTGCGCATGCCGGAGGCGATCAGCAGGCGCAGCCGGGGCAGCCGGGCGAACAGCTCCGCCGGGAACGGCACCCGCTCGCGCAGGGTGACCACGATGTCGAACCCGGCCAGGGCGGCGGCAGCTTCGTCCTCGGTGGCGAGGTGCTCGGTGAACGACACCACCTCAACATCGGCGGTGACGGCCGACCAGTCGACGACGGTGGTGGCCACGGACTGGAAGTCCTCGATCACGGCACAGCGCGGCTTCATGGCGGCCTCTCCGGTGGGTGGCGGGTCGCCGTCCATGATCGCTCATCGGCCGTTCCGGTGGAACGGCGGCCGGTGAAAGCCCCTGTCAGCCGCCCCACTTCCAGTCCACGACCTCCGGCAGGTCCGTGCCGTGCTCGCGGATCCAGGCGTGGTGGCGGGTACGGGTGTCCGCCATCTCCTGGCGTACGGCGACGGCGCGGACGCCGAGCCCCGGCACCCGGTCGATGACGTCCATGACCAGCCGGTAGCGGTCGAGGTCGTTGCGGACGACCATGTCGAACGGCGTGGTCGTGGTGCCCTCCTCCTTGTAGCCGCGCACATGGAGGTGGGCGTGGCCGGTCCGGCGGTAGGCGAGCCGGTGGATCAGCCACGGGTAGCCGTGGTAGGCGAAGATCACCGGCTTGTCGCGGGTGAACAGGGCGTCGTACTCGGAGTCCGGCATACCGTGCGGGTGTTCCGTGTCGGGCATCATGCGGGCGATGTCGACGACGTTGACGACCCGGACGGCCAGCTCCGGCAGATGGCGGCGGATCAGATCGGCGGCGGCCAGCGTCTCCTGGGTGGGTACGTCCCCGGCGCAGGCGAGGACCACGTCCGGTTCGCGTGCGCCGTCCTCGGTCCCGGCCCAGGTCCAGGCTCCGGCCCCGCGCGCGCAGTGGGCGCGGGCCTCCTCGGGGGTGAGCCAGTCGAAGGTCGGCTGCTTCCCGGCGACGATGACGTTGACGTAGTCGCGGCTGCGCAGCGCGTGGTCGGCCACCGAGAGCAGGGTGTTGGCGTCCGGCGGGAGGTAGACGCGCACGACCTCGGGGCTCTTGTTGAGGATGTGGTCGACGAAGCCCGGGTCCTGGTGCGAGAAGCCGTTGTGGTCCTGGCGCCAGACGTGCGAGGTGAGCAGGTAGTTGAGCGAGGCGATCGGCCGCCGCCAGGGCAGCCGGCGCGAGGTGCGCAGCCACTTGATGTGCTGGTTGACCATGGAGTCGACGATGTGGGCGAACGCCTCGTAACTGGAGAAGAGCCCGTGCCGTCCGGTGAGCAGATAGCCCTCCAGCCAGCCCTGGCAGAGGTGTTCGGAGAGCACTTCCATCACCCGGCCGTCGTGGGCGAGGTGTTCGTCGGTGGGCAGGGTCTCGGCCTGCCAGGCCTTGCCGGTGGCCCGGTAGAGCGCGTCCAGCCGGTTGGAGGCGGTCTCGTCGGGACCGACCACCCGGAAGTCCCTGCGGTCGGTGGTGGCGGCCATGACGCTCTCCAGGAGGCCGCCGAGCACCTTGGTGGGCTCGTGGAGCGTGGTGCCGGGCCGGTCGACCCGTACGGCGTGGTCGGCCGGGTCGGGCAGCGGGAGGTCGCGCAGGAGCAGCCCGCCGTTGGCGTACGGGGTGGAGCCGAGCCGGGACTCCCCCTCGGGCACACAGGCGAGGACCTGTTCGGTGGGGCGGCCGTCGGCGTCGAAGAGTTCGGCGGGGCGGTAGGAGCGCAGCCAGTCCTCCAGCTGCCGCAGATGCCCGGGGTCGTCCCGGACGCCGGAGAGCGGGACCTGGTGGGAGCGCCAGGTGTTCTCGACGGGCTGTCCGTCGACTTCTTCGGGGCCGGTCCAGCCCTTGGGGGTGCGCAGTACGATCATGGGCCAGCGGGGGCGTTCGGTCGCGCCGCCCTCGCGGGCCGCCCGCTGGTACGCGCCGATGCGGTCCAGGGCGGTGTCCAGGGCGGCGGCGAGCGCCCGGTGGACGGCGGCCGGGTCGTCGCCGGTGACGAACAGCGGGTCGTGGCCGTAGCCGCGCAGCAGGTGGTCCAGCTCCTCCTCGGGGATCCGGGCCAGGACCGCCGGGTTGGCGATCTTGTAGCCGTTGAGGTGGAGGATGGGCAGGACGGCCCCGTCGTGGACCGGGTCGAGGAACTTGTCTCCGTGCCAGGAGGCGGCGAGCGGTCCCGTCTCGGCCTCGCCGTCGCCGATCACACAGGCGACCAGCAGGTCCGGGTGGTCGAAGGCGGCTCCGTAGGCGTGGGCGAGGGCGTAGCCGAGTTCACCGCCCTCGTGGATGGAGCCGGGGGTCTCGGGGGCGACATGGCTGGGCACACCGCCGGGGAACGAGAACTGCTTGAACAGCGCGCCCATGCCCGCGGCATCCCGGCCGACGTCCGGGTAGGTGGCGGAGTAGCTGCCCTCCAGCCAGGAGTTGGCGAGGACGGCGGGTCCGCCGTGACCGGGGCCCCAGACGCACAGGGCGTTCAGCTCGCGGGACTTGATCACGCGGTTGAGGTGGGTGTGGACGAGGTTGAGCCCCGGTGAGGTGCCCCAGTGGCCGAGCAGCCGGGGCTTGATGTCCTCGGGGACGAGCGGCCGGGTCAGCAGGGGGTTGGCCATCAGGTAGATCTGGCCGACGGCGAGGTAGTTGGCCGCGCGCCAGTGCGCGTCGAGCGCGGCGAGTTCATCGTGGGAGAGGGAGGAAGGGGCAGGTGTGTCGCTCACGGGGCAGGTCTCCTCGTCGGGTGACGGCGCACGGGCGGGGTGTCGTCAGGACGCCTCGGGGCCGTACCAGAGCGTGGTGGCGTTGCAGAACTCGCGGATGCCGTGTCCGGCGAGCTCACGCCCGTAACCGGAGCGCTTGATCCCGCCGAAGGGCAGGGCGGGGTGCGAGGCGGTCATCCCGTTGAAGAAGACTCCGCCCGCCTCCAGGTCACGGGCGCAGCGCTCCTGCTCGCCGGGGTCGCGGGTCCAGACGTTGGAGCTGAGGCCGAAGGGCGTGTCGTTGGCCAGGTGGATCGCCTCGTCGAGGTCGGCGACCCGGTAGAGGGTGGCGACCGGTCCGAAGGTCTCCTCGCGGTGGACGCGCATGGCGGTGGTGATGCCGGCGAGCACCGTGGGCTCGTAGAACCAGCCGTTCTCCAGGCCGCCGCCGAGCTTGTCGGGCCGGCGTCCGCCGCACAGCGCCTCGGCGCCCCGCTCGACGGCGTCGTCGACGAGTTCCTCCAGGTCGGTGCGGCCCTGTTCGGTGGAGAGCGGGCCGATGTCGGTGGCCTCCTCCAGCGGGTCGCCGACGGTCAGGGCGCGCATGCCCGCGGTGAAGTGCTCGGCGAACGCGTCGTGGACGTCGGCGTGCACGATGAAGCGCTTGGCGGCGATGCAGGACTGGCCGTTGTTCTGGACCCGGGCGGTGACGGCGGTGGCGGCGGCCTTCTCCACGTCCGCCGAGGGCAGCACGAGGTAGGGGTCGCTGCCGCCGAGTTCCAGCACGGTCTTCTTGACCTCGTCACCGGCGGTGGCGGCGACGGCTCGCCCGGCCGGTTCGCTGCCGGTGAGGGTGGCCGCGACGACGCGCGGGTCGCGCAGGACCGCCTCGACCGCACCGGAGCCGATCAGCAGCGTACGGAAGCAGCCCGCCGGGAATCCGGCCCGGTGGAAGAGGTCCTCCAGGTAGAGGGCGGTCTGCGGGACGTTCGAGGCGTGCTTGAGGAGTCCGACGTTGCCCGCCATCAGCGCGGGGGCGGCGAAGCGCACCACCTGCCAGAGCGGGAAGTTCCACGGCATCACGGCGAGGACCACGCCGAGCGGACGGTAGCGGACCAGCGCGCGGGCGGCGCCGGAGTCCTTCACGTCGGCGGGGTCCGGGTGTTCGTCGGCGAGCAGCCCCTCGGCGTGGGCGGCGTACCAGCGCATCGCCTTCGCGCACTTGGCTGCCTCGGCGCGGGCCGCCGTGACGGGCTTGCCCATCTCGACAGTCATCGTGCGGGCGATGGTGTCGCGGTCCTCGTCGAGGAGGTCGGCGGCCCGGTTCAGCCAGCCGGCGCGCTGTTCGAAGGGGGTGGTGCGGTACTGGTGGAAGGTCTCCGCGGCGGCGGCGATCCTGCGGTGCGTCTCCTCCTCGCCCAGGGCGTCGAAGGACCTGATCAGTTCGCCGTTCGCGGGGTTGACCGTCGCGATGGGCATGGCAGTGGCCTCCTAGCATCGGTACTTCGACCGTCCCGCGCCGCACCGGTCCGCGCAACGCGGCCCTCCCCTCCCCCGCACGTACCCGGCCGACGCGGATCATGCGTGCCGAGAGGGCACGTTCCGCGTCGGCCGGTGTGCGGTCCGCCCTGCCGGGGGCGGTTATACGAGCGCTGCCAGGGGCAGGTCGCGGGCGGTACGGACGCCGGGCAGCGGGGCGTACGGGAGCAGGCCCGCGGCCTTCGGCGCCTCGGCGTAGCGGGTGAACCAGACCACCTTGCCGTCCGTGGTCCGGCAGGTGCCCCAGCTGTCGCTCAGGGCCATCACCCGGCTCAGCCCGCCGCCGGCCGGCAGCAGCCGGGGCATCCGGGCACTGTTGTCGGCGACGGACACGGTCACGTGCCGTCCGGTCCAGCGGAGTTCGAGGACGCAGGTGTTGCCGTCGCCGACATGCCGGTGGACGTTGGTCAGGAGTTCGTCCAGGGCCCGGCAGACCGGCCGGACGTGCAGATCGAGACTCCAGTGACGCAGGTGCGCGGCGACGATCCGCCGCAGCTGGGAAACGCGCTCTGCCGACACCTGCAGTTCGACCGAGTAGTGCCGGTCGAGTGGAACGGTCATCGTCGAGGCTCCTCACCACGAGGCCCACGTGCTTCACCCCGTCGTACCTTTCACCCCGTCGTACGAACGACCCCCGAACACGAAGCGTGAGCACTGATCACTTCTGGGTCACTCCTCAGGGTGGGGCCGGTACGCCGGACGCGCAACAGCTGGGCCGTCCGTGCTGGTCGGAGCCGGTGTCCGCACTCAGGACGATCACAGCAGGTAGGGCAGCAAGGTGTCCGGGGTGAGGGGCAGTTCGCGCAGCCGGGCGCCGGTGGCGTGGCGGACGGCGTTCCCGATGGCGGCCGCGGTGCCGACGATCCCGATCTCGCCGATGCCCTTGCTGCCCATCGGGTTGAGGTGGCGGTCGTCCTCCTCGATCCAGTGCGCCTGGATGTCGGCCGTGTCGGCGCAGACGGGCACGTGGTAGGCGGCGAGGTCCTTGGCCGTGAAGTCGCCGAAGTCCGGGTCCAGGCCGCAGTCCTCGGTGAGCGCCATGCCGATGCCCATCACCATGCCGCCGGTGAACTGGGAGCGCGCGGTGCGGGCGTTGAGGATCCGTCCGGCGGCGTACACGCCGAGCAGCCGGCGTACGCGCACCTCGCCGGTGACGGCGTCCACGGCGGTCTCGGCGAAGTGGGCCCCGAAGGCGTGCCGGGCGTACGGGGACTCCTCGCCGGTCTCCTGCTCGGTGTCGGCGGTGGTGGTGATCCCGTCGGTCGGCAGCGGACCGGTGTGCTCCGCGAGGCGGGCGGCCAGGTCGGCGGCGGCCTTGTGCACGGCCCAGCCCCAGGACGCGGTGCCGGAGGAGCCGCCGGCCAGCGGGGCGGTGGGCAGATCGGTGGAGCCGATGTCGATGTGCACGGCCTCGGGCTCGACGCCGAGCGCGTCGGCGGCGATCTGGGCCAGGACGGTGCGGGCCCCGGTGCCGATGTCGGTGGCGTTGACGGCGATGCTCAGCGCGCCGTCCGGTGCGGCGTGGGCGCTCGCGGTGGACCGGGAGACGAGCACGGGGTACGTCGCCGAGGCCACGCCCGTACCGATGAGCCAGCGGCCCTCCTGGCGGGCGGCGGGCCGGGGGTCGCGGTCGTGCCAGCCGAACCGCGCGGCGCCGTCGCGCAGGCAGGCGGCGAGACCGCGGCTGCTGAAGGGGCGGCCGCTGTCCGGCTCGGTCTCCGGTTCGTTGCGCAGCCGCAGCTCCACGGGGTCCAGGCCGAGCGCGGAGGCGAGCTCGTCCATGGCGGACTCCAGGGCGTACATCCCCGAGGCCTCCCCCGGGGCGCGCATCCAGGAGGGGCTGGGCACGTCGAGAGCGGTCACCCGGTGCGCGGTGCGGCTGTACGGCGAGGCGTACATGGTGCGGGCGGGCACGGCGGCCTGCTCGACGAACTCCTTCACGGTGGAGGTCTGGGTGACGACCTCGTGGCTGACCGCGGTGAGCACCCCGTCCAGGCCCGCGCCGAGCCGGACCCGCTGGATCGTGGGGGCCCGGTGGCCGATGACCTCCGCCAGCTGGGCGCGGGGGAACACCAGCTTCACCGGCCGCCCGGTGTGCCGGGCCGCCATCGCGGCCAGGACCGCCTGGGGGCGGGTGGTGCCCTTCGAGCCGAACCCGCCGCCGACGTGCTCGGAGACCACGGTGATCCGGTCGGAGGCCAGGCCGAACGCCCGGGCGAGGCTGCCGCGCACCTTGTCGGAGCCCTGGCTGGAGTCGTGGACGGTGAGGTGTCCGTCCTCCCAGACGGCGGTGGCGGCGTGCGGCTCCATGGGGTGGTTGTGCAGGGCGCCCATCCGGTACGTGGCGTCGACCTGGACGCGCGCCCCGGCCAGGGCCCGTTCCACGTCGCCGCGGACCCGGACGGCGGGGAAGCCGCCGTTGGCCTCCTCGGGCGTGTAGAGGCCCGGGTGGTCCTCGGTGAGGGTGACGTCGAACGGGTCGCGTTCGTACTCGACGTGGAGTTCCCCGCCGCCGGTCCGGGCCGCTTCGAGGCTCTCGGCGATCACGAGGGCGATCGGCCAGCCGTGGTGCGGGACCCGGTCGTCCTGGAGCACGGCGAGGATCGGGTCGTCGGGCTCCTGGAGGCGGGGCGCGTTGTCATGGGTGAGGACGGCGTGGACGCCCGGTACGGCGAGGGCGTCGACGGCCCGTACGGCGGTGACGCGACCGGCCGCGACGGTGGCCGGGACGGTCCAGGCGTACAGACAGCCGGAGGGGGTGCGGTCGGCCGCGTAGCGGGCGCTGCCGGTGACCTTGTCCCGGGCCTCTCTGCGGACGACGGGCGCACCGGGGAACTGCGGGGCTCGGGTGGTCATGGCGATGGGTCCTCGGGGGTCGGGGGCGCGGGCGGTCACGGGTGGCCGCCCCGGGCGGTTTCGGCCGGTCCCGGCGGTTCAGCCGGTCCGGGCGGGCTGCCGGGCGGTGAGTTCGCCGAGCACGTCCTGGGCGAGGCGGCGGGCGAGGTCCACCTTGAACGCGTTGTCGCGCAGCGGCCGGGCCTCGGCCAGTTCGGCGATCAGGGCGTGCTGGAAGACGGCGGGCGTGGCCGGCGCGCCGCGCAGCTCGGCCTCGGCCCGGCGGGCCCGCCAGGGCCGGTGGGCTACCCCGCCGAACGCCAGCGTGGCGTGCTCGACGCGGCCGGCGTCCATCCGGACGGTGGCGGCGACGGAGACCAGCGCGAAGGCGAACGAGGCGCGGTCGCGGGCCTTGCGGTAGCGGGAGGCCGTGCCGGGCGCCGGCGGCGGCAGCAGCACCTCGGTGATCAGCTCGCCGGGCCTGATCACGGTGTCCTGGTCGGGGTTCTCCCCGGGCAGACGGTGGAATTCCGTGAGGGGGACGGCCCGTTCGCCCTCGGGGCCGAGCAGCAGCACGGTCGCGTCGAGCGCGGCGAGGGCCACGGCCATGTCGGACGGGTTGGTGGCCACGCACTCCGGCGAGTGCCCGAGGATCGCGAGGTCGCGGTGGGTGCCTTCGCGGGCGGGGCAGCCGGAGCCGGGGAGCCGTTTGTTGCAGGGCTTGGAGACGTCCTGGAAATAGCGGCACCGGGTGCGCTGGAGCAGGTTGCCGCCGGTGGTGGCGGTGTTGCGGAGCTGGCCGGAGGCCCCGGCCAGCAGCGCCTGGGACAGCACGGGGTAGCTCTCGATGACGTCGGGGTGGGCGGCGAGGTCGCTGTTGCGCACGGTGGCGCCGATGCTCAGGCCGCCTTCGGCCGTCCGGGTCACC
Source organism: Streptomyces griseus (assembly GCA_002154345.1). Classification (GTDB taxonomy): domain Bacteria; phylum Actinomycetota; class Actinomycetes; order Streptomycetales; family Streptomycetaceae; genus Streptomyces; species Streptomyces caviscabies. Next base: position 26,610 of record MUNB01000032.1, read on the forward strand.
CGGTCGAGCGGCAGCCCGGCGACGTCGATGAGGATCCGGGGCGTCTCGACGCCGAGTTTCATCAGGTCCACCAGATTGGTTCCGCCGCCCAGGAAGCGGGCGCCGGGGCCGGCCGCGCAGAGCCGGACGGCCTCGTCGGTGGAGGCGGGGCGCGCATAGCCGAACGGTTTCACTCGATCACGTCCTCGATGGCTTCGACGATCCGGGGGTAGGCCCCGCACCGGCACAGGTTGCCGCTCATCCGTTCCCGGATCTCGTCGGCGTCGAGCACGACCGCTCCGGTGGCGGTCCCGTCCGGCCCGGCGGCGGCGGCGGGGGAATCCGGTGCGGTGGCGTGCGAGGGGTGGCCGTCGGCGGCCTCGCGGAGCATGCCCACGGCCGAGCAGATCTGGCCCGGGGTGCAGAAGCCGCACTGGAGGGCGTCCCGCTCGACGAACGCCTGCTGCACCGGGTGCAGGGTCTCGCCGTCGGCGAGCCCTTCCACGGTGGTGATCGTGGCGCCGTTCCGGGCGACGGTGAGCAGCAGACAGCTGTTCACCCGGCGTCCGTCGACGAGGACCGTGCAGGCTCCGCACTGGCCGTGGTCGCAGCCCTTCTTGGCGCCGGTGAGTCCGAAGTCCTCCCGCAGCGTCTCCAGGACGGTGGCACGGTGGTCGACGGTCAGCGTCGTCTCCTCGCCGTTGACGTACAGCGTCACGGCGGAGTGTTCGTCGACCACCGGTTCCGGTTCGAGGTCCGCTCCGAGAGCGAGGGAATCCATGCGCGTGCCTTTCGCTTCGCCGTACGGCCGGGTCACCCCGGCCGGATCTGGTTCGGGCCCGGTCAGCGGCTCTCCAGCCGCAGCCTGACCTCCTGCTCCTGGTCCCCGGCGGCCGTGCCGACGACGCTCACCGCGAAGGCTCCGGTGAGGCGGGTCCGGAGCCGGTCGACGGCCCAGTAGCCGCCCTGGGCGTCCACCGTGACCGGTGCGGTGAGGCGGGCGGGGGTGACGTCCGCCCGTGGTTCGGACACGTCGACGGTGGTGACCCAGGCGGTGGGGCGGGGGCCGGAGACCGGTGCGGGCGTCTCGCCCATCGGGTGGTCGGAGGCGAAGGCGGTGGCGAGCACGTCGAACACGGTCCGCGCGTCCTGGGTGGCGCAGCGGCCGAGCGAGACCACCACCTCCCGGCCCGCCGGGTGATCCTCGCCGCTCTGCTCGGGGGTGCTGTTCACCGTGGTTCCTTCCGCTGGGGTGCCGGCCTTCGGGACCACTCCAGGCTGACCCCGCATCCGGCCGACGGCGACACGGGAAGCGCCCGAAAGAGGCCTGGAACACCTGGAGGGCGGGCAGGAGGGCTGTCCTGGCCCACGGTCTTGAAACGCGTTTCCCGCGAGATACCCATAAAACATGAATTGATGTGAATAGCTGACTGATGCCCTCCTCTCGGGGTATGCGCATTGCATGGATGTTCTGAATGCAGTCACCGCGGCCGAGGTGTCCGCCGAGGTCCCGCTCGCTGCGACCACGGGCGCCCTCGGGGTCGTCATGCCCATCGTGGCGCTGGCCGTCGTCGCCCTGCTGATCGGCGGCTTCATCCTCAGCAAGCGCAAGCACGACGCCGAGCCGCCGCCACCCCAGCCCCATGAGCAGCCGGAGAAGCCCGAGCGGCGCGCCCACGTCGAACAGCACGACCCGCATTCCTCCGATCAGTTCCCCGCGGACGGCCACGCCCTGTCGCCGTACGAGCTCAAGGACCACGGCAACGGCCCGCTGCCGCCCGACGAGGAGCGGCCGAACGGCTGACCGGCCCGTCCCGCGGGGGCGTCGCGGCGGCCCCCTCTGCTCAGGAGGTTGTGATGGCCGGCTCGGCGGCCGACCGACGTACCCGGCTCACCGTCCTGGTGGCGCTCGCCGCCAACCTCGTGATCGCGGCGGCCAAGACCGTGGGCGGGCTGGCCTCCGGCTCCCCCGCCCTGCTGTCCGAGGCCGCGCACTCGGTCGCCGACAGCCTCAACGAGGTCTTCCTCCTCGCCGCGCTCCGGCGCAGCCGCCGTCCCGCCGATGCCCGTCATCCGTTCGGATACGGCAAGGAGCGCTTCTTCTGGGCGCTGCTCGCCGCTGTCGGGATCTTCGTGATGGGCGGCTGTTTCTCGTTCTACCAAGGTCTCTCCGCCCTCCGCCGCGGCGACCACGATCCGCCCGAGGGGTACACGGCGGGACTGATCGTGCTCGGCGTGGCCTTCGTCGCCGAGGCCACCTCGCTGACCCGGGCCCTGCACCAGGCGCGCGGCGAGAAGCGCGGGGCACTGGATCCGGCGCTGCGCACCGTCATCGCGGAGGACAGCACGGCGGTTCTGGGCGTCACCCTGGCGATGGCGGGCATGGGGCTGCATCTGGCCACCGGGAGCGTGGTCTGGGAGGCGGCGGCCTCGCTGGGCATCGGGCTGCTGCTGGTCTACGTGGCCTTCCGGCTCGGCCGGGACGCCCGCGACCAGCTGATCGGCGAGGCCGTCGATCCCCGGCTGCGACGCGATCTGGTGGCCTTCCTGATGCGCCAGGGCGAGATCGACAACGTCGCCGAGCTGCTCACGATGCGGCTGGGCATGGACTCGGTCCTGGTGGCCGCCCGGATCGACCTCGCCCCCGGTATCGACAGCGAACGGGTGGAGGAGGTCTCGATGCGGATCAGGGAGGCGATGGCCGACCGGTGGCCGCAGGCCGACCAGGTCTTCCTGGACATCACGAACGCGCCGCCGCGCGCCGGTCTGTGACCCGGAAGGCGCCACGGCCCGCGTTGCGGGACCGGGCGGGCCGTTCGAGGCTGGTTGCCGGACCACAGCGGCCGGGCAGGACGCCGCTCCCCGAAGAAGGCAGTGGACCATGACCGGAAGCGATCCCCGTACGGCCTCATCGGCGGCCCCGCTGACGGGCTCGGCCGCACCGTGCTGGGTCACCCTCATGACCAGGGACCTGGAGACCGCCGAGCGGTTCTACGCACAGGTCCTGGGCTGGTCGTTCCGGCCCGGGCGGCTCGGGTCGGACTATGCCGTGGCCTACCGCGCCGAGGTGCCGGTGGCCGGTGCCTTCGCCGTCTCCACGGCGTTCCAGGTCGCGGTGGCCTGGACGCCGTACTTCGCGGTGGAGGACGCGAACGTGGCCGCCGGCCGGATCCGTGAGCGCAGCGGGACGGTGGCGGTGGGGCCGCTGACGCTCGGCAAGGGGCGCGGGGTGCTGGCGTCGGACCGGGACGGGGCGGCGTTCGGCCTCTGGGAGCGCACCGAACCCTCCGCCTCGCCGCCGGCCCCGGCCGACCACGCGCATGCCTGGCTGCGGCTGCGGACCCGTAACGCCTTCGACGCGGCGATCTTCTACGGCGAGGTACTCGACTGGGCGAGCGGACGTCCGGGCGGCTGCGATGTGGCCTACGAGGGCGACGAGGTCATCGTGCGGTGCGGGGGGCATCCGCTGGCCCGGATCAGCTCCGGGGCCGAGGAGAGTGCGGCCGAACCGGTGGTGCGCCCGCACTGGCAGGTCCAGTTCCCGGTGACGGACCTCGCGGCGACGGTCTCCGCCGCCGAACGGCACGGCGGGTCCCTCGTCGAGGAGCGCACCGGCTTCGGGGGTACCGAGGTCACGCTGCGGGACCCGAACGGCGCGCTGTTCGCGGTGACCGATCTGCGCAGCCCGGCCTGACACGCCCTAGGAAGCCCCGGCCCCGGGACCGTCTTCCGACTCGTCCTCGTCCTCGCTCTCGTCCCGGGCCGAGCTTCCCCGGGCCAGGGCCCACACCGGGAAGACGAACCAGCAGGCCAGGAACCACAGGGCCATCGCACCGACCAGCCACAGCGCCAGCTGGTTGTGCAGGGCGACGCGGAGGATCAGCAGCAGCGCCGAGCACATGGTGCAGAAGAGCAGCACCAGGCCGAGCACCGTCATCCTGGAGGCCCAGATGACCGTCTCGGGCTTCATCCGACGGCCGGTGAGGAGCCGGTGGTACGAGACGGGGCCGATCAGCGACGCGGCGGTCGCGGAGCCCAGCATGACCGTGATCACGTAGATGGTCCGGTCGGTGTCCCCCAGGTCCTCGAAACGCGACTGGAAGACCACCGCGAGCAGAAAGCCGAAGAGGATCTGGACGCCGGTCTGTGCGACGCGCAGTTCTTGGAGGAGTTCGGACCACTGCCGGTCCGCCCGCTCCTCCTGGGTCTCCTGACGGCCTCTGCTGAATGTCACGTGATCTCCCTTCCTGCGTGGCGGCGCGCCCATGGCCGGATCCCACGGGTTCCCCGCGGTCACGGGCGTAACCCCGTGGACCGGCGGGACGCGGCCCGCCTAGGATCACCGCAGGGCATCGCGCGTCGGTCACCGGCCGGGTGAGGCGTGGAGGTAGCCCGTGAGATGCCCGTTGGAGGCATTCCACCGTGTCAGTCGAGTTGAACCACACCATCGTCCATTGCCGGGACAACCGCGAGTCCGCGGAATTCCTGGCGGATCTGCTGGGCCTGCCGGTCGGAGAAGAGTGGGGGCCGTTCATACCGGTCGTTCTCGCGAACAGCGTCACGCTGGATTTCGCGACGATTCCCGCCGCTTCGATCACCCCGCAGCACTACGCCTTCCTCATCTCGGAGGCGGAGTTCGACACCGCGTTCGCGAAGATCCAGGAGCGGGGAATCGACTATTACGCCGATACCCATCAGAAGATTCCCGGCGAGATCAACCACAACGACGGCGGGCGGGGCGTGTACTTCCCCGATCCGAACGGTCATGGGATGGAGCTGATCACCCGCCCGTACGGCGGCTGATCACCGCCCGCACCACCCCGTCCGGCCCCGGAGCCCGGCCGCGCACCCGTGCGGCCGGGCTCCGGTCGTCCCGGGGCGGCGCGCCTCAGCCGATCCGCAGCAGGAACTCGGGGCGGTCCCACATCACCGCGGGCGGGGCGGCGCGGACCGTGCCGACGGGTTCGGCGCCGATGCTGCGGTAGAAGCCCTCGGCGGGCGGGTGGGAGACGATCCGGACGCCCGTGAGCCCGGCGCTCCGGGCCTCCTCGCACAGATGGCCGACGAGCAGCCGGCCGATGCCGAGGCCCTGGGCGGAGTCGGCGACGAACATCAGGTCCAGTTCCGGCGGGTCCAGGAGCAGCGCGTAGAAGCCGAGGATCTGTCCCGTGTCGCCGTCCGCGGCGACGAAGACCCGGTGCGCGGCGATGTAGTCCGGCCCGACCCGGTAGCCCTCGACCATCGGTGCGTACGGGCCCTCGTAGGCGCGTGAGGTGCGGACCAGCCGGGTCAGGCGGCCCGCGTCGCACGCCTCGGCGCGCCGGACCACCACAACGGCGCGCCGTGCGGCGCGCCCGCGCCGCCGCCCTGTTCCGCCCGAACCCATACGGCGAGTATGGGGCACGGTGACGACAAGCCCTAGGTCGGGCGGCGTTCCTCGCGCCAGCGGTGTACGGTCCCGTCCACGTCGAAGGGCTTCAGTCCCAGCGGCGGGCCCTCGGGCGGCCGCCGGATCGCCTGTTCGATCTTCTCGTTCACCTCGGTCAGGATGCGCCGCACCTCGGCCTCGGTGCGGGCGGCGGAGACCGCGGCGGGAACGTCTTCCGCCTCTTTGCGCAGGGCCAGGGCGGGCGGCAGCATCGACACGCCTTCCCGCTGCATCTTCTGCTTGATCCACCAGGTCTCGTCGTACGGGCGTTCAAGACCGGCGATCGGCTTGCCGAAGCCCGGGAGCGCGGTGAAGTCGCCGCGCTGTTCCGCCTCGTGGATCTGCCGGTCGACCCAGGATTCGAAACTGACTCCCGGTGGTTTGCGCTCCGTCATCACGTGTCCCTCCGACCCGCAGCCGATCCGACTCCTTCACCCTACCCAGGGCGCCGCGCGGAGACCTTCGCCGGAGGGCGGCGGCCTCGAACGGGCAACCGGGGGTACACGAACTCCTGCACACCGCCCGGCGATTGCCGCCGGGCCCGGACCGAAAGGGGTTGACCACTGTGCGACAGCAGAGCTACGTACCGGCCGATGAACGTTGGGGGCGGTAGCCGTGACGACAGCGATCATCATCATCGCCGTGGTCGTCGTGGCGGCCATCGCCGCGTTCCTCCTGCTCCGTGGACGCCCGGTCGGCGGCCGGGGGCTGCGCAGCCGCTTCGGACCGGAGTACGAGCGGGTGGTCGCCCGGCACGACGGCGACACCGCGGCGGCCGAGCGGGAGCTCGGCGACCGGGTGAAGCGGCACGGGCGGCTGGAGAAGCACCCGCTGACCGACGAGGCCCGCGCACGCTACGCCGCCCGCTGGGCGAGCGCCCAGGAACTCTTCGTCGAATCGCCCGAGCGGTCGCTCGCCGAAGCCGACGCGCTGCTGGCCGATCTGTCGCGCGAGCGCGGCTTCCCGGGCGGCGAGGACTTCGAGGACCGTACGGACGCGCTCTCCGTCCACCATGCCGCGCACGTCCACGGCTATCGGCGGGTGCACTCCGCGCGACGCGGGGACGCGAACACCGAGGAGATGCGCGAGGCGCTGGTCGATGCCCGCGGGCTCTTCGACTCGCTGCTCACGGACGGCCCGTCGGGGCGTGAGCACGGCAACCGGCATCTGGTGAAGGGACGCGGCACATCATGACGCGGACGACGGACGAAACGACGCAGACGCCCGACAGCACGGACCGCCCCGTGGGCGCCGGGCCCGTGGACACAGGAACGCCCGTGCGGAACCCGGGCCCCGCCGAGGGCGGCCCGCACCCCGGGCGGCCGCTGTTCGCCCCCGAGGAGCAGGAGGCGTTCACCGCCCGGATCCACCAGGCGGTGGCCGGGTTCGTGGCGGATCCGCACCGGGCGGTGCGGGATGCCGACGCCACCTTCGAGGAGGTGGTGGCGGACCTCGGGGCCGCCCTGGCGGAACGCGGGCGGCGACTGCGGGCGGGCAAGGGCGAGCGCGACGCGCCCACCGGGGCGGAGACCGAGGATCTGCGGATCGCCCTCCAGCACTACCGCGACCTGACGGAACGCCTCGTACGCCTCTAGCCCGAAGCGCGTACGGAAGGGGCCGGTCCCGCCGGACCGGCCCCTTCCCGCGCTCGCGTCGCTTCCGTACGGCTCAGCCGTGGATCACCAGGCCGTCGCGCAGCCGCGCCAGTACCGCGTCGGGCATCCGCAGTCCGTCGCGCACATAGCCGTCGAGGCCGCCCCAGCGCTCGTCCATGGCGTCGAGCGCCACGTCCAGATAGCGGGGGCGGACCTCGATGATCGCCGCGGCCACGGCCGGGTCGCCCCCGCCGTCGAGGAACTTCGCCACGTACGGGGCGAAGGCGGCCCGTACGGCGGGATTGACCGCGACGAAGTCCGACCGCACCGTGGCCCGGGCCGCTCCGAGGATCATCAGCAGGACCGCCGCCGCCCAGCCCGTACGGTCCTTGCCCGCCGTGCAGTGGAAGAGCACCGGACGGGCGCCGGAGTCGGCCACCGTCTCCAGGAAGGCCCGGTAGGCGGCCGCCGCGCCGGGCGAGAGGACCATCTTCCGGTAGGTCTCGGCGAACAGTTCCTCGGCCCGGCCCCCGCCCAGCGTCCGCTCCGCCTCGACGGGGTCGGCCAGCAGGGACCGCAGCCGGGCGGGCGCCACGCCCGGGTGGTCGCCCAGCACATCGGCGACGAAGAGTCTGGCCCGGTCCGGCAGCCGGTCCGGGGCCAACCGGCGCTCGTCGGCGGTGCGCAGGTCCACGACGGTGCGGATGCCGAGCGCCGACACCGCCCGGTCGCTCGCCGGGTCGAGCTCGCTCAGCTGCCCCGAGCGGAACAGCACGCCCTGCCGCACCCGGCGGTCACGGCCCAGGGCGATGCCGCCCAGGTCGCGCAGATTGACAACGGTGGCGGCCGGAACGGTCCGGGCGGTCTGCACGATGAACTGCCTCTTTCCCCGATGAATTCCAAGAATTCCGTATATCAGGATCAACGACGCATGCAGCGAGGAAAGGACGTCAGTCCGACAGGAGTTTCGTCTTCTGCTCCACGAACTCGTCGTCGGTGAGGACGTCCCGCTTCCACAGTTCGGCGAGCCGCTCCAGTCGGGTGATGATGTCGTCCCCCGCGGCGCTCTCCTCACCGGCATCGCCGGCGCCACCCGCGGTGAGGCGCTCGTGCGCGACGAAGGCGCCGCCCGCCTCGCGGGCCGTGCGGGCGAGCCGGGTGGTCCACAGGTCCTCCCGGACCACGATCGCGACGACATCGCCCGCGGGCACCGCGCCGTCGAGCCGTTCGACGTCCTCCGCGCCCAGCACCACCGCCGCCCCGCCCTCCTCCGCATCGGCGGGAACCACTCCCCCGGGGTCCAGCTCCCGCAGACCCACCGGGGTCAGCGCGCCGCCCTCGGCCCGGCGGACGAAGGCCAGGTCACCGGCGCGTACGGCGCCGGACGACACGGCGTCGGCGAGGGCGGGGGCGACCGCCCCGGTGAAGCGACTGCCGGGGAAGGCGATGACGAGGTATTCCACAGGTCCGACGGCCACGGTCGCGTCCTCTCCGTATCCCGGCGGCCACAGGGGCGCCGGGGTGGATACGGCATTCCAGGGATGACATAACAAATCAGGAAACTTCGCACATAATATGCATCTCTGTCCCGATTCATCCCGATGTCGAGGACCGTCGTGTTGCGGCCCTCCGTCCGCCGCTCCGGTTACGCGACCGCATGTAAAGGATCAAGTGCATACCCGAGAGGGCAAGGTCACAGCACGTGCCCCTGCTGCTCATTCCGCGCACTGGCCTAGCATCTGAGCATGACGGTCCAGCCTGCTGACGGGCTCTCTCCGGCCGCCGCGTTCCCCGACCCTTCCCATGACCAGTGGCAGAGCCTCGTCGAAGGCGTACTGCGCAAGTCGGGCAAGGAAGTCACGGGCTCGGCCGCCGAGGAAGCGCTGTCCACCACACTGGAGGACGGGCTCACCACCCGCCCCCTCTACACCGCGAGCGACGAGTCTCCGGACACCGGTTTCCCCGGCTTCGCCCCCTTCACCCGGGGCAGCAGGGCCGAGGGGAACGCGGCGGGCGGCTGGGACGTGCGCCAGCGCCACGCCCGGTCCGACCCGGCCCGGCTGAACGAGGCGCTGCTCGGCGATCTGGAGAACGGGGTCACCTCGCTCTGGCTCACGGTGGGCGGCCCGGCGGGCGTCCCCGTCGACGGGCTCGCGCGGGCGCTGGACGGTGTGTACCTCGATCTGGCGCCCATCGCGCTCGACGCCCCGGCCGATCTGGACGCCGCGGCGACGGAGCTGCTGCGGCTGTACGAGGAGCGCGGCGTCGCCCGGCACGAGGCGCGCGGCACGCTGGGCGCCGACCCGCTCGGCCACGAGGCCCGGACGGGCGTCGAGGCGGATCCCGCCCCCGCCGTGCGCTGGGCGCAGCGGTGCGACGCGGAGTACCCGGGGCTGCGGGCCATCGCCGTGGACGCGCTGCCGTACCACGAGGCGGGCGGTTCGGCGGCCCAGGAGCTGGGGCTCTCGCTGGCCACCGGCGTCGCCCATCTGCGGGCGCTGACCGCTGCCGGGATGAGCGTGGAGGCGGCCTGCGGGCAGCTGGAGTTCCGTTACGCGGCCACCGCCGACCAGTTCCTGACCATCGCCAAGCTCCGGGCGGCGCGCCGGCTGTGGGCGCGGGTCGCCGAGGCCTCCGGGGCTCCCGCCGCCGGGGCGCAGCGGCAGCACGCCGTCACCTCGCCGGTGATGATGACGCGCCGCGACCCGTGGGTGAACATGCTGCGCACCACGCTGGCCACGCTCGGCGCGGGCGTCGGCGGCGCGGACTCCGTGACCGTGCTGCCGTTCGATCACGCGCTGGGCCTGCCGGACGCGTTCGCGCGGCGGATCGCCCGTAACACCTCGACGATCCTCATGGAGGAGTCGCACCTGGCGCGGGTCATCGACCCTGCGGGCGGCTCCTGGTACGTGGAGCGGCTGACGGACGAACTCGCCGCGGCCGCGTGGGCGTTCTTCCAGGAGACCGAGCGGGCGGGCGGGCTGCCCGCCGCCCTGCGCTCCGGACTGGTCGCGGAGCGGCTGGCGGCCACGTGGGCGACGCGCAGTGCGAAGCTGGCGCGCCGCAAGGAGCCGATCACCGGGGTCAGCGAGTTCCCGATGCCCGGCGAGCGCCCGGTGGAGCGCGAGCCCGCCCCCGACCCGTACGCCGGGGCTCCGGGCGGTCTGCCCCGGGTCCGGCGGGACGAGGCGTTCGAGGGGCTGCGCGCCCGGTCGGACGCGCACCTCGCGGCGACCGGAAGCCGCCCGAAGGTGTTCGTCGCCGCGCTCGGCCCGGCCGCCGCGCACACCGCGCGGGTCTCGTTCGCCGTCAACCTCTTCGGGGCGGGCGGCATCGAGGCGGTGCACGATCCGGTCTCCGTGGACGCGGAGACGGCCGCCGGTGCACTGGCCGCCTCCGGGGCGTCGGTCGCCGTGCTGTGCTCGTCGGACGCGCTCTACGCCGAGCAGGCGGACGCGGTGGCCGGTGCGCTGAAGTCGGCGGGCGCGGCGCAGGTGTTCCTCGCGGGGCGCCCCGGCGAGTACGCCGACGTCGACGCCTACGTCTTCGCGGGCTGCGACGCGGTCGCCGTTCTCACCTCCGTACTCGACCGCATGGGAGTGGCGTGATGCCGACACCGCCCACGGAACGCACCACCTCCGTTCCCGACTTCTCCGACCTGCCGTTGGCGTCCACCGCGCCGCCCGCCGGTTCCGCCGAGGAGTGGCAGGCGGCCGTGACCAAGGCGGCCGACGGCGCCGAGGCCCCGCTCTGGGAGACGCCCGAGGGGATCACGGTCAAGCCGCTCTACACCGGTGATGACCTGGAGGGCCTGGACGCGCTGCACAGCTACCCGGGCATCGCCCCGTATCTGCGCGGCCCCTACCCGACGATGTACGTCAACCAGCCCTGGACGATCCGTCAGTACGCCGGTTTCTCCACGGCCGAGGAGTCCAACGCCTTCTACCGGCGCAACCTCGCGGCCGGACAGAAGGGTCTGTCGGTCGCCTTCGACCTGCCGACCCACCGGGGCTACGACAGCGACCACCCCCGGGTGACGGGTGACGTCGGCATGGCCGGGGTGGCGATCGACTCGATCTACGACATGCGCCAGCTGTTCGACGGCATTCCGCTGGACCGGATGTCGGTGTCGATGACGATGAACGGCGCGGTGCTTCCCGTGCTGGCGCTGTACATCGTGGCCGCCGAGGAACAGGGCGTACCGCCTTCGATGCTGGCCGGGACCATTCAGAACGACATTCTGAAGGAGTTCATGGTCCGCAACACCTATATCTACCCGCCGTCGCCCTCGATGCGGATCATCTCCGACATCTTCGCGTTCACCTCGCAGAAGATGCCGCGCTACAACTCCATCTCGATCTCCGGCTATCACATCCAGGAGGCCGGGGCGACGGCCGATCTGGAGCTGGCGTACACGCTGGCCGACGGGGTGGAGTATCTGCGCGCCGGGCAGGAGGCCGGTCTGGACGTGGACGCGTTCGCACCCCGGCTGTCGTTCTTCTGGGCGATCGGCATGAACTTCTTCATGGAGGTCGCGAAGCTGCGCGCGGCCCGGCTGCTCTGGGCGCGGCTGGTCAAGCAGTTCGACCCGAAGAACCCCAAGTCGCTGTCGCTGCGCACCCATTCGCAGACCTCGGGCTGGTCGCTGACCGCGCAGGACGTGTTCAACAATGTGACGCGTACGTGCGTGGAGGCGATGGCCGCGACGCAGGGCCACACCCAGTCGCTGCACACCAACGCGCTCGACGAGGCGCTGGCGCTGCCCACCGACTTCTCGGCGCGGATCGCCCGTAACACCCAGCTGCTGCTCCAGCAGGAGTCGGGTACCTGCCGGGTCATCGACCCGTGGGGCGGCAGCGCGTACGTGGAGAAGCTGACGCGCGACCTCGCGGACCGGGCCTGGCAGCACATCGAGGAGGTGGAGGCGGCCGGCGGGATGGCGAAGGCCATCGACGCGGGCATCCCCAAGCTCCGGGTGGAGGAGGCCGCGGCGCGGACGCAGGCGCGGATCGACTCCGGGCGGCAGCCGGTGATCGGGGTGAACAAGTACCGGGTGGAGACCGACGAGCAGATCGACGTCCTCAAGGTCGACAACTCCTCGGTGCGCACCCAGCAGATCGAGAAGCTGCGGCGGCTGCGCGAGGAGCGCGACGAGACGGCGTGCCAGGAGGCGCTGCGGGCGCTGACGGCCGCCGCCGAGCGCGACCCGGGCCCGGGCCTGGAAGGCAATCTGCTGGCGCTGGCGGTCGACGCGGCGCGGGCGATGGCGACGGTCGGGGAGATCTCGGACGCGCTGGAGAAGGTGTACGGCAGGCATGCGGGGCAGATCCGTACGATCTCCGGTGTGTACCGCAAAGAGGCAGGAGAGTCCCCTTCCGTGGACCGGACCCGTGCGCTGGTCGACGCGTTCGAGGAGGCGGAGGGCCGTCGTCCGCGCATCCTGGTCGCCAAGATGGGCCAGGACGGCCACGACCGGGGCCAGAAGGTGATCGCCACGGCCTTCGCCGACCTGGGCTTCGACGTGGACGTCGGCCCGCTGTTCCAGACGCCGGGCGAGGTGGCACGGCAGGCCGTCGAGGCCGACGTGCACATCGTGGGCGTCTCCTCGCTGGCGGCCGGGCATCTGACCCTGGTGCCGGCGCTGCGCGAGGAGCTGGCCGCCGAGGGGCGCGAGGACATCATGATCGTGGTGGGCGGGGTGATCCCGCCGCAGGACATCGAGGCCCTGCACGAGGCGGGCGCCGCCTCGGTCTTCCCGCCGGGGACGGTGATCCCGGACGCGGCCCACGACCTGGTGACGCGGCTCGGCGCCGCGCTCGGCCACGAGCTGTGAGCCGCTGACCGGATGGCTGCGAAGATCGACATCGACGGCTATGTGCAGGGAGTGCTCGACGGGAAGCGCGCGTTCGTGGCGCGCGCAATCACGCTCGTCGAGTCGACACGGGCCGAACACCGGGTGCTGGCCCAGCAGTTGCTGAGCCGGCTGCTGCCGCACGCGGGGGCGGCCCGGCGGATCGGGATCAGCGGGGTGCCGGGCGTGGGCAAGTCCACGTTCATCGACGCGCTCGGCACGATGCTCACCGGGCTCGGGCACCGGGTGGCGGTGCTGGCGGTCGACCCGTCCTCCAGCCGTACGGGCGGCTCCATCCTGGGCGACAAGACCCGGATGGAACGCCTGGCGGTCGACCCGGCCGCCTTCGTCCGCCCCTCCCCCACGGCGGGCACGCTGGGCGGGGTGGCCAAGGCGACCCGGGAGTCCATCGTGGTGATGGAGGCGGCGGGCTACGACGTGGTGCTGGTGGAGACGGTGGGCGTCGGGCAGTCGGAGACGGCGGTGGCCAACATGGTCGACACGTTCCTGCTGCTGACCCTGGCCCGTACCGGCGACCAGTTGCAGGGCATCAAGAAGGGTGTCCTGGAGCTGGCGGACGCCATCGCGGTGAACAAGGCCGACGGCCCGCACGAACGCGACGCCCGCTCAGCGGCCCGTGAACTGGCGGGCGCGCTACGGCTGATGCATCCGGCGGACGCGGCCTGGACGCCCCCGGTGCTCACCTGCAGCGCCCGCGAGTCGCTCGGGCTGGACACCCTGTGGGACCGGCTGGAACAGCACCGTACGGTTCTGGAGTCGACGGGCCGGCTGGCGGCCAAGCGGCGCGACCAGCAGGTGGACTGGACCTGGGCCATGGTCCGGGACGATCTGCTGGACAGTCTCCACAGCCATCCGGCGGTGCGGAAGCTCGCACCGGAGCTCGAACAGCGGGTCCGCGAGGGCACGTTGACGGCGACGCTGGCCGCCGAGGAGATCCTCGGCGCGTTCCGCGGCGGCGGTGCGGGCACGTCCACCTGAACGCGTCGGCGCGGTAGTTGCAGATGTAGCTGTAGCTGTAGCGAGAACATGGACCGAGGGGCCCCCGGACGGAGGGGCCCCTCGGCGTTTTCGGGCGGAGGGCTGCGCTTGCGCGGTCGCCCGGCGCGGGCGCCCGCGGCTCAGGCGACGGCGGGCGTACGCACGGTCGGTACGACGACGGGCGCCCCGTCGGAGGTCGCGGTGAGGATCTCCGCCTCGATGCCGTAGAGCTCCTGGACCAGGGCCGCGTCCACGGTCTCGCGGGGCGGTCCCGTGGCGATGATCCGCCCGTCGCGCATGGCGACCAGGGTGTCGGCGTACCGCGCGGCGGCGGCGAGGTCGTGGACGACCATGACGATGGTGCGGCCCTCGGCGGCGACCTCGCGGACCAGGTCCAGGACCTCCACGGCGTGGCCGATGTCGAGGGCGCTGGTGGGCTCGTCGAGCAGGACGACGGGGGTCTCCTGGGCGAGGGCCATGGCCAGCCAGCAGCGCTGCCGCTGGCCGCCGGAGAGCTGGTCGATCCGGCGTCCGGCCAGGGCCACGGTGCCGGTGGCCTCCAGGGCGCGGGTGACGGCTTCCTCGTCCTCCCTCGACCACTGGCGGAACAGCCCCTGGTGCGGATGGCGTCCGTACCGGACGAGTCCGGCCACGGTGACCGCCTCGGGGGCCTGCGGGGCCTGGGGCAGCAGGGCGATGCGGTGGGCGGCGTCGCGCTGGCGCAACTGCCAGATGTCGGCGTCGCCGACGAACACCGCGCCGGAACGGGGCTGGTGGAGGCGGGCCATGGAGCGCAGCAGGGTCGATTTGCCGCAGCCGTTGGGTCCGACGATCGCCACGACCTGCCCCGAAGGGACCGTCAGATCGACCTGATCCACGGCGGTATGACCGGCGTATCCAGCGGTGAGCTGTTCGACACGGATTTCCACGAGGACCGGCCTTTCCGAAGGAATGGGGCATCATCTTGCCCGATGCCGCTAAAGTAAGGCTAACCTTAGCTCGCTCACGAGCCGACGGCCGCATCCGTGTGGCCGTACGGCCGTCACCGCTTCATGTCCCGTTGAACCCGGAGTCCTTGATGAACCTGCACCACCGCCCCGCCCGCACCGTCGCCCGAAGAGCGGCGCGCGCCGTCGCCACGCTCGGGACCGCGGCCCTCCTCCTGACGGCCTGCGGAACGGACTCCGACTCGGGCAAGTCCTCCGGGGACAAGGCCGGCAAGGCGGACTCCGCCTCCTCCGCGACCCGTACGGTCAAGGACGCCACCGGCAAGGCCGTGGAGATACCGGCCGAGCCCCAGCGCATCGTCACCCTCACCCAGGAGGACCTGGACGCGGTCCTGGCGCTGGACATCAAGCCGGTCGGCATCACCAACGGGCAGGGCCTGGACAAGCCGCCGGCCTACCTCGCCGACAAGGTCGAGGGCATCGACATCGTGGGCAACCTCCTCCAGCCGGTCATGGACAAGGTCGTCGCCGCGAAGCCCGACCTGATCCTCGCCGGTGACATGCAGGACGAGCAGGTGCTCAAGCAGCTCCGCGAGATCACCCCGGCCACGCTGGTGACGATGGCGCCGACCGACGACTGGAAGCTGTTCTTCCGGGGCATCGGCAACGCCGTCAACAAGCTCGACGACGCCAACAAGTTCATCACCGACCACGAGGCGGCCGCCAAGGCCGCCGGGGAGAAGCTCGGCGAGAACAAGGGCGCCGAGGTCTCGATCGTCCGCTGGAACCCGGACGGGCCCAGCTGGATGGAGAACAAGCAGTTCGCCAGCGGCGTCGCTCTGGAGATGGGGCTGAAGCGGCCCAAGTCCCAGAACAAGGACGGCAACGCGCACACCCCGTCGCTGAGCCTGGAGAAGATCAACGAGATCGACGGCGACTGGCTGTTCCTGTCGACGCTGACCTCGGACGGCGAGAAGGCCCTCAAGGACGTCCGGTCCAAGCCCGCCTACAAGGAGCTGGGCGCCGTCAAGAACGGTCACGCGGTGACCGTCGACGGCTCGGTGTGGTCCACGCGCGGCGGCCCGCTCGCGGCCGACGTCGTCCTCGCCGACTACGTCAAGGCGCTCTCCGCCAAGTGATCCGCACG
>MUNB01000032.1:42577-55562 GCA_002154345.1 Streptomyces griseus
CCGCACGGCTTCGCCGCTCCCCGTCAGGCGGAAGCACGCGCGGCGGCGAAGTCGGCCGCTGTCCAGGCCATGCCCACCGCCCCGTCGAGCAGCGCCTGTTCGGCCGCCGGGGAGACGGCCGCATCGGCGAACGCGGCCTCGTGCGGTCCGCAGGCTCCCCCGCTGATGTCGAGCACCGGGTGGATGGACGGCACCACGTGCGAGACGTTGCCCATGTCGGTGCAGGCGAACGGCCGGCGCTCGACCGGTTCGGCGCGGCCCAGTTCGCGGGCGTTGGCGGTCCACAGCCGGATCAGCTCCGGGTCGCCGCGGAAGTCCAGGTAGTCGGGCTCCGGCCGCTCCAGGGTCACTTCACAGCCGGTGGCGAGCGCCCCGGCGCGGAAGCAGTCCTCGACCCGCTGCCGCAGCTCGCGCAGGTCCTCGGCGGCCAGCGCCCGTATCTCGTAGGTGGCGGTGGCCCGGTCGGGTATCGCGTTGGGCGCGGTCCCGGCGGCGGTGGTGATGCCGTGCACCCGCCACTGCGGGGGCAGTTGCTGGCGCAGCAGGCCCAGGGCGACCTGGGCGACGGTCAGCGCGTCGGCGGCGTTGCGGCCCTCGTGCGGATTGAGGCTGGGGTGCGCGGCGCGGCCGGTGTAGGTGACGTCGAGGGTGCCGAGCGCGAAGGAGCGGAAGTCGGCCATCTCGAAGGGGCAGGGGTGCACCATCATCGCGGCGTCGACCCCGTCGAACGCCCCGGCGTCCAGCAGCAGCGCCTTGCCCGCCCCGCGCTCCTCGGCGGGCGTTCCGATGACCCGTACGGTCAGGCCGAGTTCGTCCGCGTGGGGGGCGAGGCCGAGGGCCGCGCCGATTCCGGCGGCGGCGATCAGATTGTGCCCGCAGGCGTGACCGAGGCCGGGCAGGGCGTCGTACTCGCAGGCGATGGCCACGGTGACGGGCCCGGAGCCGATCGTGGCGCGGAACGCCGTGTCCAGACCGTGGGCGGGGGCGGTGACCTCGAAGCCGTGCGCGGCGAGGAGTTCGGAGCAAAGCGCGGCGGCCTTGTGCTCCTCGAAGGCGGTCTCGGGCTCGGCGTGCAGACGCCGGCTCAGGTCGAGCAGGGCCGGGGCGTGGCCGCCGACCGTCTCCCGCACGGCGGTCCTGAGGGCGCGCATCCGCTCGTCGGCCACCGTGTCGGCCACCTCCTCGGCCCGGGTCTCGGGACGGGGGGCTGCGGGGACGGTCATGGACTCTCCTTGCGTTCCGGACCGCTCCGGGGCGGTCGCCTGCACTGTCGGAAATAGGTTAACTTAGCCTTACCTAAGTGTGCGCCGAGTGCCCGTTGGCCCGGTGTCCGTTGTCCTTCAGGGGAGTCGTCACACCCATGCATGAGCGTCCGAACCGCCCGACCAGCTCTTCGGCAGCACACTCCGGCAGCGCACCGTCCCCCGGACTCCCGCTCCTGACCGCCCAGTCGGGCATCTACTACGCGCACCAGCTCGCCCCTCTGGGCACCGAGCTGAACACGGCGGACTGTGTGGAGATCGACGGGCCGCTGGACGCGGATCTGTTCGTGGCGGCGCTGAGACGGACCGTGGGCGAGGCCGAGACCCTCGCCCTGCGGGTGTCGGAGGCGGACGGCGTGCCGGTGCAGCGGGTCGTGCCCGCCGCCGAACCCGTGGTGCACCGGCTGGAGCTGACGGAGGGCCGGGCCGAGGCGTGGATGCGGGAGGATCTGGCCCGGCCGGTGGACCTCGCCGCCGACGGCGGGCTGATGACGCAGGCGCTGATCCGGGTCGGCGAGGACCGCCACCGGTGGTACCGCCGTGTGCACCACATAGCCGTCGACGCCTACGCCCTGTCCCTCATCGGTGAGCGGGTCGCCGAGGTCTACCGTGCGCTGGTCGCCGGACAGCCGCTGCCCGAGGGCCGGTTCGCCCCGCTGAGCGAGCTGACCGGCGAGGAGGCGGCGTACCTGGCAGGTGAGGAGTACGCGGCGGACCGGGCCTTCTGGTCCGCGCGCATGGCGGGCTCCTCCGTCACCGCGCCCCACCGCGCACCCGATCGCGCGAAGTCGCCCGACGGCGGCCTCCTCCACCGGACCACCGGCCTCCCGGCCGACGCCCTGGACCGGCTGACCGGGGCGGCGCGTGCGGCGAAGGCGACCTGGGCCGAGCTGGTGGTGGCCGCGACCGCCGGTCATCTGCACCGGCTCACCGGCTCCGAGGACATCGTGCTGGGCCTGCCGCTGACCAACCGGCGCGGCCCCGCGGCCCTGCGGACCCCCGCCATGACCGTGAACGTGCTGCCGCTGCGGATCGCCGTACGCCCGGCGGACACCGGGGCCGAACTGCTGCGCCGGGTGGTGCTGGAGATCCGCGCGGTCCGTCGCCACCAGCGCTATCCGCAGGCCGATCTGCGCCGCGATCTGGCCCTGGAGTCGGCCGACACCCCGCTGACCGGTCCCATGGTCAACGTCAAGCCGTTCGACGACGCCCTGGACCTCGCCGGGGCCACCGGCACCGTGCGCAATCTCGCGGCCGGCCCCGTGGAAGGGCTCGCGGTCGGCGCGGCGCCCGGTCCGGGCGGGGGCCTGCGGCTCACCCTGGACGCCAACCCCGCCGCGTACGGAGCCAGCGACCTCGCCGCCCACGAGGACACCTGGCTACGCTATCTGGACGGCCTGACCGAGCTGCTGCTGACCGACCCGGAGCGGCCGATCGGCACCCTGGACCTGCTCACCGGCGACCAGCTGCGGGCGGCCACCTCCGGCCGCGCCGAGCCCGCCGCCGCGCTCTCCCTCCCCCGGTCGTTCACCGCTCAGGCGGCCCGGACACCCGAGGCCGTCGCCGTGCGCTCCACGGTGGCGGGCACGTTCCGCGGGACGGCGGGAACAGCACGGACAGCAGGCACAGCAGGCACAGCAGGGACGGCAGAAGCAGCGACGGACGCGGGCGCAGGCGCACCGGAGGCCGCCGCCGCGTCCGGGGCCCGGCTCACCTTCGCCGAACTGGACGCCGCGTCCGACCGTCTGGCCCACCTGCTGACCCGCCTCGGCGCGGACAGCGCGGAGCACACGGCCGGTGCGGGCGGCACGGTGGCGCTGGCGCTGCCCCGGACCGCCGACATGGTCGTCGCCCTGCTGGCCGTGCTCAAGGCGGGCCGGGTCTGCCAGCCGCTGGACCTCGGCCACCCCGCCGCCCGGACCCTGGCCGTCCTGGAGGACGCGCGGCCGCTCTGTGTGATCGGCACGGCCGCGACGCTCGCCGCGCTGCCCGAGCACGGGCTGCCGACCGTCGC
This sequence comes from Streptomyces griseus, assembly GCA_002154345.1. Taxonomy (GTDB): domain Bacteria; phylum Actinomycetota; class Actinomycetes; order Streptomycetales; family Streptomycetaceae; genus Streptomyces; species Streptomyces caviscabies. The sequence continues at coordinate 45,854 of MUNB01000032.1, forward strand.
GCTCGACGCCCCGGCCACGGCCGACGCCCTCGCCGCCTGCCCCGACGGGCCGCTGCCCACCGGGCCCGCGCTCGCGGACCCCGCCTATCTCATCCACACCTCCGGTTCCACGGGCCGTCCCAAGGGCGTCCTCGTCAGCCACGCCTCGCTCGCCAACCTCTGTGCCGGGCACGGCACGGACCACATCGCCCCGGCCGTCGCCCGGACCGGCCGGGAGCGCCTGCGGGTCGCACACAGCGCCTCGTTCGCCTTCGACGCGTCCTGGGACCCGCTGCTGTGGATGGTCCACGGGCACGAGCTGCATCTGCTCGACGACGCCGCCTACCGGGACCCCGCGGCGCTCACCGCGTACGTCGGCACGCATCTGGTCGACTATCTCGATGTCACCCCCTCCTACGCCGAAGCGCTCATCGCCGAAGGCCTGCTGGACGAGGGCCGGCACCACCCGGCCCATCTGGTGGTCGGCGGCGAGACCGTGCCGCCGGCCCTGTGGGCGCGGCTGACCGAGGCCGGGGCCGTGCACCCGGTCAACCTCTACGGGCCGACCGAGACGACCGTCGACGCCTACTACTGGGTGCCCGGCAGCTCCGCCGCCCGGCCCGACGGCCGTCCCGTGCGCGGCTCCCGGGTCTATGTCCTGGACTCCTCCCTGCGTCCGGTGCCCGCCGGTGTGACGGGTGAGCTGTATGTCGCCGGAGCCTGCCTGGCCCTCGGCTATCTGGGCCGCCCGGACCTGACGGCCGAGCGGTTCGTCGCGGACCCGTTCGGTGCGGCGAACGGCGACGCCGGAGGCCGGATGTACCGCACCGGGGACCTGGTGCGCCGCCGCGAGGACCACACCCTGGAGTTCCTCGGGCGCAGCGACGACCAGGTGAAGATCCGCGGCTTCCGGATCGAACTGGGCGAGATCCAGGCCCGGCTGGCCGCCCATCCGCGGGTCGCGGCGGCCGCGGTCATCGCCCGGGACACCGGTCACGGCAAGCGGCTGCTGGCCTACGCGGTCCCGGTGCGGACAGCCGGTGACGCCCAGGCCGCCAGCATCGCGCCGCCCACCCCCGCCGAGCTCCGCGACCATCTGGCCGGGGCCCTGCCCGAGCACATGGTCCCCGCGACCGTGACGCTCCTGGACGCGCTGCCCCGTACCGCCAACGACAAGCTCGACCACCGCGCCCTGCCCGACCCCGAACCGCTCCCGCTCGCCCCGGGCGGCCCGGACAGCGCCGTCGGCGGGCCGCACACCGAGATCGTGCGCGGGCTCTTCGCCGACGTCCTCGGTATCGCCGAACCCCCGGCCGCCGACGCGGGCTTCCTCGACCTCGGCGGGCACTCGCTGCTCGCCGCCCGGCTGGCCGCCCGGATCCGGGAGCACTTCGGCGTGCCGATGAGCATCGCCGACGTCTTCCGCCACCCCACGTCCGGCGCCCTGGCCGCACTGGTCCGCACCCGTAGCGGCGCGACCACCGCGTCCGTCCCGCTCTCCCCCGTACCGCGCACCGGTCCCCTCCCCCTGTCACCGGCCCAGCAGCGGCTGTGGTTCCTCCACCGTCTCGAAGGCCCCAGCCCCACCTACAACATCCCGCTCGTCCTGAGCGTCAACGGCCCGCTCGACCGCGACGCGCTCCAGCTCGCCCTGCACGACCTGGCGGAGCGTCACGAGACACTACGAACGGTATATCCGCCCACTGACAACGCCTCCGAAGGCGCGGTCGGCACCGGCGCCGGTGCTCCGGACGACACCCCCCACCAGCGGATCCTCGCTCCCGACGACCCGGCGGGCCGCCCGGTGCTGCGGCTCGCGGAGCCGGGCAGCGATCTCACCGAGGCGGTGCGTCACTGCTTCGACCTCGCCACCGAACCCCCGCTGCGCACGGTCCTGTTCAGCGAGTCGCCCGACCACCACACCCTGCTCCTCCTGCTGCACCACATCGCGGGCGACGGGGCCTCCACCACTCCCCTGGCCCAGGACCTGGCCGTCGCCTACGCGGCCCGCGCCGAGGGCCGCGTACCGGAGTTCGCGCCGCTGAGCGGCCAGTACGTGGACCACGCCGCCCGGCTCCAGCAGCTGCTGGGCACCCCGGCGGAGCCGACCGCGCTCGCCGAGGCCCAGCTCGCCCACTGGCGCGAGGCGCTGGCCGGGCTGCCGGACCAGCTGGAGCTGCCCACCGACCGGCCGCGGCCGCCGGTCGCCACGTCGGCGGGCGACACCGTGCCCTTCGCCGTGGACGCCGCCGCGCACGAGGCGCTGCGCCGGCTCGCCCGGGCGCACGGGGCGACCGTGTTCATGACCGTGCAGGCCGGGCTCGCCGCGCTGCTGACCCGGCACGGCTGCGGCACCGACATCCCGCTCGGCACCCCCGTGGCGGGCCGCGACGACGACGCCACGGCCGGGCTCGTCGGCTTCTTCACCAACACCGTGGTGCTGCGCACCGACACCTCCGGCGACCCGGCCTTCGGCGAGCTGCTGGACCGGGTGCGGGCCACGACGCTGGCGGCGTACGAGCACGACGCGCTGCCCTTCGACCACCTGGTCGAGGCGCTGAACCCGGCGCGTTCACTGGCCCGGCACCCGCTGTTCCAGACGATGCTGGCCTGGCAGTCGATCGCGGACGGGCCCGTCTCCCTCGGTCCGGACACCACCGCGCGGCTGACCGCCGTGCCGTCCGGCACCGCGAAGTTCGACCTGACCCTCAACGCGGGGGAGCTGCCCGGCGGCGGGATCGGGGGCTTCCTGGAGTTCCGTACCGACCTCTTCGACCGGTCGACCGCCCAGGCCCTCGCGGACCGGCTGTCCCGGCTGCTCACCGCGGCGGCCGAGCACCCCGAGACGCCGGTCGGTCTGCTTCCGGTGCTCGGCGACGACGAGGTCCACCGCGCCCTGGTCGCGGCCAACGGCGTCAACGACGACCGGCCGGTGCCGCTCACCCTCGCCGAGGTCTACGCGGTCGCGGCGCGCCGGCATCCGGAGCGGACGGCGGTGAGCTGCGAGGGCGTGTCGCTGACGTACGCCGAACTGTCCTCCCGGGCCCAGTCGCTGGCCCGGCTGCTGGCGGCCCGGCAGATCGGTCCCGGCTCCATCGTGGCGCTCGCGCTGCCGCGCTCCACGGATCTGGTCGCCGGGCTGCTCGCGGTGTCGCTGGCGGGCGCCGCGTACCTGCCGATGGACCCGGACTATCCGGCGGACCGGCTCGCGTACATGCTGGACGACGCCCGTCCGGCCGCGCTGATCACCGACGCGGCGACGGCGGAGCGGCTGCCCGCGCACGAGCTGCCGCTGATCACCGTGGACGAGGCGGCGGGCTTCCCGGACGGGCCGCTCGACCAGGCGGACCGCACCCGGCCGCTGAGCCCGCAGGACCCGGCGTACGTCATCTACACCTCGGGTTCCACCGGCCGCCCGAAGGGGGTCGTGGTCACCCAGCACAATGTGACGCGGCTGCTGACGGCGACCGAGCACTGGTTCTCGTTCGGGCCGGACGACGTGTGGACCCTGTTCCACTCCTATGCGTTCGACTTCTCGGTGTGGGAGCTGTGGGGCGCGCTGCTGTACGGCGGGCGGGTCGTCGTCGTCCCGTACGCGACCAGCCGTGACCCGCACGCCTTCCTGCGGCTGCTGGCCGACGAGCGGGTGACCGTCCTCAACCAGACGCCGTCCGCCTTCTACCAGCTGGCGGCCGCCGACCGGGAGGCCCCCGGGCACGAACTGGCGCTGCGGTACGTGGTGTTCGGCGGTGAGGCGCTGGAGCTGGGGAGACTCGCGGACTGGTACACACGCCACCACGAGAACGCTCCGACGCTGGTCAACATGTACGGCATCACGGAGACCACGGTCCATGTCTCCTACCTGGCGCTGGACCGGGCGACGGCCGCCTCCGCGATCTCCAGCACCATCGGGGTGAACATCCCCGACCTGAGGGTCTACGTCCTGGACGGGCGGCTGCAGCCGGTGCCGCCCGGGGTGACCGGTGAGATGTACGTGGCCGGCGAAGGGGTGGCGCTCGGTTATCTGGGCCGCCCGGACCTGACGGCGGGGCGCTTCGTCGCCGATCCGTTCGCGCATCTCTTCGGGGAGAGCGGGCGGCGGATGTACCGATCGGGCGACCTGGCCCGGCGGCGCGCGGACGGCACGCTGGAGTACTTCGGCCGGGGTGACCAGCAGGTCAAGATCCGCGGGTTCCGGATCGAACTGGGCGAGATCGAGGCGGTGTTGGCCGACCACCCGGAGGTCTCCGATGTGGCGGTCGTGGTCCGCGAGGACACGCCGGGCGACAAGCGGCTGGTCGGGTACGTCGTTCCCGCGCCCGGCACGGAGCCGGTCCCGGCGGCGCTGCGCGAGCACGGAGCCGCCACGCTGCCGGTGCACATGGTGCCCTCCGCCGTGGTGGTGCTGGAGCGGCTGCCGCTGACCGGCAACGGCAAGCTGGACCGCAAGGCGCTGCCCGCGCCGGGCGTCCCGGTGAACGCCGGTGGGCGCGCGCCGCGCACGGTCCGCGAGGAGCAGCTCTGCTCGGTCTTCGCCGAGGTGCTGGGGCTGCCGTCGGTCGGGGTGGAGGACAACTTCTTCGACCTGGGCGGCCATTCGCTCCTCGCCGTGCGCCTCGCCGGGCGGATCAGGTCCGCGTTCGGCATCGAGGTGTCGATCGGCACGGTCTTCCAGGCTCCGACGCCCGCCGCGCTGGACGCGGCGCTGGACGTCTCGCGCGAGGAGGACCCGCTGGATGTGCTGCTGCCGCTGCGGCCCGCCCGCCCGGGCGACCGCGCCCCGGTCCACTGTGTGCACCCGGCGGGCGGTCTGAGCTGGTGCTACGCCGGCCTGATCCGTCATCTTCCGGCCGATGTGCCGATCTACGGGCTCCAGGCCCAGGGCGTCGGCACGGCCACCGCCGATGAGCCGCTGCCCACCACGCTGGAGGAGCTGGCCGCCCACTACGCCTCCCGCATCCGCGAGGTCCAGCCCGAGGGCCCGTACCGGCTGCTCGGCTGGTCGACCGGCGGCATCATCGCGCACGCCGTCGCGGCGGTCCTCCAGGAAGCGGGCCAGGAGGTGGAGTTGCTGGCGATCCTGGACGCGTACCCCGCCGAGGGCTTCCGTGAGCTGCCGGTGCCCGACCGGGCCGAGGCGCTCGAATCGCTGCTCACCATGGGCGGTTACGGCCCCGAGAGCCTCGGGGACAAGGAGCTGAACACGGCGAACGTGGTCGAGGTGCTGCGCCGCGAGGGCTCCCCGCTGGCCACGCTCTCCGCCGCGAAGATCGAGGCGCTCGGCGAGGTGTACCTGAACACCAACGACCTCGTCCGTGGCTACGACCACCGGGTGTTCCGGGGCGATGTGCTGTTCTTCCGGGCCACGGTGGACACCATCGACGACACCCTGACGCCGGAGACCTGGACCGATTACGTGAGCGGGCGCATCGACAACACGAACGTCGCCTGTTCCCACAAGGACATGACCCTGCCCGAGCCGATCGCGCACATCGCGCGCGTGGTCGCCGACCGACTGACCGAGCTGGAGAAGTGACACCGATGAGCGACGCATCCGCCAACCCCTTCGACGCGGACGGGGAGTTCCTCGTCCTGACCAACGCGGAGGGTCAGCACTCGCTGTGGCCGCTGTTCGCGGCGGTGCCGGAGGGCTGGTCGACGGCTCACGGTCCGTGCGCCCGGCAGGACGCGCTGGACTGGATCTCCGCACACTGGGACGGTCCCCTCCCCGTCGCCGCCCGGTGAGCGGGCTGCTGATCCGTCCCCGGATACGCCCCCGGGTCGCGGTCGTCCTCGTCTACACGGCCGCGATGTGCATGAACGGCCTGGACTCGACGATCGTGAACCCGGCGCTCTACACGATCGCGGGCGACTTCGGGCGTCCGCTGTCGGCGGCGAACACCGTGGAGACGGCCTTCCTGGTCGCACTCGCGGTGGGGCTGCCGGTGGCCGGATGGCTGGGCGACCGGTTCGGGACGAAGCGGGTGTTCCTCGGCGCGCTGACCGCGTTCACGATCGCCTCGGCGGTCTGCGGGCTGGCCCCGGACCTCACCACACTGGTGGTCGCCCGGGCCGTACAGGGCCTGGCGGGCGGGTTGTTGACGCCGGTCGGGATGACGCTGCTGTTCCGGGCGTTCCCGCCGCACGAGCGGATGAAGCTGGCCAAGGTGCTGATCGTGCCGACGGCGCTGATGCCCGCGCTGGGTCCGCCGCTGGGCGGACTGCTCACCGAACACCTCTCCTGGCACTGGCTGTTCTTCGTGAACGTGCCGATCGGCGCGGCGGCGGTGCTGCTGGGCGTGTTCGGTCTGCGCGAGCATGTCGAGGGCCCGGAGGGGAAGTTCGACACGGTCGGCTTCTGGCTGGCCACTCCGGCGCTGGGGATGCTGACGTACGCGCTCGGATTCGGCCCCTCGCAGGGCTGGACGCGGCCCGCCGTCGCCGTGAGCGCGACGCTGGGTTCCGTCCTGCTGGTGGCGGCCGTTCTGCACCAGGTGCGGGCGAAGGCGCCGTTGCTGAAGCTGCGGCTGTTCGCCGACCGGGTCTACGGGTCGGCCTCGGCGCTGGCCGGGGTGACCGCGGCCGGGCTGATGGGCGTGCTGTTCGTCTTCCCGCTGCTCTACCAGGCGAGCCTGGGGGCTTCGGCGCTGGACGCCGGGCTGAGCGTGTTCCCGGAGGCGGTCGGGCTGATGCTGGCCTCGCAGGTGGTGGACCGGCTGCTGCCGCGGCTCGGCCCCCGGCTGCTGACCGTGCCGGCGCTGCTGGTCGCGGCGGCGGTCTTCGGGGCGCTCGCGGTGCCCGGGGTGGCGGAGAACGCGTGGAGTGTGCGCGGGCTGATGTTCCTGATCGGTCTGGTGCTGGGGACGGCGGTGCTGACCGTGCAGATCTCCGGATTCGAGTCGATCGCGCCGCCCGACATGGGCCAGGCGATGGGCCTGTTCCAGATCGTCCGCACACTGGGCGGCGCGCTGGGCATCGCCGCCTGCGCGGCGGTGATCGGCGGCGGTCACGTGACGGATGCCTCCGCCGACCCGGGCCCGTACCGTACGGCGGTCTGGGTGACGGCGGGGCTCGTCGCGGTGGGCGCGCTGATCGCGTTGCGGCTGCCGCGCGAGGCCCCGCAGCCGCCGCCGTTCGATGACGAGGACGGCCCTGAGGCGCCCGACGAGGACCTGGCGGCGGAGGGGACTCCGGCCGTCAAGGGCTGAGCGGGCACACAAGAAGAGAGGGGCGGGGCGGCATCCGGAGGGGGATGCCGCCCCGCCCCCTTTGTCGTGGTCGGGGCGCGGGGTTACGGAGGAGGCTCAGCCCTCGCCGAGCAGCGCCGCCAGGCCGTCCGCCAGGCCGCCGCGCCAGCAGGCGTAGTCGTGGCCGCCGTTGAACTCGCGGTAGCGCACGTCGTATCCGCGGGCGCGCAGCACATTGCGGAATCTGCGGTTCTCCCGGAGCAGCATCCACTCCTGGAGGCCGACCTCCAGATGCACGGTCACCGGCCTGCGCTCCGCCCACGCGTACTGCCCGGTGAGCCATTCGCTGCCGCGCTCGTCGTCGGGCCACCAGAAGGAGCCGGACTGGGAGAGCGCGAGGCCGAAGCGGTCGGGCCGCCGGAACGCGGCGAACGCGGCGGTGAGGCCGCCCGCGCTCTGCCCGGCGACGACGGTGCGTGCGGCGTCGGCACCGGCCGCGTACTCCCGTCCGGCCCAGGGCAGCAGGGTGTCGGCGAGCCAGTCGACGAACGGGCCGCTGCACGCGAGGTCCTGCATGCGCCGGCCCATGGTGTCGACCAGGACCGCCACGGTGGGCGGCAGCTCCCCGTCGGCGTACAGGTTGTCGAGGGTGTCTCCGACGCCGAGGACCGGCCCCCACATCTCGCCGTCGAGGAGCACGGCGAGCGCGTACGGGCCGCCGTCCGGGCGGTGGCCGGGCGGCAGGTGGACGGTGATCCGGCGGCCGTCGACCTCGGCGTCGAGCGTGCGGCCCCGGGCCACGTCGTCGCGCCGCAGGACGCGTGACTGCGGCGGGGCTTCGGGGAGTTCGAGTACGGAGGCGGGGTTGCGGCCGTCCCGGGAGGGCAGCGGGGCGCGGTCGTTGAGCGGGTCGGGTTCGGCGTGGTCGAGGACCCGGAGCCAGGAGGCCCGGTCGGCACGCAGGGCGTCCTCGCGGGTGCCGTCGGTGGCGTGGAACTGGTACGAGGCGCGGTGGTCGGCGCGCAGCCGGTGGCTGATCGCCCAGACGCCGGTGCCCTCGATCCGTTCCATCAGGTGCGGGGCGAGGTCGCCCGCGTGGCGGTCCTTGTCGGTGACCGTGTGGACGAGGGCCAGGACATGGGTGGCGGGGCGCGCGGGGTCCTCACGGCGGACGAAGGTGACGAGCCGGTGGTCCGGGTCGCCCTCGGGGTCGGGTTCGACGAGCGGGGTGCCGGTGGCGGCCGCGTACCGCCAGAACGCCTCCTCGGCGTCGGGCTTGTCGGCACGGACGTCCGCGCGGAGCGTGCGCAGCAGAGGGCTTCGTACGGCGGTCGTCTCGGATCCGGTCGGTCCCTCGGGTACGGGAGTGGCCGGGGGGTTCCCGCGCGGCGGGTAGGCCGACGGCTGGGTCATGGGTCTCTCGCTGTTCTCTACGGGGGGTGGCGGTCCGCTACACGCGGGTGGCCGCGGAGCGGCCGAGCAGCACCCAGAGCAGGAAGGGGCCGCCGAGGACGGTGGTGACGATGCCGACGGGGAGTTCGACGCCGTCGAACGCGATGCGGCCGAGGGTGTCGGCGACGACGACGAGGACGGCTCCGGTGAGCATCGAGCCGACGAGCGGGACGCGCAGCGGCCCGGCGAGCCGGGAGGCGATGACGGGGGCGGCGAGCGCCACGAAGCCGACCGGGCCGCAGATGCCGACCGCGAGCCCGGCGAGGCCGACGGCCAGCAGCAGGGCGAGGGTGCGGACCCGGCCGGGGGCCGAGCCGAGCGAGGAGGCGGTGGCGTCGTCGAAGCGCAGGACGGCCAGGTGGCGGGCGACGGCGAGGCTGATGGGGACGAGCACCGCGAGGCCGATGAGGACGGGTACGGCGACGGAGTAGCTGCGTCCGTTGAGGCTGCCCGAGGTCCATACGTACAGCGAGCTCGCGGAGGAGAGGGAGCGGCGGGAGAGGACGACCTGGGTGATCGCAGAGGCCAGGGCGGACATGGCGAGGCCGACGACGAGGACGCGGTAGCCGCGTTGGCCGAGGCCGCCGGAGACGGTGGTGACGACGATGACGGCGACCAGGGCGCCGATCGGCCCGGCCCACCAGGCGCCGAACGTTCCGGAGGCGCTGAGAGTGACGGAGAGCAGGACGGCGGCAGTGGCCCCGTCGTTGACGCCGAGGAGTTCGGGGGTGGCGAGGCGGTTGCGGGCCAGGGTCTGGGTGAGGCAGCCCGCGAGGCCGAGGGCCGCGCCGGCGGTGAGTCCGGCGACGATGCGGCCGAGGCGGAACTTCTGGACGAGCAGCACGTCGAAGCGGTCGCCCTGGCCGAGCACCGCGCGGAAGGTGCGGCCGACGCCCATGTCGCTCTGGCCCGCGTACGCGGAGAGGACGACGGCGAGCAGGAGGGCTCCGGCGAGGGCGACGGCGGCGAGGGCGGCGCGCCGGGTGACGAGGAGCGAGAGCGGTCCGCGGCGCAGGACGAGGGTGTCGGCCGGGCGGACCCGCAGGGTCTTCGGGGTGCGGCGGGCGGGGCGGGGCAGGGTGATCCGGAAG
>MUNB01000320.1 GCA_002154345.1 Streptomyces griseus
GCCCACGGCCCGTAGCGCTCGGGCACATCCCGCCAGGCCGTCCCGGTCCGGAACTTCCACACGATCCCGTTCAGGACCCTGCGGTCATCCAGCCGCTTCCGCCCCCGCAACGACACGGGCAGCAACGGCCGGACGAACTCCCACTCAGCATCAGACAGTTCATGACGACGTATCACGACACCATGATCCACCAACGATGATCATTTGAAGACACCGCCTAGGGGCGCGGGCGTTCGGAGCGGGCGCCCTCCAAGGGCGTGGCCGCGGGTGGGTGCCTGCGTCGGAGCCCGGCCCGCCGGCCGGTGTCAGGCGGTGCCGCTCGGGCCCCGGCCGGAACGGTAGGCCCGCAGGAAGGTCCGTACCCCCTCGACGACCAGCGGCCGTACGCGGGCGTCCTGTGCGGCGTTCGCGGAGCCGAGCCGGTCCAGGGCGACGCCGAAGGTCAGCGCGAGGAACTGGTCGGCGGCCAGCCGGGGGTCGGGGGCGTCGAGCAGGCCGGCCTCGGCGAAGGCGGCGAACCGGTCGGCGATGGCCTCGTCGGGGGTGTCGGCCATCGAGTTGTAGTCCCGGTGCGGCAGATGGTCCGACTCCGTCCTGAGGAGCCGCTGCAGTGTGGCGTACTCCGCCGAGCCGAGCATGTCGGTCGCGATGCGCATCGCGAACGTGACCAGGCGCTCCTCCAGCTCGTCGCCGTCCGTGAGCTCGGTGAGGGTGTCGTCCAGCGTGCGCCGGATCGTGGTGATCAGCGACTGGCCGACGGAGTCGACGACGGCCCGCAACAGCGTCCGCTTGTCGCCGAAGTAGTCGTAGACCGTCCGCTTGGACACCTCGGCCCGGGCGGCGACCGCGTCCACGCTGGACCGGTCGAAGCCGTCGGCGAGGAACAGCTCCCGGGCCGCCGAGAGGATGGCGGCCCGCTTGTGTGCGGATCCCTCGCGCAGCGTCTTGGTGGTCGGCATGGACTCATCCTAACCGTTCTACACTGCACGGTGTAGTGTAGTTCTGGCCCGGTGCGCGCCGTGCGCGTCCTCCGTACGCGTCCATCCGTACGTGTCCATCCGTGTGTGGCCGACTCCTTCTCGCCGGGCCGTGACGGAAAGGATGTCCATGACCACGACCCAGACTCCGCCGCTCCGTGTCGGGAAGGCCGCCGTCGGAGCCCTCGGCGCGCTGGCGGTGGCCACCGGCGCACTGGAATCGGTGGTGACGCCGACGCTCCCGCTCCTCCAGCGCGAGCTCGAACTGAACCCCTCCGAAGGGGCGTTGCTCAGCATCGTGCTCCTCGTCACCGGCGCGCTCGTCACACCGATCGCGGGAAAGTTAGGCGACCGCCACGGCGGGAAACAGATCATGGTCCGGCTGATGACGGTGGTCTGCGCCGGGGGTCTGGTGTCCGCCCTGGCGCCGAACCTGCCGGTGCTGCTGCTCGGTCAGATCCTCCAGGGGGCGATGGTGGGCGCGTTGCCCCTGTCGTTCATCCTGGTGCGCGAACACCTCCCGGCGGGCGAGGCCAAGGTGGCCGTCGGAGTGGTCAGCGGGCTGTTCGTCGGCGGCGGGACGGCGGGGACGCTGGCGGCCGGGCCGGTCGCCGAAGGGCTGTCCCGGCACTGGATGTTCGCGCTGCCGACGTTCGCGGTCATCGGCGCCACCGTGCTGGTGAACCGGGTGGTGCCGCACGATCCGCCGCGCCGCTCGGACGGCGCCGGCGTCGACCTGCCCGGCCTGGTTCTCCTGAGCGGCACGCTGGTCACGCTCATGCTCGTCCTCGCGCTGGCGCCCGAGATCGCCGCACGGCCTCTCGTGCTCGGCGCCCTGGCCGTGCTGCTGGCCGCCTTCGTGACCGGATGGGTGGCCGTCGAGCGCCGGGCGGCCTCACCGATGGTCGATCTGCGCATGCTGAGCCGCCCCGCGGTGTGGAAGTCCTGTGTGCTGACGTTCGTGATCTGCGTCGGCACCTCGATGGCGGTCCATCTCGTCCCACAACTCCTCGGGCTGTCCGCCGACGGATACGGCTTCGGGGCGAGCGCCACGCAGATCGGCCTCTTCCTGCTGCCCGGCGCCGTGGCCGCCTCGCTGGCCGGGCCGGTCAGCGGGTTCGGGGCACGGCGGTACGGCTCGCGTGCCGTGGTCACCGCCGGGATCGTCATCATGAGCGCCGCCCTGATCGCCCTGGCGGCCGCGCACGACGAGGTCGGGCACCTGGTCATTGGCAAGCTGCTGATCGCGCTCGCCAACGGCCTGTGCGTGACGGCGTTGGTGACCGGCACCGCCACCTCCGTCGACCGCGGTGACACCGGCATCGCCACCGGCCTGGTCCTGGTGACGCGCGTGATCGGCTTCGCCGTGGGCGTGCAGATCAGCGGCGCGATCCTCACCGCCGGAACCCCCACCGGATCGAACATCCCGGCCGAATCGGCCTTCGTCACCGGCTTCGTCCTGGCCGGCGCCGTCACGGCGCTGTCCCTGCTCGTCGTCCGCACCCTGAACAAAGGAGACCAGGAATGACCCGCACCGCTCTGTCCCAGGGAGCCCCCGCCGTGCGGAGGCGCACGGTCCTGATCTCCGGGGCCAGTATCGCGGGGCCCGCCCTCGCGTTCTGGCTGAACCGCTACGGATGCGCGGTCACCGTGGTCGAGAAGGCGGGCGCGCTCCGCGGCGGCGGCTATCCCATCGACGTACGGGGCACCGCGCTCGACGTCGTCCGGAGGATGGGCATCCTGCCGCGCCTGCGCGACGCGCACATCGACCTGCGCCGGCTGACCTTCCTCGACGAGGACGGCGGCGAGGTGGCCTCGGTCGACCCGAACGCCGTCACCGGCGGAGTCGCGGGGGAGGACCTGGAGGTACGGCGCGGGGCGCTGGCCGGGGCTCTGTACGCGGCGGTCCGTGACGACGTGGAGTTCCTGTTCGACGACTCCATCGACACCCTCGACCAGCACCGCCACGGGGTCGACGTCACCTTCCGCGGTGGCGGCAGCCGTACGTTCGACCTCGTGGTCGGGGCGGACGGGCTCCACTCACGTACCCGCGAGCTCGTGTTCGGCCCCGAGGAGGGGTTCCACCGGTACCTCGGCTACTGCTTCGCCGGATTCACCGTGCGCAACACCTTCGGGCTCGTTCGCGAGGCCACGATGTGGAACTCCCCGGGCCGGGCCGCCGTGTTGTACGCCGTGGAGGACGGCGACGAGGTCCACGCGCTCCTCAACTTCGCCCGCCCCGAACCGCCGTCCGGCGCGTTCCGCGACCCGGAGGCCCAACGCGACCTGGTCGCCGAGGTGTTCGCCGGGGCCGGCTGGGAGGTCCCGGGCCTGCTCGCCGCCCTGCGCGAGGCGGAGGACCTGTTCTTCGACGCGGTCGGCCAGATCCGCATGCCCCGCTGGTCCGACAACAGGGTCGCCCTGGTCGGCGACGCCGCGTACGCGCCCTCGTTCCTCACCGGACAGGGCTCCAGCCTCGCGCTCGTCGGCGCGTACATGCTGGCCGGCTCCCTGGCGGCCGAACGGGACCACACCGCGGGCTTCGCCGCCTACGAGCGGGACACCCGTGCGTTCGTGACGCTCAACCAGGACCGGGTCGGCGAGGGGGACGCCGTGCTCTTCCCGGCCACCGCCCGGGCCCTGGAGCAACGCAACGCCATGCTCCGCGGTCTCGTCGCGCCGCCCCCGGCGGAGGGTCGGCCCGCTCATTCGGCGCTGGTCCTGCCGGAGTTCACCCCGGTGGTGTGAGACCGGATGCTGTGGGACCGGGCCCGGCCGGGCGCGGCCGGGCGCGCCGGGTGCCCGGCGCGCCGTCGTCGGGTGCCCGGGTGAAAGTCACCGGGGCGGCGGCGTTGTCCTCGGGTCGTCCGGATGTATAGCCTAGGCAATGGCATGTGACATTGCACTAGCGGCGGCCGTGCGGGCGCCAAAGGGGTGGCCATGAAAGTCGTAGTCGTCGGCGCGGGCATCGTGGGCGCCGCCTGCGCGTTCCACGCCGTCGCGGCCGGCCTCGACGTCACGGTGCTCGACCGGGGCCCTGTCGGCGCGGGCACGACCAGTCGGGGCGAGGGCAACATCCTCCTCTCCGACAAGGAGCCGGGGCCCGAACTGGAACTGGCCCGGCTCAGCCGCGGACTGTGGGGCGAGGTCGCCGCGGAACTCGGCCCGGAGAGCGTCGAGTTCGAGACCAAGGGCGGCCTGGTCGTCGCGAGCACGCCCGAAGCCCTCACCGCCCTGCACGCGTTCGCCGCGCGCCAGGCGGAGTCCGGCGTCCGTACCGAACCCGTCGAGCGCCCCGGCGACCTCGAACCGCACATCGCACCCGGTCTGCCCGGCGGCGTCCACTATCCGCAGGACGCCCAGGTGCAGCCCGTTCTCGCGGCGGCCGGGCTGCTGCGCGCCGCCGTGCGCCGCGGAGCCCGTACGCACACCGGCGAGGCCGTCGCCGCCGTCACCGGAACCGGCGGGCGGATCACCGGAGTTCGCACGGCCGACGGTTCGGTAGTGGCCGCCGACGCCGTGGTCAACGCCGCCGGAACGTGGGGCGGCGAGGTCGGCCGCCGGCTCGGCGCACCCGTCGAGATCCTGCCGCGCCGGGGCTTCGTCCTCGTCACCGAGCCGCTGCCGCCGATGATCCGGCGCAAGGTCTACTCCGCCGACTACGTCGCCAACGTCGCCTCCAGCGAAGCGGGTCTGGAGACCTCGTGCGTCGTCGAGGGCACCCGCGCCGGCACCATCCTGATCGGCGCCAGCCGTGAACGCGTCGGCTTCGACACCGCGATGAACCCGGCCGTGGTGACCGCGCTCGCGGCCCAGGCGTGCCGCCTCTTCCCGTTTCTGCGCGGCGTCCACCTGATCCGCGCCTACCGGGGCTTCCGGCCGTACTGCCCGGACCATCTGCCGGTGGTCGGCCCGGACCCCCGCGTCCCCGGCGTCGTCCACGCGTGCGGCCACGAGGGCGCCGGTATCGGCCTGGCCCCCGCGACCGGCGCCCTGGTCACCGCCCAGCTGCTCGGCAAGCCCTGGCGCGGTGCCGATCCGGCCGCCCACACCGGCCTGCTGCCCGACCGATTCCTCACCACCGGAGGTGCGCCGAAGTGACCGAAGTGACCGCAGGGATGGCGGAGTCGGCGGAGATGGCGGAGACCGCGTTCACCGTGGACGGCGAGCCGCTGGCGTTCGTTCCCGGACAGACCCTGGCCGCCGCGCTCGTCGCCTCGGGCCGGGTCGCCTGGCGGACCACCCGGGGCGGGCAGCGGCCCCGGGGGATCTTCTGCGGGATCGGCGTCTGCTTCGACTGCCTGGTGACCGTCGACGGCAGGGGCGGACAGCGCGCCTGTCTGGTCCTGGCCCGTGCGGGCATGGCCGTCACGACCGGGGAGGACGGCGATGAGTGAGTCCGGCGACCTCGTGGTGACGGGTGAGCCCCGTGACCTCGTGGTGGTGGGCGCGGGCCCGGCCGGTATGGCCGCCGCCGCCACCGCCCTGGACGGCGGACTGCGGGTCGNNCCTCCACCACGGCCTGGGCGTCTACCGGGAGTTGTGCGCCAGGCTGGCCGCCCACGAGCGCACCGGCCGGCTCGCGCTGCTGCTGAACCACCCGGTGTGGACCACGGCCCGTGAGGACGACGGATTCACCGTCCACGCGGTGGACCGGAGCCGGGCGCCGGAGGAGCGGACCGTCGTGCTGCGCGCCCCGGCCCTGCTGGTGGCGACCGGCGCCTACGACCGCCAACTCCCCTTTCCCGGCTGGGACCTGCCCGGTGTGCTCACCGCCGGAGGGCTTCAGGCGCTGCTCAAGGGCGGGGGAGCGGTGGCCGGCCGCCGGGTGGTCCTCGGCGGTACGGGCCCCTTCCTGCTGCCCGTCGCGGCGGCTCTCGCCGTCCGCGGGGCCGAGGTCGTCGCGGTGT
>MUNB01000321.1 GCA_002154345.1 Streptomyces griseus
GGCGCGGTGGGGCCGGGCACGGTCACGGTGAAGCCGGGCAGAGGCGCGGTGGAGCCGGGCACGGTCACGGTAGAGCCGGGCATGGGAGGCCGCTGTCGCGGTGTTGTCCCTTCTGCCGCCCACCCTCCGGAGGAGACCGCGCCATGGCAGAGCTGAAGATCGACGCCCTCGTGTTCGACGTGCTCGGCACACTCGTCGACGAACCGGCCGGGCTCCGCGCCGGCATCCGCGCCCTGGGCCCGTCTGCCGGCCTGTCCCCCGGCCCGTCCGCCGTCCCCTCCGTCGGCCCCTCCGTCGGCCCGTCCGCCGTCCCGTCCCTGGACGCCCCCGGGACCGAACGGCTTCTGCTGCTCTGGCAGCGGCACATCGAGCGCGAGCAGCGCCGGATCCTCGACGGCGACCGCCCTTACCTTCCCAGCGACGCCCTCGACCGCGAGGCCGCCCGGATCGTCGCGGAGGCGGCCGGGGTCGAGGACTCGGCCGCCGTGCAGGAGTTGGCCGGTGCGGCCCGCCGCCTCCCTCCGTGGCCCGACACGGTGGCGGGGCTGGCCCGGCTCGCCGGACGCTTCCCGCTGATCGGCCTCTCCAACGCGAGCCGGACGGCGCTGCTGGAACTGAACGCCCACGCGGGACTGCGCTGGCACCAGGCCCTCTCCGCCGAGGACGCCCGCGCCTACAAGCCGGACCCGGCGGTCTACCGGCTGGCCGTCACCGTCGCCGGGCGGCCGCCGGAGCGCCTGCTGATGGTCGCCGCCCACGCCTGGGACCTGCGGGGCGCACAGGCGCTGGGCCTGCGCACGGCCTATGTGGCGCGCCCGGTCGGCGACCCGCCCGCGCCCTCGGACCGGTTCGACCTGTACGCGGAGGACCTGGCGGACCTGGCCCGGCAACTGGAACTCCCCCGGGGCGTATGAGGCAGCTCCCGGGCGGCCGGTTCCTCTATCGCTTCATGCCCGCCCCGCCGCCTCGCCGCCCCGGTGGAGGGCTTCCAGGGCGGCGAGTTCGTCGTCGGACAGCCGCAGGGCTCCGGCGGCGACGTTGGCGGCGAGGTGGTCCGGGTTTCCGGTGCCGGGGATGGCGAGCACATGGGGCCCGCGGTGCAGCGTCCAGGCCAGCCGGACCTGCGCCGTGCTCACGCCGTGCGCGCGGGCGATTGTGAGCAGCGCGTCGGCGCCGGCGTCCGCGTCCGGGGCGGCGCCCGCCTCGCGCCCGGCGCCCGCGATGGCGTAGAAGGGCACGAAGGCGATGCCCTGCTCACCGCAGTCCCGCAGGAACGCGTCCTGGTCGGGCGGGGATCCGAGCCCGTACTTGTTCTGCACACAGACGACCGGGGCGATGGCACGGGCTTCGGCGAGCTGCGCGGGGCCGACGTTGGAGACGCCGAGGTGGCGGATCAGCCCGGCCTCGCGCAGTTCGGCCAGCGCGCCGAAGCGCTCGGCGATCGAGTCGGTGCCCACGATGCGCAGGTTCACCACGTCGAGGTGGTCGCGGCCGAGCTGGCGGAGGTTCTCCTCGACCTGCCCGCGCAACTGCCCGGGTGTGGCGTGGTTCTGCCACCGGCCCGAGGGGTCGCGTCCTGGTCCGACCTTGGTGGTGATGACGAGGTCGTCGGGGTAGGGCGCCAGCGCGCTGTTGATCAGCTCGTTGGCGGAGCGGAGCCGCGAGAAGTAGAACGCGGCGGTGTCGATGTGGTTCACGCCGAGTTCGCGGGCGCGGCGCAGCACCCGTATCGCCCGGTCGCGGTCGCCCGGCACCGCGTCGACGTCGAACGCTTCGCCCTGCTGCGGCAACCGCATCGTCCCGAACCCGATGCGGTTGACCACGAGGTCTCCGAGGGGCCAGGTGCCGGACGCCGCCGCGGTGATCGTCTCTGATGTCATGCCGAGATGATCTCCGAGCGGCGGCGGTCCCGACAACGACGTGATCCGCCGCTTCCGCCGCGAAGGGCGGGCCCTGGGTGGGCCGGAGCGGCAGCGCCCTATGTCCGCTCCGGCGCCTGGAAGCCACCGATCCGCTGCTCCAGCAGTTCGGCCAGCCGCAGCGGGGTGCGGTCCTCGAACATCGGGCCGATGATCTGCACGCCCACCGGCAGCCCCTCGGGCGACCGGCCCGCCGGTACGGCGGTGGCGGGCAGTCCGGGCAGGGTGGCCAGACCGGCCCAGACGAGCTGGTCGAAGTAGGCGAACCCGACGCCGTCGATGTCGATCCGGCGGGCCATCGGGTCCGGGTGGTGGTCGTGCGGGAACGCGGGGGTGGGCGTGATGGGGCACACCACGGCGTCGAACTCGGCGAAGAACTGCCGCCAGGCGTGGCGGTGCAGCTCACGGCGGGTGTTCGCGGCCATCCAGTCGCGGTGGCTGAACACCATGGCGCGCAGCCGCGCCGCGTCGAGGCTCCGGTCGTCGGCGCTCAGCCCGGCGGCGCGGACCCGCAGTTCCTCGTACGACTCGACGGGGAAGCTCGCGACGGAGCCGGAGAACAGCAACTGGGTGTAGAGCGTGGCGGATTCGGCCAGATCGGGCAGCAGCGGGCTGTGCCGCTCGACGCGGGCCCCGCCGTCGGCGAGGGCGTCCGCCACCCGGCCCACGCCCGCCCGCACGGCGGCGCCGGTCGGCAGGAACGGGTGGTCGTCGAGGACCAGGACCCGGAAGTCGCCGATCCGCTCGTGGCGCGCGGGCGGCAGCCTCAGGTCGTGCGCCACACCGAACGTGAGCGGGTCCGGTCCTGCCATGACATCGAGGAGCAGCCCGAGGTCACGTGCGCTGCGCGCCATCGGACCGACGACGGCGAGGTCGTGGTCGAACGGCAGGGCGGGCGTGTCGGGCGGGACCATGCCCCGGCCGGGCACCAGCCCGAGACTCGGCTTGTGCGCGTGGACACCGCAGAAGTGTGCGGGCGTGCGCAGTGAACCGGCGAGGTCGGAGCCGATGGACAGCGCGCCGAACCCGGACGCCAGGGCCGCAGCCGATCCGCCGGACGACCCACCCGACGTACGGCTGTGGTCCCAGGGGTTGTTGGTGGTGCCGTGGATCTCGTTGAAGCTCTGGATGTCCTGCAGCCCCAGCGGCACATTGGTCTTGCCGAGCACCACCGCACCCGCGTCCTTGAGCCGCGACACCTGGACCGCGTCCTCGGCGGGCAGATGGTTCCGGTACTGCGGCATGCCCCAGGTCGTGGGCAGGCCCGCGATGTCGTAGGACTCCTTCACCGTCACCGGTATGCCGAGCAACGGCCGGTCCTCACCACGGGCACGCGCCCGGTCGGCGGCGCGGGCGGCGGCCCGGGCCCGGTCGAAGTCGGGCACACAGACGGAGTTGACCGCCTTGTCGTCCCGCTCGATACGGGTGATCGCGTCGTCGGTCAGTTCCGCCGAGGTCACTTCGCCGGCACGGAGGGCAGTCGCGAGTTCTTCGGCCGTCAGAAAATTCCACGTCATGGGGCGAACGTATGCGCCCCCGCGCGAGGGCAGGAAATACCGATGCCCGCAACGGCGACAACCGGGCAGCGGGGAGGGGCCCGGGATTGCTTCCCGGCTTCCCGGCTTCCCGCCTCATCGGGTAGCGGGCAGCACCCCGCGTACCGTCACCGGACTCACCGGGCAGGGGGCAGGACCCCGCGCGCCATTTGCCGGCTCACCGCGGCAGGGGGGGGCAGGGCCCCCGCGTACCGTCTCCCGGCTCACCGGGGCAGCGGCTCACCGGGGCAGCGGGCAGGTGAGCGGAAGGACCCGTTCGGTGAGCCGGCCGGTGAGCAGGGTGTCGGTGACGACCGCCTCCGCCAGCCAGTCCGCCGTGGTCAGCCGGTCCACCAGCTCCGGCAGCTCGCCGGGGTCGACGGCGCACCAGGAGGCCAGGGCCTCCAGCTCGATGCCCCGGCCCTGGGCCCCCAGCCTGCCGTCGGCGTCGATCCCGGTGGCCAGCGCGAGGGCGAGCAGCCGCACCTCGGCCTCGGTCTTGGCCTTGCGGAGCTTCTTGTCGCCGACGACTCTCTGGGCCCATCCGCTGAGCCGGGGCCGCAGCTTCTTGCCGAACGTGAACGGGCCCGGGTCGCCGTCGTCGGGCGTCAGTGACGGCACGGTGATCCGAGTGGGGCACTCGGGGCGGGAGGCGATCAGTTCGTCGACGGTCCCGGCGATGCTCAGCCAGCCGCTCTCCACCAGCTGCGCCACCAGTTGCTCGGGCTCGCGCAGGGGCAGCCCCTTGAGGTCCTGGCCGACGAGGTTGCCGACCCCGGACTGCGCGGTGCGCAGCGTCAGCATCACCACCAGGAGGCGTGCGTCCGGGCCCGGCAGGGGGGCGTGGTCGGCCACCTGCGCGAGGACGGCCCGTGCGTGGTCCCACTGCGCGGACGCGGTCAGCAGCCGTGCCACGACCGGCCCTTCCCCGTCCGGAGCCTGGCCGATGCGGTGCAGATGCTGGCGGCGGACGGTGGCGGCGGCCTGCTCGGCCCGTTGGGCGTCGAGACGCAGTGCGGTCTCACCGGTGGCCTCGGCCCAGGCGAAGAAGGCCTTCGCCTTACGGGCGTGGAGGTCGGCGAGCACCGCGAGGTCGGGTTCGGCGCGCTGCTGGTAGGCGCGGAAGAGTTCACCGAGTTCGGTGAGCTCGTCGCGCAGGGCGATGGGCCGCAGCTCGTGCGGGACGAAGCGCTGCGCGATCCGCCCCCGCCGGCCGCGCTGCCGCGCGGGCCTTGCCTGCCTGGCCGTCCGGGATGCAGGTGCCGTCCGGGATGCCGGTGCCGCCCCGAATGCCGGTGCCGACCCGGATGCCGGTGCCTGCTGCGGGACGGCGGCCTCGGGGGCGCGGTGCGAGAAGTGCGGGCCGATGGAGGAGAAGGTCGTCGCGGGTGCGGCGGCCGACGGCGCGCGTGAGGCGGCCGGGGCCGGGGCGGTGCCGCCGCCCCGGTGGGCGCCGCCCGTGGCCGGCCGGTCGGGGGCCGGGGCGGTGGCGACGACCTTCGCGGTGGGATGGGCGGCCGCGCAGCGCGCGCAGCACTCCATCACCCGCCACCAGCGCCCTTCCCGGTCCGTGACGACCGCCAGGACGATCGCGCCCCCGCACCGCCAGGGGGCGGGACGCTCACGCGGTCCGGCGGGCCGGATGTGCGTGTGGCAATCCTCGGCCCGGCAGACGCAGTACGCCGTGGGGCGGGGGGCCGGGCCGGCGCGCAGATGGGCCTTGAGATGCTCGACCGCCGCCGTACGTCCTACGGCGGCGGAGGACAGCACCTGCGCGGCGCAGGCCGGCCGACTGCACGAGACGCGTACGTCCGCCCGCCCGCGACCGACGGGATCCAGCCGCACCGTCCATGTGCGCCCCGCCACCCGTTCGTTCGTCGCCTGGGCCTCCACACCCATCACACCTTCCTCGCCGCACCCGCATGAACCCACAACGCAAACGACGGTCGGCCGTTCGAGTGACGGCCACGGAGGGGATGTGGCTGGTTTGCTGCCCTGCCGGGCAGGAGGACGGAGGGCCGCCCGTCAGTGCTCGCAGAGGGAGAACTCCCGCTCGTAGAGCTGCTCGTTGTGTTCGTCGACGAAGAACTTGCGTTCGTGCATGAGCTGTTCGCGATATTCCTTGGCCTGTTCGAGCGTCATGGTCGACGTGTCGGACCAGGGCTGCTGCGGCGGCACATCGGATGTCGAGACGATCTTTTCCGACGGATCGACCAGGAAGAACGCGAGAATCTTGCGGTATCCGGGGCGGGTGGGATCCGCGAGCCGGAACGAGCCGACGCGATGCTGCAGGATGTTCGGGAACGCCAGGCAGCGGCCCGCCGGGGTGGCTGCCGATCCCAGCGTCTGGTTCAGGGCGTCTTCGTCCTCCAGTCCGTAGACCTCGCGCAGACCGTTGTCGTCGTTCTGTTCGTAGCGCGGGTAGTCGAGCGCCGCCCGGAAGCTCAGCCGGCTCTCGGTGATGTTCTCGCTCTCCCAGTAGTAGATGCCGGTCGAGACGATCCGCTCGTTCAGCATTCCCTCGACATGCCAGGAGCCGCCGTCGTACGCCGGCTTCTCCGGGGTGAGGTGGATGGTGGCGAGCTTGACGATGACCTGGAGGCGGCGGCCGCGCAGATCGACCCGGGCGGAAGCGTCGGGCGACGCGGGCGGGGTGTAGTCCGGGGCGTCCGGAATGATCGGACTGCGGTTGACCCACCAGTCGTCCTGGGCCGTCTCCCACGCGCTGAGGGCCTCCGCGTAGGCCTCCTCATCGCTGAAGGAGGACTTGTCCGGATACACCGGCTCCGAGTCGCCGTACCACCCGAAGGGGTCGGCCTCGATCCGCAGGGGCCGCGGGTGGCGCAGATCGGTGAGGACGTTCTCCCACAGAGGGCGCATCCGCGCGAACAGGTCCGGGAGCACGGCGGCCAGGTCACGATGCTTCTCGGGGTGGACGTTGTTGACATACGAGCGGAAGGCGACATCGCCCTCGGTGCTGACGTCGACGTCCGTGGGCAGCCACTGGAACTTCTCGGAGAACTCGTACGCGGTGTAGCGGTCCGTCGGGTTCCGCCAAGCCCGCTCGGGTGCGCCGCTCGCCTCTCGTACCAGGCAGAAGAGGGAGGGGTGGACCAGATCCAGCACCTGGTCGCCGGAGCCCGGATGCCAGTCCTGCTCCGCTTCGGGAACCTCCTCCAGAACCCGGACCGCCGCGCGCAGCCGGGCTCCGAGCTCATCGTCGATCAGCGTGTCCGACTGCCACACGCCGTCGACGGCGGACACCTCCGCGCCGGTCCGGTCGTCCCGTAGCGCGGCGTAGTGCACGAGCTCGGCGAGCACGTAACGAACCTGCGCCTCGGTGAGCCCTTGGGCTATCGCCTCCTGCGTCCACCTGGCGACGATGCCGGCATCACGCATCTTGTCGGACCATCCCGGCTTCGCCCGGATGTGCGCGCTGCACTGCATCATCTGGAGTTCGCGCAGCGTTCGGGGGGTCGCGTACGAAACGGAACGGGAAACGTGAAAGGGCAGCGGAAAAGCGGACTGGCTGGTCAATGCTCTGGGTCTTCCCGGTCGGCGTGTGGTGGCGGGAAGGATATGGCAGCGGACTGACACAACGGGCTGACAGCGCACCCGCCGTCGCTGGGAGAGCGACGACGGGTGCGGGTGCCGGTGCGCGTATGGGTGCGGGTGCACCGACCGGTGCGTGGAGAAGGGGTCAGGCCCCCTCTCCGCGCGGGAAGGACACCTCCACGCGACGGTTCTTCTTCCGGCCCTCTTCGTTGCTGTTGCTGGCGATCGGGTACTGCTCGCCGTAGCCCCGGATCTCGTACGTGATCGTGGAGCCGAGCTGCTTCGAAAGGACCCCGTGCACGGCGTCGGCACGCTGCTTGGACAGGACGTCGCCGTGGGCCGAGGAACCGAGGTTGTCGGTGAAGCCGAAGACGCGGACCTTGGTCGCGTTCTGCTTCTTGATCTCCTCGGCGATGGCGGCGATACGGGCGTTGGCCGCCGAGCTGAGCTTCGCGCTGTCCTTGCCGAAGAGGACTTCGGCCTGGAGCGCGAACTTGATGTCGGCGTTGCTGTCCTCACGCCGTTCCTCGCCGCCGAGGTCTTCGACGACCTGGACGATGTCGAGGACCTTCGACGGGCCGAGGGTGCCGCCGTCAGGCATCTTCAGATCGGGGTCGTTGGGGTCCACCTTCACCGGCGGGACCGACTGGGCCTCGGTTCCCGGGGGAACGCTGGGGCCGTCGTCGGCCAGGGCGGGCGTCGCCCCGAACAACGTGAGGCTCGCGATGACCAGGACCGAGGCGGCGGACAGACCTGCTGGCCTCATTCGGGTGCGTGTGTGCGTCATGTCGGCCGTCACCCGGAAATCTTCACCGACGTGGTCGCGAACGTCGGCAGCGTGAAGTCGACCTCTGTCGTCGTCTCCGGCGGTGCCGGGAACTGCATGAACACGGATGTGGTCTTCCCGGCCAGCAGAGGGGGGATACCGGTCGTGCACAGGCAACGATTCTCGGTGTCACGCAGAATGTAGTAACGCTTCTTGCCGACCTTGTCGACAAGGGTGGCGCCGGCCACCGAGTTGGGGTTCTTCGCCAGCAGCGCCGTCTCCGTGCCCGCCCACGCAGTGGTGTTCTTCGACTGCGTGCCCTCATTCTTGATCGACGCCTGAAGCGTGATGAATCCACCGGAGTCACGCTTCGCCTGGTGAATGGTCATCACCAGTCCATCGCCGCGGATTTCCGCGAGCTTGGCATTCGGGTCCACGTTCTCACCGGCAGCGGTGTCCGGCTGCTGCTCGCCCTTCTCCTCCGTGGGCGGGCTGGCGGGCGCGGAGGGCTTCGCCGAGTTCTCACCGCCCTGCTTGGCCTCATCGCTGCCGCCGTCGTCACCGCAGCCGGTGAGGGCCAGGCCGAAGACAGCTGTCAAGGCGGCAACCGCCAGCGCCCTTCTGCCCGTCGTGGTGTGCCGAATGCTCATGATCCGATTCCTCTACTCATCGTTCGCTGTCACTGGTCGACCAACCGCACATCAAAGAGGGTCCTGCTCACGCTCTCCCACGGTGGAGGGCTGCCGGGTGCGATCTCGAGAATCTCACCGTTCCGGCACGTGAAGATGAAGAGGTCCTGGACTCCGTCACTGTTGAAGTCCACAGCTTTGGGGTTGGGGCAGCGGAACTCGATGAGTGCGGTGGCCTTGGCCTTGGCGAACTTGCTCTGGGATCCCGGAAGCACAGAGGAGTCCACCGGATTACGCCCCTTGACCTCCACGGTGATCCTGTCTCGCAGGTATCCGTAGTCCGGAACGCAGAGCGTCATGTCGGCCTCATTGGCGTCGGCCAGCCGATCCGCCTCTGAGCAGGGCGGAGCAAAAGGCGCGCTGAGGAAGAGATCCAGAGTGTTGCCGGGAAGCGAGGCGTAGAAACCCGTCCCGAAGTCGCCACGTGCTTTCTGCGCTGC
This sequence comes from Streptomyces griseus, assembly GCA_002154345.1. GTDB lineage: Bacteria > Actinomycetota > Actinomycetes > Streptomycetales > Streptomycetaceae > Streptomyces > Streptomyces caviscabies. The sequence goes on from MUNB01000321.1 coordinate 8,905, forward strand.
GGCCAGGGCGGCGGCGTCGGCCGCCCCTTGAGAGCCGTTGCGCAAGGCCGAAGCTTTACCGACAGCGAAGAACGCCAACGCAAGGAAGAGCAGGCCTGCCACCATCATGATGTAGATGGGGAAGGCCTGCCCTCCGTCGTTGCGGGAACGACCGATCATCACTGGGCCGTGATGGAATCCACCAGTCCGCTGATGCGCTCCGAGATCGCGCCGCCGATGCCGGTCGCCACGATCGCACCGATGATCGCCACGACCACCAGAATGATGCCCAGGTACTCGAACGCCGTCTGCCCCCGGTCCTTCGCCGCGTAGCGCTTCTGGATGCTGCTGACGGCGGTGTTGGCCCAGCCGTTGACGCGGACGGCGGTCTTCAGGGTGATGTCCGACATGGTGTTCCCCTCCTGGTTCGGCCGACCGGTTGCCGGCCGACTCACACGTTTCTGCGGTGTCGCCCTCGATACCGGCTTCCTCCCGGCCGGTGCCGTTGGCGACGTGAGAAACATAGGGGGGAATCATCGCTCGCCCAGAGGGCCCGTGGGCCCATTCCCGGGCCCAAAAGGCTTTCTGGGCCCTCGCGTTGCGAGATCGCTCGGTCATGGCTGCCGCCCGGGGTTCCGGGGCGCGGTGCCGAGCCAGTGGGCGATGGCCTCGCTGCGCGTGGCGCTGTGGAGTTTCGTGAAGATGCGGTTGATGTGGTTCTTGACCGTCTTCTCGCTGATGAAGCAGGTGGCGGCGATCTGCTGATTGCTCATCCCGGACGCAATCAGGTCCATGACCTCCACCTCCCGCGAACTCAGCTTGTACTGCTGCCTGTTGGGGACGGGTGCCGACCCCCCGGACACAGAAGACTGTCCCACAGAAGGTTGCAGTTGCGAAAGGCTTTCCGAGTTTTCGAGAGGGTGTGGCGGTACGTGCGCGGGCACGGGCGGCGTTGTCAGTGCCGAGCCCAGCCCCTCGGGCAGGGGGCCCCGCTGCGGGACCGCCCCCTGGCGCATGTGGGCCAGCAGGGCGTCCGCCGCCGTGGCGGTGAAGTGGGCGCGGCCGTCCTTCGTGTCGCGTACCGCCTGGACCAGTTGGTCCGCCGTGAACTCGCCGTGCACCAGGTAGCCGCCCGCGCCCAGGCGCAGCGCCTCGTGGACGATCTCGCTCTCCCGGCTGTACGTCAGCATCAGTACGGGCGCGAGGCCGACCAGGTGCGGCAGGGCCGAGATGCCGTCCACGCCGGGCATCTGGACGTCGAGCAGGACCACGTCGGGGCGGTGTTGGTGCGTCTTCTCGTAGGCCTCGCGGCCGTCCGCCGCCTCTGCCACGACCTCGATGTCGGCCCGGCCCGAGAGCAGAACGCCCAGGCCCGCCCGGACCACCGGGTTGTCGTCCGCGACCACCACCCGGAGCCGGGCCGGCGCGGGGGCCGCGGGTGCGGGTGGGAACGGGGACGCGGCGGCCTCTCCGAACGGCGGGTACGGCGTCGGCGCGGCCGGGGGCTGGATCGCAGTGTGCTGGGGTCCCGGGTGTCCGGCAGGGCCGGGGGTACGGGTGAGCGGGATGTGAGGCGACGGGTGCTGGGG
>MUNB01000322.1 GCA_002154345.1 Streptomyces griseus
CCGCCGCGACAACGGCGGCTCAGTGGCCGGTCGAGCCGCCGTTGTCGCGGCGGTCGAGGGCGCGCTGGAGAGCGGCGGCGGCGTTCTTGCGGTCCGACTCCGACGGACGGGGAGTGTGGCGGACGCGGCGTGCGGTGGAGGTGGCCATGATGGATCGACTCCTTGAGATCGCGGGATGTCGGAACCGGGCGCCGGGGAAACGGCGCGGCACGGTGCCGAGGGATCAGGATCGGATTTCGAGGCGCCGGAAGGAGCGGGGAGCGTACGCCGCAGGGGTTACCTGCTTCGGGGCGCGCGCCCGCAACCGCCACAGTCGCTCGATCGAGCGATTCGTTCGGCTCCTACAAAGCTAGGACAGTCGGGCCGCTCTGTCTCCACAGTTAGTCGGACTTCCTACTATCTGAGACGGCCGACTCCACGCGTTCCGCCCGCAGCTCCCGGATCAGCGCCCGCACCGCGAGCGATCGTGCCTGCTCAGGGGTGGTGACATAGCCGATCGAGCGGGTAGGGCGGTCGGGTCCGAGAGCGGTGATCTCCGTTCCGGCGGGTGCTCCGTACAGGGACAGACCGGGCATGATCGCCATGCCGAGGCCGCGCGAGACCATCGAGAGCACCGCCCCGTCGTCCTCGGCCTCGACCGTCGCCCGGGGGATCCACTCCTGGGCCGCCCACCAGTCGCGGGTGTACGAGGTGCAGTTCTCGACCCAGTCGACCAGCGGCAGGGTGCGGGGCGCCGCGTGTCCGGCCGGGTGCACCAGGGAGTACTCCTCCTCCAGCAGGACGCCGCCGACCAGCCCCTGCGGCACCGGCGAGGTGGTCCCGAGCGTCGCGACGGCCAGGTCCGCCCGCCCGTCCAGCACCTCGCCCGCCGTGCCCCGGCCCACCTCGCGGACCATCCGGACCACCGGTTCGATCCCCGGATGGCGGGCGGTGAGGCGCTCCAGCGCCGGCGGCAGCAGATACAGGGCGGCACTGCGGAAGGCGGCGATCCGCAGCGGACCGCTCATCGTGTTCGTGCCGCCGGCCCCGGCGGCCACCCCCCGGGCCTCGGCTCCCAGCACATCGAGCAGCCTGAGGATGCGCCGGGCGTGCCCGGCGACCACGTCACCGGCGGCGGTGGGCACGGCGCCGAGGCGTCCGCGCTCGAAGAGCACCGCGCCGACCTTGCGCTCACTGGCGCGTACGGAGTGGGAGACGGCGGACTGCGTCATACCGAGGGTCCGGGCGGCGGCGGAGAATCCGCGGGCGTCGGCGACGGCGGCGATGACGCGGAGTTCCTGCGGCAGGAGATCGGTCACCGCTCCGCCCGCCCCGCGTCCCGTACCTCTGGTGATCCCGCCCCCGGGCCCCCCGCATGAATGCTGTTCATGGAAAGGATTGTTCCATCGACGACGCCCCCTGTCCGGCCGTCGCGTTCCCTCCTACCGTCGTCGGCATGACGACACAGCGCACCGCACGCGCCTTCCAACTCGCCGCCCGCCCGCACGGTTTCCCGACCGCCGACCTCTTCACCGTCGAGGAGTCGCCCGTACCGGAACCGGCTCCGGGCACGGCCGTGGTGGAGAACGTCTACCTCTCGGTGGACCCGTACCACCGCGAGCTGATGGACGAGGGCGGCTGGGAGCTGGGCGTCCCGCTGGAGGGCCGTGCCATCGGCCGCGTGACGGCATCGCGCGCCCCCGGCCTCACGGAGGGCGACCTCGTCTTCCACCGTGCGGGGTGGCGGACCCACGCCGTGGTGACGCCCGGCGAGGGCGGCGTGCGGACGGTGCCCTCGTACGACGGGGTCCCGCTCGCCGCCCATCTCTCGATCCTCGGCGGCACCGGGCTCACCGCCTATGTGGCGCTCACCCGGACGCTGGAGTTCCGAGCCGGTCAGGACCTCTTCGTCTCGGCGGCGGCGGGCGGGGTCGGCACGGCGGTGGCGCGGATCGCGCGGCTGCTGGGCGCCGGACGTCTGATCGGCAGTGCGGGAACGCCCGAGAAGGTCGCCCGGCTGACCGGGGAGCTCGGCTTCGACGCGGCCTTCGACTACCACGACGGGCCGGTCGGCGAACTGCTGGCAAAGGCCGCCCCGGACGGCATCGACGCCTATGTCGACAACGTCGGCGGGGACCATCTGGAGGGCGCGATCTCGGTCCTCCGCGACCACGGCCGGATCGCCTGGGTCGGCGCGATCTCGCAGTACCACTCCGCGCACGAGCCGCCCGCCGCTCCGCGCAACCTGTTCGACATCGTGGGGAAGAGCCTGCGCCTGGAAGGGGTGCTGGTGCGCGACTACGGGTACGCGCAGGCGGAGTTGGAAGCGCTGCTGGTGCCGCATCTGCAGAGCGGGCTGATCGCGCCGGACGTCACGGTCGTGGACGGCTTCGACCGGACGGTGGACGGATTCTTCGGCATGCTGCGGGGCGAGAACACCGGCAAGATGCTGATCAAGATCGCCGACTGACGCACCGGCAGGGCTCGTCGGACCGGCGCCGCCGTCACATCAGGTCGCCGTCACCATCAGGTCGCCGTCACGCCAGTCGAAGTGGAGCGGGTGGCCGGGCGCCGGCAGCGGGTGCCCGGCCGCCGGGCGTACGTAGGTGCTGCCCTCCTCCTCGGGCAGCGCCACGGGTCCGTCCGGCCCGAGGGCCCCGAGCCGGCCCGGCCACACCTGCCAGCCGCGCGCCGTGTAGAGCGCCGCGCCCGCGTCGGACGCGGAGAGCGCGCCGAAGTCGTAGGCCGCGTCGATCACCCGCTCCAGCGCGGCCATCACCTGGTGGCCGAGGCCCTCGCGACGGCGGTCGGCGCGGACGGCCACGCCCTCGACGTATCCAGCCCGGTAGGAGCGCTTGCCGTGCAGCACCCGGCGCTGGACGACCGAGCCGTGGGCGATCGGGCGGCCCTCCGCGTCGCGGATCAGGGCGTGGACGCCACCGAGGGCGTGCTCCCAGTCGTGGTCGTCGAAGGCGCCCTCGAAGGCGGTGTCGAGCAGATCGCGGATCCGGGCCCGTTCGGCGGGGGCGAGCTCGGAGGTGTGGGCGATGTGCACTGCGGGAGGCGGGACCATGGCGTCAGCCTTCCAGCCCGCTCTCCCGCCCGACAGCGCATTACGTCGCCGCACGCGCGGACCCGCCCGGACCGGGGTGCGCGGTGGTCCGGGCGGGCGTCGGGCTCGTACGGCCGGATGGGCCGGATGGGCCGGATGGGCCGCCTAGGGGATCACGGGGCTCAGTACACCGTCACGCCGTACGCCGAGAGCGCCTCGGTGACCGGCTGGTGGATGGCCGAGCCCGCCGTGCCCGAGCAGCCGGAGCTGCCGGAGTGGATGCCGAGGGCGACGGATCCGGCGAAGTGGGCGCCGCCGCTGTCGCCGCCGGCCGAGCAGGCGGTGGTGCGGACCATGTTGTAGACGGGCCCGTCGCCGTAGTTGACGGTGACGTTGACGGCGGTGACGGTGCCGCTGGTCACCTTGGTGGTGGAGCCGCTCTTCTGGATCGCCTGGCCGACGACGGCGTTGGCCGCGGAGGTGATGTCCCGGGTGGAGCCGTTGTAGAGGTCGACCGTTCCGGCGGGCGAGGAGCCGTCGGTGTACCGGACGATGCCGTAGTCGTTGGTCGGGAAGCTGGTGCCCTCCCGGACGCCGATGACCGAACCGCCGGAGCTGGCCGACCAGTTGGCGGAGATGTTGGTGCAGTGCCCGGCGGTCACGAAGTAACGGGCCCCGCCCTTGGTGACGTTGAAGGCGGCCGAGCAGCGGCTGCCACCGCCGTAGATCGCGCCGCCGCCGAGCACCTCGCGGCGGAACTCACCGGGAACGCGCTGGATGTCGACCGCGCCGTCGAGCCGTTCGGCGACGGCTTCGAGGCGGGCCAGGTCCCGTGCGGAGACGGAGGAGTCGGCCTCGACGGCGACCCGGTTGGTGCGCGGGTCGATGCCCCAGGAGGTGCCGGTGATCTTCGCCTCGGCCTCCAGGGTCGCCATCGCGGCGTCGAGCTGGGCGGCGCTGCGAGCCACCCGGCGGACGGTGGCTCCGGTGGCGCGGGCCTGCTCCTCGGCCCGGTCGGTGGTGACGGTGACGACCAGCTTCCCGGTCTTCGCGTCGAGGTAGGTTCCGGCGGTGGCGGCGCCGAGGGAGCGTTCCACCTTGGCGTCGAGCGCGTACGCGGACGGGGCGGGGATCGCCGAGGGCGCGGCGGCGGGGGTGTCGGCGGCGGTGGAGGGCGCGGCTC
>MUNB01000323.1 GCA_002154345.1 Streptomyces griseus
TGTCGGCGGAGGTGATCGCGGCGGACCTGGGGCTGGACCTGTACACGGTCGACCTGGCGACGGTGATCGACAAGTACGTGGGCGAGACGGAGAAGAACCTGGAGCGGATCTTCACGGAGGCGGCGGGGGTGAACGGGGTGCTGCTCTTCGACGAGGCGGACGCGATCTTCGGGAAGCGCTCGGATGTGAAGGACGCCCATGACCGCTACGCCAACGTGGAGAGCGCGTACCTCCTCCAGCGCATGGAGTCCTTCGACGGCCTGGCCATCCTCGCCACCAACCTCCGCGCCAACCTGGACGACGCCTTCACCCGCCGCCTGGACCTGGTCATCGACTTCCCGGTCCCGGACCCCGAACAACGCCTCCTCCTCTGGGACCGCTGCCTGGGCCCGACCCTCCCGCGCGGCACGGACCTGGACCTGCCGTTCTGCGCCGAGAACTTCGAGCTGGCGGGCGGCAACATCCGCTCGATCGCGGTGACTTCGGCGTATCTGGCGGCGGACACAGGGGGCGCGGTGACGATGGAGACGGTGATCCACGCGATCCAGCGGGAGTACCAGAAGCTGGGGCGGCTGACGCTGGCTTCGGAGTTCGGGCCGTATCTGGGGCTGGTGACCTGAGGCGGGGTGCTGAGCGCGGGTGGCGCGCCGGGCTCACGTACGGTCCTGCGGGGCCGATGCGACGACGCGCCGGTAGCCGTCTTGGTCGCGAGGAACGCTGGGCTCTTCGAGGGGCCGGACTGCGACCGGATCACCGGTGGGCCCGATCACGGCTCCCATGAGGTGCTCCCAGGCGAGGCCGTCGGTATAGAAGTCGATTCCGTACTGCGCGATGATTTTCGGCTCGCCCTCGATCTCCGTTGCCCAGTACTGACGCTCGTAGGCGATGGAATTGGTTACTTCTCCTCCGCCGACATCGGCGGAGAAGCAACGCCCCCACCCGGGGACGTCGTACTGCGCCACCAAGTACAAAGGTCGGCGGACCGGCTCCGAAGCCTTCTCCGCAATGGTCGCCAGTCTTTCGGCAGACATGTTCCGGGGGCGCATGAAGGGGGAGGTCATGCTGGAGCCGGGTGAGGAGTGAAGGTAGCTCTCCGTGTGTGCGATCTGCTGCTCCAGGCGGTCGTCCGGCACTGTGAGGTTGGCGACGTCCTGTTCGTACACTGCGGTGAGGAACTCTTTGAAGAAGGCCACTGCGTCGTCAATGTTCACGTCAGCTCTCACTCTTTCTCACGAAGAGCCAATCGTCGGCTCCGACCGGAGGCGGCTCGTGGGTTTCGCTCTTGCCGTTGACTTTGAGGACGTACTCGTACTTCGTTTCCTCCGCCCTTCTGATCGGGGGGTTGGAGACCGTCTTGAGGAGATCGATATATCGCTGCTGCGACTCCGGATCGGCCGCTGTGTACCAAGGGAGGCTCGAGACACGGGCCTTGAGGATGTCGCCCACCAGCACACCGAAGGTGATGGTGACGGTGAGGTCCATGGCCACTTCTCCCACCTCCACGCCGTGCTTTGTGGAGAACGCCCGGATGCTGGATTCGATCGATCTCTCCGCAGCGCCCTGGATCTGTTTGTTGTAGTGGTCGCTGGTCGACACCAGGTTCAGCCCTTCCCGGAATCCGGATCCGCCGAACATGTCGGCGATGCCGTGTGCCCGGTTGAACTCCTCACCTTCCACGAAGCCTGCTGGGGTCCGCGTGATCCCGCGTGGCGCGCCACTCGGCTTCAGGTTCAGGTCGTAACCCTTCACCGTCAGTGACTCGGAGCGGTCCTTGCCCTTCTCGATTACGGTGAATTTCTTGCCGGCCCGCGTCGTGTACGTGGTGGTGGCCGTGTCGCCCTGTACGTCGAGATGAATGTTCTCCGGGAAGTAGTCCGAGTGTTCCTTCTGCCGTACGGACGGCAGATCGAACTGCCCGTAAGGTGAGACGTCCACCTTGTAGCTGCCTGGCCCGAGTTGCTTGATTCCTTGATCGAGGCTCTCCCGGAACGACTCGTCCGGGACTGACGGAAGCCGACTTGTGGCCTGCGCCGCCAGTGCTGCCGGAACAGGCGATCCGAGAGCTTGGAGGAAACTCTTGCGCTGGGGACTCTGAGATCCGAACACGTGATTGTAGAAATCGGTGGCTTCGGCCGTTTTCCGGTTGCCCTTGAAATATCCGAGGAGCGGCTGGACGAAAGCATCTGTCTGGGTGAGCGCGCGTGCACCGTCCTCCGTGCCATTGAGAACGTCCTGGGAGAACAGGTGGGGAGAAGTCGGCAGAGGGCCGGTCCGCACCTTGCTGATGTAGACGTTCCACCAGTAGGGGTGCACTTGCTCGATGAGTGTTTTGTTGTGCTTTCCGCGCATCGCCGCCATGATCTCGTCGCGCGTCTGGTTCTCGTCGCGAAGGGTGTGCTGCGGAGTCCGGGCGGTCTGGACGTGCACCAGGTTGCCCTCGGGCGTCGCGGAGTCCACGACCAGATGGAGTGGGACCTTGTGCCGACGTTCCACGGCACGGACGCCGGTCGCCGCCGTCTCGTGGGAGTCGGCCCGGGTGAGGGCTCTGTCCGCATCCGCGAGGGCGGCTGCTTCTTTCCCGTTCGCTTCCTTCTCGGGGTCGCCCTTGCCCTTCCGGGGCGATTCCGTGCCCCCTTTCTTGTCCTTCTTGAGCTTCGCCCACAGCGCCTTGCCCTTCTTGGCGATGAAGTCGACGATCTTGTCGATGGCGCGGGTCACCGGTCGTGATACCGACTGAAAGATCGACTTGACCTTGTTGGCCAGGCCGCCGATGCCCAGGAGGGCGGCCAGGAAGCCGATGAGGAGGGGGACGCTCGTGGCGAGGGCGGCTTCGATGAGTTTGGGGACGCCGGCCTGGCCGCCGTTGGCTATGGCGATGACCGCGTCCAGGACCGCGTTGACGAAGTCCACGATCTGGGTGCCCTGGGTCACGATGAACGTGACGATGTCGATGATGCCCTTGACCGCGCGGACGAACGCCGAGGCGGGGTTGAGCAGGGAGATGATCCAGGTGATGCCCGCGATGAGGACCGTCGGGATCAGGTAGGTCGTCAGCTTGCCGAGGATCGTGGCCTTGAGGTCGCCCGCTTCCGCCTGGATTTCCTTGACCGCGCCGGCCGGGCCTTCGGCGGCGAGGTTCTTCGCGACCGGGACGGACGTTTCGACCGCGCTCATCGCTTCGTCGGGGACGCCCTTGCGGGTGACGCGGGTGCGGATGTTGTCCCAGGTCAGGCCTAGCATCGAGCCGATGAGCTGGATGATGCCCTTGAGGTCGAAACGGGCTGGTAGGTCCAGGCCCGCCTTGACCGCTGTGCCCAGGAGCCAGGAGACGACGCCGGTCTTCAGGTGGTCGGCGATGTTCGTGATGAACAGGTTCAGGCCCGCGCCGACCGCCTTCACCAGGTTGCCCAGGAAGCCGATCGGGTCCTTGATGATCTTCATGATCGCGGAGGCGGCCTTGGCGAGGATGCCGAGAAGCAGGTTCTTCAGCTCGTTGATCGTCTTGATGGCTCCGACGATCGCGTCCTTCGCCTTGTCGATCAGGCCCCGGTTGGCCTCCTGGAGCTTCTTGATCTCCTCGTCGATCTTGTTGAGTGCCGCCGTGTACTTCTGGGCGAGGTCCTGGACCAGCTGTTCCGACTTCTCGTTGACCGTGGCTTCCAGGTCGTCGAACTTGCCCGCGAAGTCCTTCGCTGCCTCCTCGCCGAACTGACGTAGGTCCGCCGGGAGTTTGTCGACCTCCGCCTTCAACTCCGTGCGGCCCTTGGCTATCCGGGCCTTCGCCTTGCCCAGCTCGGCGCCGATGATGTCGGCCACCGAGGAGATGACCGTCCGCATCTTCGCGACGTAGAGCTTGCGGGACTCCTGGTAGAGGGCATCCGCCTCTTTCGGCAGGCCCGCGAACTTGTCCTTGACCCAGCGGCCCTTGCCCATGAGGCCCGAGTACCGCTTGTCCTTGTACTTCTTCATCCGGCTCTTGTGGTCCGCCGTGAACGCGTCCCGCGCCGACTTCTCGCCTGCCGTGAACGCCGAGTCCACCTTCTTGTCCAGGCCGGACAGGGTGTCCTCGACGTCCTTCTTCGTGCCGTCGTAGACCTTCTGGAGCTTCGCCGTGACCTCGGCGCGCTTCTTCTCGTCCTTCGACTTCGTGTCGTTCTTGCCGCCGTCCACCTGCTTGCCGGCGGTGGCCCGGGTCGCGGTCAGGGCCGACATCGCCTGGGCACCGGAGGCCGCCGCGTTCTGCTTGGCGCTGGAGAGCTGCTGGTCCTCCGCCGCCTTCCCCTTCGCCGGGGCCTTCGCCGCGTCCGCCTCCGAGGTCTTCTTCGCCGACAGCGCCTCGTTGAACTCCGGTTCGTTGCCCTTGGCCAGCTGCTCCTCGGTGACTTCGGCGTCCGCCATCGCCTTGTCGTTCTCGGCCGGCCCCTCGGAGAAGTCCGTCACCGCCGCGGGCTGCTTCTCCGGGACCGCGTCCGTGGCGGACGGCGCGCCCGGGTTGCCCGGAGCCTGGTCGGGGGTGAGCGGGGTGACGTCCTTGTCCTTGGCGGCCGAGGTGTCGGGCGGGGCCTTCGTCGCCGTGTCGATGTCCTTGGCGGAGGACTCCTTGCCGTCGGTGACCTTGCCGTCGACCTCCGCCTTGACCTGGTCCGCCTTGCCGGACTTGGAGAACTTGTCCGCCTCGTCGAGGTTCTTGGGCGCCTGCGCGTCGATCGCCTTGTCGACGGCTGCGATGAACGCCGCCTTGTCGAACTCACCGGGCTTCGCCGCGTTCATCTTCTCGGCGTTCGCCGCCTTGCCCTGGGCCTCCTTGTCGTCCGGTGGGGCCACGGCCGCGTCCTGCGACGCCTTCGACTCCGTCGCCGCCGGGGCGTGCGCCGCGAGCCGGGTCTTCTTCGCCGCCACATCCGTCTTCACGTTGCGGAAGCGCGGCGACTGGGCCGGGGGCGGCTTGACCGGTGCGGTGTACCGCTGGGCCACCAGCCGCGACACCGCTCCGTTCCCGGCCAGCCGCTGCAGCCGCTGGACGGAACGGCGGTCGGGGGCCCGGGATGCCGGGGAGGTGGCCGTCTGCTCCGTTCGTGCGGCGTCCGGGCGCGAGCCATCGCGTTCCGGGACGGGCACGGCGTCGCGTTCCGGGACGGCCACGGCGTCGAGGTCCGGGGCGCGTACCGCCTCGTGGCGTGGCTGTGGCGTGGCGGAAGGCTTCTCCGGAACCGCCTTCATCCGCCCTCCCCGCCCCTCCCGCTTCTCCGCGGCCGCCGGCCGGAGGCCGCCCGGATCGCGGGGCCCGCCCGGATGTGGTGCATGCGTGGTGGCTGCCACCGTGCCGGGGAATCCCGTGGCGTACGCAGCGCGCGCGGTCCGCGTACGGGGCAGGGCGGGGCGGCACCCGTGGCGCGGTCGCGTTGCCTCATCGGGCAGCCCGCCCTGCGCGGCAGGGCGGCCGACCGTCCGTTCCCGGTGATCGCTGCCGTGGCGAGAATGGCCCGCGTCACCCGGTCGAGCGTCGAGCAGTGTGCCGAGCAGCGTTGTGCCCAGCAGTGCGCCCAGGAGTGTGTCGAGGAGAGGCCCTATGCCGTCGTACCTGTCCCCCGGCGTCTACGTCGAAGAGGTCGAGTCCGGATCCCGGCCGATCGAAGGGGTGGGCACCTCGGTCGCCGCCTTCGTCGGCTTCGCCCAGAAGGGCCCCTTCGACGAGCCGACGCTGATCACGAACTGGAGCCAGTTCGTCGCCGCCTTCGGCGACTTCGTCGATGGCGCCTACCTCGCGTCCGCCGTCTACGGCTTCTTCGCCAACGGCGGCGGGGTCTGTTACGTCGTACGCATCGGCGACGGCACGGTGGCGGCGGACGGCCAGGAGGGCCAGGACGACCAGGACGGCGAGGGCGCCTCCGGGAAGAGCCGGGAGGCCGGGGAACTGCCCGTCGGCGCCGAGGTCCGGGTCGGCCCGTACGCCGTACGCCCCCGGCCCGGCGTCAGCGGCGAGATCAGCGTGGAGGTCGCGCCCGTGGAGGGCGACGATCCGCCCGCCGACGTCTTCCGCTTCCTCGTGAAGCGCGACGGCCAGGTCGTCGAGACGTACCCCTCCGTCACCACCAAGCGCAGCAAGGACAACGTCGCCACCCGCGTCAACGCCAAGTCCGAGCTGATCGAGGTACGGGAGTCGGGGCGCGGCGCCGCACCCGCCCCGCCCGAGCCGCAGACGGTGACCCTCGCCCCGGCGGCCCCCGCCGCCGGCGGTTCCGGTGCGATGGCCCCCGAGGTGTACGTCGGTGACGCCGACCGGCGTACGGGGCTCGGCGGCCTCGAAGCGGTCGACGAGGTCACCATGATCGCCGTTCCCGATCTGATGAGCGCTTACGAACGCGGTCTGCTGGACCTGGAGTCGGTCATCGCCGTCCAGCAAGGGCTCATCGCGCACTGCGAGTTGATGGGCGACCGGGTGGCCATCCTCGACCCGCCGCCCGGCCTCACCCCGCAGCAGGTACGCGGCTGGCGCACCGGGCAGGCCAACTTCGACTCCAAGTACGCCACGCTCTACTACCCGTGGATCAGCGTCGCCGACCCCGCGTCGGGCCGCGCCACCCTCGTACCGCCCAGCGGGCACATCGCCGGGATCTGGGCGCGCAACGACGACACACGCGGGGTGCACAAGGCCCCGGCGAACGAGGTCGTCCGGGGGGCCGTCGCACTGGCGACCCAGCTCACCAAGGGCGAGCACGACCTGCTCAACCCGATCGGGCTGAACTGCATCCGGTCCTTCCCCGGGCGGGGCATCCGGGTGTGGGGCGCGCGCACGCTCGCCTCCGACCCGGCCTGGCGCTATCTGAACGTCCGACGGCTCTTCAACTACCTGGAGGAGTCGATCCTCGCCGGTACGCAGTGGGTCGTCTTCGAGCCCAACGACGACGCCCTGTGGGCGCGTGTCCGGCGCACGGTCTCGGCGTTCCTGGTCAACGAGTGGCGCAAGGGTTCGCTGTTCGGGCTGACCCCCGAGGAGGCGTTCTACGTGAAGTGCGACCGCGAGACGAACCCGCCGGAGAGCATCGACGCGGGACAGGTCATCTGCGAGATCGGGGTCGCCCCCGTCAAACCGGCCGAGTTCGTCGTGTTCCGGCTCTCCCAGCTGACCGGCGGCAGCGGCGGTGTCGACGAATGACCGGCCGCCGCCCCCGCTGGTCGCTGACAGCCCGATCCTGAGCCTGGCGTAAGGAGTCTGCTGTGCCACTTCCCGATCTCGACAGTTCCGTCGGGCATTCCTTCGGCCTCGAATTCGACAGCGTCATCATCAAGCAGATCACCGAGGTCAGTGGTCTGAAGATGGAGCAGGACGTCATCGAGCTGAAGCAGAACACCGCCGACGGCAAGTACGCCATCAAGAAGCTGCCCGGCCGCCCCAAGGCCGGTGAGGTCACGGTGACGCGCGGCCTCACCGAGGACAACAGCTTCGAGCGGTGGATCAAGGACTCGCGGTTCGGCCGGATGACGAACGCCCGCCGCAACGGCGCGGTCATCGTCTACGACTACGAGGGCATGCCGATCAAGCGCTACAAGCTCATCAACGCCTGGCCGAAGTCGCTGGAGATCGGCACGCTCAAGGCCGGTGACACCTCGGTGCTGACGGAGAAGCTGGCGATCACCTACGAGAGCATGGAACTCGACTGATGCGCCGCTCGGTCCAGTTCCAGAGCCCGGAGCAGGTCGAGGCCGGGGCGGCGGCCGGAGGGCGGGGCGGCTCCGCGCGCCAACAGGAGCCGATGCGCACGGAGTTCGGGTTCGAGCTGCCGCGCGGTTACGTCGACGAGGCGGGGACCGTCCACCGTACGGGCGTGATGCGCCTCGCCACCGCCCGCGACGAGCTGGTCCCGCTGCGGGACGACCGCGTGCGGGAGAACTCGGCCTATCTGTCGGTGATCCTCATCTCCCGGGTCGTCACCCGCATCGGCACCGTCGAGGACATCCACCCGGGCGTCATCGAGGACCTGTTCGCCTCCGATCTCGCCTTCCTCCAGGACTTCTACCGCCGGATCAACGCCGAGGGCCACTCCCGCGCCGCCGTCACCTGTCCGTCCTGCGACGAGGAGTTCGCGGTGAATCTCGCCGGTGGCCGCCTGGGGGAATCGTGACGTACGCGGCCGACCTGCTCTACGAGGAGGTCGCGTACCTCGCCTACCACTTCCACTGGCCGCTGGACGACCTGCTGGACCTGGAACATCCGGAACGCCTGAAGTTCGTCGCGCAGGTCGCCCGCCTCAACGGGCCGTAGTCGGAGAGGACGAAGGTTCATGGGGCTGATGTCCTGGCTGCGGGGTGACCGCGGCCGCTCCCGCGCCGACGATGCGCCCGTGCCCGTACCCGGCCCGGCGGGGGCCGATCGTGGCGACCGTGTCGACGTGAACCGGCTGGAGCCGCTCCAGCGGATGGTTTCCGGGCAGCAACTCACCTCGTCG
>MUNB01000324.1:0-382 GCA_002154345.1 Streptomyces griseus
ACGCGGCCCGGCTGGCGGCCGTGGTCAGCAGAGAGGCCCGGGCCGCACAACGTTCCGTCGAAGTGGTCGAGGAAGCGGCCGGCCGGCTGACGGTCTACGGCAGCAACTGCGCGGAGATCGGCGACACCGCCTACCGGCACGGCGTCCCCGTGCACCAGCTCGCCGACGAGATCGGCGACACCGGACCCGCCGCCCCGGCGGAGAGCGGGAGCGGGGAGCGCGACGACTCGGCCGCCGCCCTGTCCGAGCTGCCGCCCCCGATCCGGGTGCGCCCCGCACGCGGCCCCCTGCGCCCGCTCCGGTACGAACTGCGCCGCTCCCTCGGCGTCAGGACAACGGCCATGATCATGGCGGCCGTTCTGGTGGTGTCGGCGGCGGTGTC
>MUNB01000324.1:432-1257 GCA_002154345.1 Streptomyces griseus
CGGCGGCTCGGGCTGCTGCTGGCCAAGCTCATCGTCACCGCGGGCTTCGCCCTGCTGCTCGCCGGTCTCGTCATGGTGTGCGGAGCGCAGAGCCTCCGGCTCGTATACGGACCGGACTTGATCGAGATCCCTTCGAACGCCGTCGCGCTGGGCGTGAGTTGGGCCGCTCTGACGGTCGGCTGCGCCTGGGCGGGGCTGCTGGCGGCCGGCGTCTTCCGGGTGGCCGGAGCGGGCATCGCGGCGGTGCTGGCCGTTCCGGTGCTCGTCGTTCCGTTGGTGCAGAAGCTCTTCGCGGCGCCGTCCGCGCGTTCGGTGGCCGGACTCCCGGGTCGGCTGCGCGAACTGGCCGGATGGCAGCTGCCGCAACAGGCCGACCACTGGGTCCTCGCCGTCGCGCGGGTGGTGGCCCAACCCGTCGGGACAGCGCTCGCCCTGTCGTTGTCAGCCCTGATCTGCGCGTATCTGTTCACCAGCCTTCGAGGGAAGGCGCGTTGGTGATCACGGTCGTCCCGCGTCGAGGACAGGAGCCCACAACTCCCTGAGAAATGCCGGGTTTGTAGGCATATGGCGTCAATTGCGGAGCGAGCGCCGATCACCCTTTCGTGTGCTTTTCACCAAAGACCTCAAGGGGCGGGCGAGCCGCGCCGACAAAGGATGCGTGAGTACCCTTGCGCACACCATGATGACCGCCGCCCGCACCGTCGACTCCGGCCTGGCCGGCTCGGGCGAACTCGACCGCTACCCCTATACGGAGGCGCAGGCCGGCGAGCGTGCCGCAGCCCGGTCCTGGGGCGGTGCCGATTCCGAGTTGGGACGGGCGAGCCG
>MUNB01000324.1:1267-1895 GCA_002154345.1 Streptomyces griseus
TCCGGTGACCTCGGCGCGGACCGCCCCCTCGTTCCCGAGGAGATCGGCCAGCGGTTCGAGGTCTCCCGCACCGTCGTACGCGAATCCCTGCGCGTCCTCGAAGCCAAGGGGCTGGTCAGCGCGCGCCCCAATGTGGGGACGAGGGTCCGCCCGGTCAGCGACTGGAACCTGCTGGATCCCGACATCATCGAATGGCGGGCCTTCGGTCCGCAGCGGGACGACCAGCGCNNCGCGGCCCGCCTCGCGGCCGGGCACGGCCGGGACGACATCCAGCAGCGCCTCGGCGACATGGTGGAGATCATGGGGCACGCGATGGGACAGGGGGACGCGATCACGTTCTCCCGCGCCGACGCGGAGTTCCACGCCCTGCTCATCCAGGCCGCGGGCAACCGGATGCTCGAACACCTTTCCGGCATCGTCTCGGCCGCCCTCCATGTCTCCGGCGGTCCCGTCACCGGCTGTGACCGGCCGGGCGAGACCTCGCTCGCCCATCACGCGCGCATCGCCGACGCCCTGGCCTCGGGTGACGCCGGGGCTGCCGAGACGGCCATGCGTCAGCTGCTCGTCGTCCACCCCGACGTCGAGCGTGTGGTTCCCGCGCCGCGCGAGCACTGACCGGGGTGCGGCC
>MUNB01000325.1 GCA_002154345.1 Streptomyces griseus
CTGAGGCCGTGGGCCCCGCCGCCGTGACGGCGGGGCCCACGGCCTCAGAGCCGCTTCGCGCTGCGCAGGGTCTTCGCGTAGTAGCCGTTGCCGTCCAGCCGGGAGACCCCGCCGACGTCGCCGATGGTCGGGCCGTTGATCTCCTCGCGGCTGGAGACGAAGATCAGGTGGCCCTCGGTGTCGTAGCCGAGGACGATGCCGACGTGGTCCAGCCGGTCCTTGGTACGGGCGTCCAGTTTGAAGAAGACGAGGTCGCCGGGCTGGAGTTGGTCGATGGCGGACGGGCGGTCGTCGGCGCTCACCCCGGTCAGCGGAAGCACGTCGGCTCCCTCGTCGGAGCGGGCCATGCCGTTGGCGGTGCGCGGGAGGCCGTCGCCGGAGGTGTCCGACGACATCAGCGGGTAGCGGGTGCGGTAGCCGAGCACCATCCGTACGAAGCCCGAGCAGTCCAGGGACTTGGCGCGCATGGACTCCGGACTGCCGGTCTGCCCGTCGCGGAAGGGGTAGGGCAGGCCGAGGTAGTCGTAGAAGTCGGACTGCTCCAGGCGCAGGTCGCCGCCTTCCGCGCCGGTGGTGTTCAGCGGCCCGAAGTTGGCGTCACCGGCGTAGGCGACGCCCTGCTCGTCCTTCTTCTGCGGGGCGCCGGCCACGTACTGGAAGGAGATGGCGAAGAGGTCGTCCTCCTTGCTGTCCTCGTACTCCGCGTACCAGTCCTTGAACCACTTCTGCTTCTCGGCGCCCTTCTTCCACGGCTCGGGCATCAGACGCACCCAGTCCGTGGTGGAGACCTTGGAGGAGGTGGAGGCCGGTTCGGTGAAGGTGCGGGCCGGGCCGGTGAGGGTGGCCAGCCGCGCCCCGTCGGTGAACACCGCCTTGATCTGGCCGTCGGAGCCGCGCAGCACCGAGCGCGCCGGGTTCTCCAGCCGGGACCAGGCGGCCTCGCCCTTGTCGTCGGAGGCGCCGGAGGCCTTGCCGCCGTCCAGGACGCCGACGTTGCGGACCTCGGTCACCCCGGGCATCTCCTGCTTGCGCAGTTCCAGGGTGAGGTAGCCGGAGGTCGCGACGAGCGCCAGCACCACCAGACCCGAGACGACGGGTCGCGACTTCTTCTTCCCTGCCATCGGTTACTCCTCGGTTGTTCGTGGGCGGGCTGTCAGACAGCGGGCATGATGCCGAGCAGCAGCCCGGCGGCGACGACGATGTAGGCCATGAGCGAGACCGTGCCGGTGGCCAGCAGGGTGGGGCCCTTGGGCTGGCGCACCAGCTGATAGGCGATCAGGCCGGGCACGATGAAGCCGAGCGTCTGGTTGCCGTAGAGCAGCGGGAACTCCAGCGAGAGCAGGATCATCACCGTGCTCTGGAGCAGCACGCCGAGCAGCACCACCGACGCGAACAGCCGCTTGCCGTAGAGGATCACCAGCCGCTGCATGACCTTGGTGCCGGCGTAGGTGAGGGCGGTGACGCCCAGCACCATGGCCGCGCGCTGGACATCCTCGATCAGCGTCAGGGCGAGCCAGCCCGGAGTGATCATCCCGCCGGGCGAGAGGTTGGTCGTGAGGTAGCACAGCAGCGAGAAGAACAGCCCTATCGCGATACCCAGGGCGGCCATCTCGGGGGTCAGTGCGGCGGTGGTCAACGGGATCTCCGGGCGTCGTCGTGCGGCTCGTCGTGGGGCGGCCAGGTCTGCTGGGCGGGTTCGTGAGGCTGCTGCCGCGCGCCGCCGAAGAACTCGAAGGGCCGGTCCTGGCTCCGGTCCTGCACCTGGCCCTGCTGGGCGTACGGCTCCTGCTGCGCGTGCCGCTCGGGCTGTGCGTACGGCTCCCGCTGGGCGTACTGCTCATGGTGCTCGGGCCGCTGCCGGTAGGAATCCGAGGGCTGGACCGGGATGCGGACCACCGGGATCTCCTGGGTCTGCGAGGCCTGGTAGCGCTCCTCGTACGCCGGGTGGTACGAGGCGAACGGGTCCAGGCGGGGCGCCTGCGCCGGGGTGGCGGCGACGGGGCCCGGGGTCTCCTCGTCCATCTCGCTCTCGTCGGCGGGGAGTTCGGCGAGGTACTCCAGCAACTCCTCGCCCTGGCCGTGGATGTTGCCGATCGCCACCAGCGACGCGCCGTCGGACATCCGGCCGAGCATCGCCGGCATGAACTCCTCGGCGGCCCGCTTCTCACCGCCCAGGTCGACCGCCCGGTCCTGCCAGTCGGCGGGGATGGCGTCGATGGCGCTCTTGGCGGGGTGCCCGATGACGAAGACGTTGTCGGGCTGGAGGTCGGGGATGATCTCGCCCATCTGCCCGTTGCGCTCGACGCGGTCGGGGCGGCAGTTGATCACCACGTTCAGCGGGCGGCGGATGGCGCCGAGGTCGAGGAGCTGGTTGATGTTCATCAGCGTCGACTCGGGGTCGTTGGCCGCGAAGACGTTGGCGAAGGCGAGCCGGTTGCCGTCGGGGGCCACATACCGCTCCACCGAGAGCACACCCGGGTCCGGCGGGGCGTCGTACATGCCCTGGAGGGCGACCTCGCGCTCCACGCCGAGGAGATCGGCGACGACCAGGGCGATCGCCACGTTCTCCTTGAAGGTGAACCAGCTGAAGCCGCGCAGCTCCTCGTCGCTGACGGTCTCCGGATCGGCGTACACCAGTTGGCAGTTCCGGGCGTCCGCCTCCTCCTGGAGGATGTGGAAACGTTCCTTCTCGGCGGTGACGCAGATCCCGTCCTCGGGCATCGAGCGGCACAGCGAGCGGGCCACGTCGTCGAGGGTGGGGCCCATCTCGGCGAGGTGGTCCTCGCGTACGTTGCAGAGCACGCCGATCGTCGAGCGGATCAGCTTGCTCTGGTTGACCTCCTGGAGCGCCGGCATCACGGCCATGCACTCGATGACGAGCGCGTCGGGCCGGTAGGTGGCGGCCCGGCGGACGATGCCGATCTGCTCCACCACATTGGCGATGCCGAACTTGCGGTATACCGGCTCCTCGGTGGCGTCCGGGTGGATGAAGCGGGCGGCGGTGCCGGTCGTCTTGGCGACGGTGATCAGGTCACCGCCCCGCAGCGCGCCCGCGCAGAGCCGGGTGATGGAGGACTTGCCGCGGATGCCGTTGACCAGCACCCGCGAGGGGATCGTGTGCAGCGCGGCGTAGTGCCTGCGCTGCTCCACGATGCCCGCGACGAGCAGGAACAGACTGCCGGTCAACAGGACGAAGTACAGATAGAGCACGCTTGGTCACCTTCCTCCGGCGCCGGGCCGGGACTCGGCGGGACGGCGCGCCTGGGTCTGCCGGCGGGCCTGCAACTGCTGGCGGATCAGTTCGAGGCTCCGGACGACAGCACCGACCTCGTCCTGGTAGCGGGGGTAGTGCACGGTCTTGAGGTCTCCGTCGGCGAGCTTCTCGGCACCGGCCGCGAGGGCCCGCAGGGGCCGTACGACGACGAGGTGGATCCAGCCCAGGCAGACCACGATCAGGGCGAGGCCCAGCAGACTGGCGAGCACGCTGCGGTCCTCGCGCTCGTAGGCGGTGATCTCGAACCGGGCGGCGTTCTGCCAGCTGACGACGGTCCAGCCGACGTCGGAGGCGACACCGCCGCCGGTGAACGGCGCGGCGGCGGCCACGGTGACCGCGCCCCCGTCCCGGATGAGCAGACCGTTCTCCAGCGGCCCGGCGCCCACCCGCACATTGGCGGCGCGCACCAGATCGGGCAGCGCGTCGTTCGGCAGCCCCTCGAAGGCGCGGAAGCCGTCGCTGGCGGCGAGCGTCCGGGCCTCGGTGTTCACGATCCGGACCTCGCCGAGACCGGGCCGCTTGAGCAGCGAGTTGAGGAACTCCACCCGCACCTCGCCGACCAGGGTCATGCCCTCGTGCTCCGGCACGGGCGCCCCGGCCTGCACGACGGGCTTCTTCTCGCCCTGGCCGGAGACACGGACCAGCGAGGAGTCCTTCTCCGCGGTCCACGGGTGGGGGGCGTCGCCGGCCCGGGCGACGACGGAGCCGTCCTTGCCGACGACGTACAGCGCCTGATAGCGGGAGTGCTCCCGCAGGGCGCCTTTCAGCAGGTTCTCGGTGGCGGCCACGTCGTCGGTGTCGAGCAGACGCGAGGTGGACACGAGGTCGGCCTGGGCCTCGTTGAGCGCCCGGCGGGCCCGGTCGGCGACCAGATCGGTGCGGTCGCGCTGGTCGTTGACCATGACCGCGGGGATGCTCACGGTCCCGTCCGTGCGGTTGAGCAGCAGCCCCACGGGGACGCACCACAGCAGCAGGAGCACCGCCGTCAGCACCAGCGGACCGCGCGCACCGCCCCGGAACCTGCCGGGCGGCCGGACACCGGCGACCCCGTCCTGGGCGCTCGCGCCGCCGAGCTGACCGCGGATGCGCTCCAGCGCGGCGCCGATCCGGGCGGCCTCGCCCCAGCGGGGCACCGTCACCGGGCGGACCAGATCGCCCCGGGCGAGCCGGCGGGACTCCAGGAACAGGCCGAGCAGCGGACGCTGCACGGTCATCCACAGCACGGCGACCGAGAGCAGTCCGAGCAGGACCAGGGCGCCCGCCGCGAGCAGACCGAAGAGCTGCCGGTTGTCCTCGGCGAGGGTCTGCTGCTGGACCACGGGAAGCATGGCGACGACCGTGAGGCCGAGGCCGGCGGCGACGCTCTCCCCGTCCTCCGGGTCGGAGGCGGCGAGCGACGCGTACCCCATGGTGGCGACCCGGCCGTTGTACGCCCCGCCCACCAGGGTGCCGCTGACTCCGGGGTAGCCGCGGGAACCGGGCTCCCGGGCGCTGACCGGATTCTGCTCGCTCTCCTCGGCCGCCTGGTCGGACAGCCGGGTCATCTGCTTCTGCAGGAAGGTGAGTTCCTTGCGCTCCGCGTCCGAGTTGAGCGCCTCGGACTGCTCGAAGCCGGCGGTGGCGAGAATCTCGCCGCCCCGCGCGACGACGGCCATGCTGCGGAACGGGCCCAGGTTGATGGGCGGCACGGAGAGGCTGTTGGAGGCGACCAGCAGCTGCTGCGCCCCCTCCTCGCCCTCCAGCACGGCCATCGTCATCAGCCGTACGTCACCGGTCTCCAGCCGCACCATGCGCGGGGTGAGGGCCTTGTCGCCGGTGAGGACGTCCTTGTCCACCCAGGCCAGCGGGATGCGCTCGCCGCGGGCGGCGAGCACCTTGCCGGTGCCCAGGTCCAGCACGGTGGTGCCGGTCCACTTCTGGTACGCCTTGCTCAGGTCCGACAGAACGCGCTCGGGGTCCGTCGTGCTGCCCGCGTTCAGCGCGGTGGCGGTGCGTTCGAGGTCCGTGACCCGCTCGTCGATCGAGGCGCGCAGGGCGATGGCGCCGTCCTGGGCGAAGTACTGCTGGGAGGAGAGCACGGCCTTGGGCACGACCGGTTCCGCGCCCGGCCCCAGCACCTTGGCCGTGAGACCCGCGAGGGCGAGGATCAGGACGCACAGCAACGCGATCGGCGGCCGGATGCCGCCCAGCAGCGGCATGTCCGCACGTCTGCGGCTGCGCCGCCGGCCTTTCGGCACGAGGGGCGCGGCAGGAGTCGATGTCACCGGTTTTCTTCCTTGGTCGCTGCGGGTGCTCAGTGCCGAGGAAGCACCGCTGTCGCATGGCTGCGAGACGCTGTCACATAAAAGACGGATAAGCGCCTAATAGGTTGTGTCTGTCAGCGTGCAGAAAAATGTGGGCCTGATCACTTGTCCAGCGACAGCCGCTTCAGGCCGTCACCGCCCGGCGCGCCCCGGTTGTAGAGGAAGCCGCGCGTACGGTCCTCGGC
Source organism: Streptomyces griseus (assembly GCA_002154345.1). GTDB lineage: Bacteria > Actinomycetota > Actinomycetes > Streptomycetales > Streptomycetaceae > Streptomyces > Streptomyces caviscabies. Next base: position 5,763 of record MUNB01000325.1, read on the forward strand.
CAGCCGGTAGCGGGCGATCCGGTCGTCGGACAGCCCTTCGGGGTGGTCCAGGGCCTGCTGGACGTCGACGAGGCGGAGGTTCTCGACCGCACCCTCGGGGGCCTTCTCCCCGGGCTCGACCTCGGGCGGGATGTCCATCTGCGTCGTGCGGTAACGGGCGGAGACGTCCCAGCCGTCGGCGGTCTCGCGGAACTCGAACCAGCCGATGGCCCCCTCCTCGGTGAGACCGGTCGGCGAGGAGTGCCGGGCCACCTGGTTGCCGAGGCCGTACGCGACCCAGGTGCCGTTGACCTTCTGGATCGGCTGCACCACATGGGCGTGATGGCCGATCACCAGGTCGACGCCGGTCTCCTCGGTGAGCCGCTGGGCCATGTCCAACTGCGGGACGCTCGGCTCGTTGTAGTGCTCCAGGCCCCAGTGCACGGAGAGCAGCACCACTTCGGCGCCCTGGGAGCGGGCCCGCTTCTCGGCCTTCTTGATCTCGTCCGTGCTGGAACGCTTGAAGGCCCAGCTCTGCTTCTTGGGCGTGGGGTTGAGGAAGGACTCCCAGGAGTACGAGAGGTGAGCGACCTTGACGCCGTTGACGTCCAGGATGTTGATCTTCTCCGCTTCCTCCGGCGTCCGCGCCGACCCGCTGTGCCCGAGGCCCACCTTGTCCATGGTGTCCAGCGTGCGCCGCACGGCCTTCAGCCCATGGTCGAAGGTGTGGTTGGAGGCCGTCGAGCAGGTGTCGTACCCCACGTCCTTCAGGCTGGTCAGGATCTGCGGCGGAACCAGGAACTCCGGGTATCCCTGGAACGGCCCCCCGGGCTTCCCGACGGGCGTCTCCATGTGACAGATCGCGAGGTCGGCCTTGCTGATCACGGGCTTCACCCCGGCGAGCAGCGGTCCGAAGTCCAGTCCGGCCTCTCCGCGCCCGCTCTCCTTCGCGTCCTTCGCGGCCTGTTCGACCAGCTCGGGATGGATGAGGACATCGCCGGCCGCGGCTACGGTGAAGCTGCGCCCACCGGCCTTGGCCTGGGGCTGCGCCGGCTCGGTGCCGCACGACACGGTGAGGCCGACGGCCATCGCCAGGAGGGTCAGCGAGCGACCCATACCGAGAGAATTACGGATTGTCACTAAGTCATACTTACATGGCCCTCATGACCGACCTTCGGATTGTCATCACGGGATGGTCACATTTGCTGCGCACTTTCATCGCCTTGGGTTTGCTCCTGGCTCTGGTCGGCTGCCAGGCCGATACGTCCCCGACCCCGGAAGATTCCGTTCCGCGTGCCCGGGAACTGGTCGACCTGCGCAGCCGCGTGCTCGGGTACACGGCGAAGCTCCGTGCCGATGCTCCCTACAGTCCGCCGGGCAAGGCGCAGCGCGTACGGCTGGCGAAGGCCGTCGGGAGCCTGCTGTCGGGTGACGCCCAGGAGGCGGAGCGGCAGCTCGCCCCGCTCGGCCTCGGCCTCACCCGCCTCACCGACACCGACTCGGGCCGCCGTTACGACGAGATCGCCGCCACCGGACCGGGCCGGAGCGCCCGTTGGGGCCGGCTCTACCTGAACGCCGACTCCACCGTCCGCTGGAACGCCCAGGTCCCGCACCCTGTCTCCGACCGCGACACCGAGGTCCTCGGCGTCCGGCTCCTGGAGCAGAACCCCGGCGGCGCTCTCGTTCTGGCGGGAGCCCACCGCCGGGCCGGCGGGAACGACGCGGCCGATGTCGCCCACCGCGAGGACAGCGCCTTCCACGCGATCGTCGTGGAGCTGCAGAAGCGCGGGGTGCCCGGCGTCCAGCTGCACGGGTTCACCGACTCCGCCGACCGCCCCTACGACGCCGTCGTCTCCACCGGCGCCGTCGAGACGGCGCCCGCCGAGGTGGTGGCGATGGCCGACCGCATGGACGACAAGGGCCTGCGGGTCTGCCGGGCCTGGGCGGCACGCTGCCCGCTGGAGGGCCGGGCCAACGTCCAGGGCCGCTCGGCGGACCGCGAACACGCCCGCTTCGTCCACGTCGAGCTGGCCCGCCACGCCCGCGCGGACGACGGACGCGACACCGAGGAGGCCGTCGACGCCCTGGGCGGGCTGGTCGCGGGGTGGAACGGCGGCTAGGGGGTGCCGTACTGCCGTCTGCCGGGCGACGCCCGGCCGCCCTTCGGGCGACGGCGGCAGTTTGACGACAGGCCC
>MUNB01000326.1 GCA_002154345.1 Streptomyces griseus
ACCAGGATGTCGAGCCGGCCGAGCTCGGCAGCCGTCTGCTCGACGGACCGGACGACGGCCGCCGGGTCCGCGCTGTCGGCCTGGATGGCCAGGCCCTTGCGGCCGAGCGCCTCGATCGACTTCACGACCTCCTGGGCCTTGTCGGCCGCGCTCACATACGTCAGGGCGACGTCCGCGCCCTCCTCCGCCAGTCGGAGGGCGGTCGCGGCACCGATCCCGCGGCTTCCTCCGGTCACCAGTGCCACCTTGCCCGCAAGCTGAGGCATCTCGCTCCATTCACGCTAAGGTATATATCTAGGTCGGACGATCCAGAAATACTAAACAGGCAGGATGTCCGGGGGTCAACCCTTCCCCGAGGAGGCACAGATGGCCGAAAGAGGCCGACCGCGCGCGTTCGACCGCGCCGCGGCGCTGCGGCGCGCGATGGAGACGTTCTGGGAGTTCGGGTACGAGGGCACGAAGCTCACGGACCTGACCGCCACCATGGGCATCAACTCCGCCAGCCTGTACAACACCTTTGGCTCGAAAGAGCAGTTGTTCCGCGAGGCCGTCGCGCTCTACGACAGCACCACGGGCTCGGCGACCAACCGGGCCCTGCGCGAGGCGCCGACGGCACGGGCCGCCGTGGAGGCCATGCTGCGCGGCAACATCGACACCTTCACCGACCCGGCGACGCCCAGCGGCTGCATGATCGTCCTGTCGGCCACCAACTGTTCGCACCAGAACCGGCAGGTCGCCGAGCATCTGTCCTGGTGGCGGCGGACCTCGGTCACGGATCTGGAGAAACGGCTCGAACGGGCCGTCGAGGAGGGTGAGCTGGCCCCGGAGACGGACGTCCGCTCGGTCGCCGCCTTCTACGCCACGATCCTGCACGGCCTGTCGATCGAAGCCCGCGACGGCGTCCCGCTGGAGCGGCTCCGCTCCACCGTCGACCACGCGGTCGCCCTGTGGGACTCGCTGGTACGGCAGCCGGTGGGGTGAGAACGCCCCGCCGGGAAGGCGCTGGCTACCATCCCGTGTGACCGAAACGAGCGAACCACCTGTACACCGCAGCCATATATTCGCCGACCTGACGCCGCTGCGGGCCTCGCCCGACTACCGGCGGCTCTGGTTCGGCAACACCGTCTCCTGGATCGGCCAGGGCATGACGGCCCTGGCCGTCTCGCTCCAGGTCTACGACATCACCGGGTCCGCGTTCTCCGTCGGGCTCATCGGCTTCTGCTCGCTCGTGCCGCTCGTCGTCTTCGGGCTCTACGGCGGGGCCGTCGCCGACACCGTGGACCGGCGCAAGCTCGGCCTGTTCAGCGCCACCGGGTCGTTCGTCCTCTCCCTCGTCCTGGCGGGCGCGACCGTCGCGGGCGTCGAACACGTCGGTCTGCTGTACGCGATCGTCGCCCTCCAGGCCGTCTGCTTCGCCCTCAACGCACCGGCCCGCTCCTCGATGATCGCCCGGCTCCTCCCGGCCGAGCAGCTGCCCGCGGCCAACGCGCTGACCACCATGACCAGCACGACGGGCACGCTCGTCGGCCCGATGCTCGGCGGACTGATCGTCGGCTGGTGGGGCTACCGCGCCGCGTACACCGTCGACGCCGTCTGCTTCACCGCCTCGCTGTACGCCATGTGGCGGCTGCCCTCGATGCTGCCCGACCGGCAGAAGAGCGACACGGGCAAGCGGGCCTCCGTCCTGGACGGGCTGCGCTTCCTCGGCACCCGGCCCAACCTGCGGATGACCTTCTTCACCGACCTGTGCGCGATGGTCCTCGCCCACCCCCGCGCCCTCTTCCCGGCCGTCGCCGTCCTCTGGTACGGGGGCGACGCCCGGACCACCGGACTCCTCGTCGCCGCCCCGGCCCTCGGCGCGCTGCTCGGCGGGGTGTTCTCCGGCTGGTTCGGCCGGATCCGGCGGCACGGGCTGGCCATCCTGCTGGCCGTCGGCTCCTGGGGCACCGCCATCGCCGTCTTCGGGCTCACCCGCGACCTCTGGCTGGGGCTGCTCTTCCTGGCGTTCGCCGGATGCGCCGACACCGTCTCCATGGTCTTCCGCAACACCATGCTCCAGGCGGCCGTGCCCGACGAGATGCGCGGCCGGCTCCAGGGCGTCTTCATCGTCGTCGTGGCGGGCGGCCCCCGCCTCGGCGACTTCCTGGCCGGTTCGGTCGCCGACCTCGTCTCGCCCGCCGTCGCCGTCACCGGCGGCGGCATCCTCTGTGTGACGGGCGTGGCCCTGCTCGCGCTGAAGTGGCGCGCCTTCGCCCGCTACGACGCCCGCGACCCGCAGCCGTGACCACGCCTCCCGTTCAGCCGACGATCGAGCGGGCGAAGCCCAGGTCCACGAGGTCCTGCGGGCGCAGCCGCAGCTGGTCGGCGGTGGCCCCGGTCTCCGACGGCGGCCGCTTGAGGATCGCGGCGGCCAGTTCGGGCGCGATGACCGAGAAGTAACTGTCCGCCGTGACATGGGTGTTGCCCGGAGCCGCGAGAGCCAGCGCCCCGCCCGAGCCGCCCTCGCCGATCACCAGGGTGGTCACCGGCACCCGGGCCGCCGCGATGGCCGCGAAC
>MUNB01000327.1 GCA_002154345.1 Streptomyces griseus
TGAGCTGGGGGTGGCCGCAGAGACCAGCGAGAAGCGACTGTTTACTAAAAACACAGGTCCGTGCGAAGCCGTAAGGCGATGTATACGGACTGACGCCTGCCCGGTGCTGGAACGTTAAGGGGACCGGTTAGCTGACTTTCGGGTTGGCGAAGCTGAGAACTTAAGCGCCAGTAAACGGCGGTGGTAACTATAACCATCCTAAGGTAGCGAAATTCCTTGTCGGGTAAGTTCCGACCTGCACGAATGGCGTAACGACTTCTCGACTGTCTCAACCATAGGCCCGGTGAAATTGCACTACGAGTAAAGATGCTCGTTTCGCGCAGCAGGACGGAAAGACCCCGGGACCTTTACTATAGTTTGATATTGGTGTTCGGTTCGGCTTGTGTAGGATAGGTGGGAGACTTTGAAGCGGCCACGCCAGTGGTTGTGGAGTCGTCGTTGAAATACCACTCTGGTCGTGCTGGATGTCTAACCTGGGTCCGTGATCCGGATCAGGGACAGTGTCTGATGGGTAGTTTAACTGGGGCGGTTGCCTCCTAAAGAGTAACGGAGGCGCCCAAAGGTTCCCTCAGCCTGGTTGGTAATCAGGTGTTGAGTGTAAGTGCACAAGGGAGCTTGACTGTGAGACCGACGGGTCGAGCAGGGACGAAAGTCGGGACTAGTGATCCGGCAGTGGCTTGTGGAAGCGCTGTCGCTCAACGGATAAAAGGTACCCCGGGGATAACAGGCTGATCTTCCCCAAGAGTCCATATCGACGGGATGGTTTGGCACCTCGATGTCGGCTCGTCGCATCCTGGGGCTGGAGTCGGTCCCAAGGGTTGGGCTGTTCGCCCATTAAAGCGGTACGCGAGCTGGGTTTAGAACGTCGTGAGACAGTTCGGTCCCTATCCGCTGTGCGCGTAGGAATATTGAGAAGGGCTGTCCCTAGTACGAGAGGACCGGGACGGACGAACCTCTGGTGTGCCAGTTGTCCTGCCAAGGGCATGGCTGGTTGGCTACGTTCGGAAAGGATAACCGCTGAAAGCATCTAAGCGGGAAGCCTGCTTCGAGATGAGTATTCCCACCCCCTTTGAGGGGTTAAGGCTCCCAGTAGACGACTGGGTTGATAGGCCAGATGTGGAAGCCCGGTAACGGGTGGAGCTGACTGGTACTAATAGGCCGAGGGCTTGTCCTCAGTTGCTCGCGTCCACTGTGTTAGTTCTGAAATAATGAACGGCCGTGTTTACATCCGGTGTTCACAGTTTCATAGTGTTTCGG
>MUNB01000328.1 GCA_002154345.1 Streptomyces griseus
GTTCCAGCCCGGCCCGGACGAGGGCACGGACGGCGGACGCGGCGAGGAGAAGCCCCCCGGCCTCTGGCTGGAGGCCTTCACCAAGGCCGTCAACGGCGTACCGCAGGAACGAAAGCACGGCGAAGACTCCGATGACGCGTGGGACAAGGGAGACCTGAAGTGATCCAGCAGCGGGGAAACATGGACTGGATGCTCAAGGAGCTGGCCGACGACGTTCCGAGCATCCACCAGATCGTGGTGCTCTCCTCGGACGGCCTGCGCATCGCGATGCACGGCGGTGACCCCGACGTCGCCGACCGGCTCGCCGCGGCCTGTGCCGGACTGCAGAGCCTGGCCGCCGCGGTGGCCACCGAGATCCCGTACAGCGACGGCCTCATGAAGCTCGTCGTCATCGAGGTGACGGGCGGGTTCTTCTACCTGATGGCCGCCGGGGCCGGCGCCTATCTCGCGGTCCTGGCCGGCGAGACCGTCGACGCCGGACTCGTCGGCGCCCGGATGCGGGACATGGTCGTGCGGATCGGAGCCCACCTGACCAGTCCGCCCCGCCACGGCGGGCAGTCCGGATGAGTGGACCTCGACGAGAACGCCGCAAGGCCGACCCGGAATTTCTCGATCCGGAACGGCTGTACGTGATCACCGGCGATCTCGACGACAGCGAACGGGCCGCGCTCGACCTGGTCACGATGGTCGTCGCGCAGGCGGAGCCCTCGCCGACCTTCCAGCCCGAGCAGGCGGCCATCCTGCGGCTCTGCCAGGCCCCGTTGTCCGTCGCCGAGATCTCGGCCTATCTCAGCCTGCCGTTCAGCGTGGTCACCTCGCTCCTGAGCGATCTCCTCGCGACCGAACTCATCGAGTCGCGCGCGCCGATCGTCCGCGCCACCCTCCCCGACAGGTCCCTTCTCGAAGCGGTGATGCATGGACTTCAGAAGCTCTGACACGATCACCGGACCACGCACCGAGGACGTCCTCCCCACCACGGCCACCGCCGCGGTGAAGGTCGTGATCGTCGGCGGGTTCGGCGTCGGCAAGACGACCATGGTCGGCTCGGTCAGCGAGATCCGGCCCCTGACGACCGAAGAGACCATGACCCAGGCCGGCGTGGGCGTGGACGACAACGCCGGGGTGGAGACGAAGACCGCCACCACCGTCGCCATGGACTTCGGCCGGATCAGCCTCAGCGAGGAACTGATCCTCTATCTGTTCGGCACCCCCGGCCAGGAACGCTTCTGGTTCCTGTGGAACGGCCTCTTCGAGGGCGCCCTCGGCGCGGTCGTCCTCATCGACACGAGACGGCTCGAAGTCAGCTTCGACGTCATCGGCCGGCTGGAGGAGCGCGGAGTGCCGTTCGTGGTGGCCGTGAACACCTTCCCCGACGCACCGCACCACCCGGTCGAGGCCCTGCGCCGGGCGCTCGACCTGCCGGACGAGGTCCCGATGATCGACTGCGACGCCCGGCTGCGGGCCTCCAGCCGCGATGTGCTGATGACCCTGATGCGCTATCTGCACAGCCTGGCCGTCCCGCTCGCCTGACGCCCCCGCACCCCGGGGTCCGGCGACGGGTCCGCCCCGGGGGGCGGGGGCGTCA
>MUNB01000329.1 GCA_002154345.1 Streptomyces griseus
CTGCCGCAGGCGATGCGCTCCATCCTGCCCAACGCCGCCAACGAGATCATCTCGCTGTTCAAGGGCACCTCGATCGTCTCCGTCATGGCGATCGGCGAACTCTTCTACCAGGTGCAGGTGGTCTACGGCCGCAACGGCCGGGTGGTGCCCCTGCTGATGGTCGCCACCGTCTGGTACATCCTGCTGACCACCGCGCTCTCCGTCCTCCAGTACTACGTCGAACGTCACTACGCCAAGGGGGCCGTGCGATGAGCGCACCCAGCGATGCCATGGTCGAGATCCGCTCCGTGCACAAGAAGTTCGGCTCCCTGGAGGTGCTGCGCGGCATCGACCTGTCCGTCCGGCCCGGCGAGGTGACCGTCATCCTCGGCCCCTCCGGCTCCGGCAAGTCCACCCTGCTGCGCACCATCAACCACCTGGAGAAGGTCGACCAGGGCTGGATCAGCGTGGACGGCACCCTGGTCGGCTACCGCCGGGACGGCAACAAGCTCTACGAGCTGCGCGAGCGCGAGGTGCTGCGCCAGCGCACCAAGATCGGCTTCGTCTTCCAGAACTTCAACCTCTTCCCGCACCTCACCGTCGTGGAGAACATCATCGAGGCGCCGGTCTCGGCACTGCGCCGCCCCCGCAAGGAAGCCGTCGCGGCGGCCGAGAAGCTGCTCGACCGGGTCGGCCTCTCCGACAAGGCGGCCGCCTACCCCGCACAGCTCTCCGGCGGCCAGCAGCAGCGCGTCGCCATCGCCCGCGCCCTGGCCCTGGAGCCGCGTCTGCTGCTCTTCGACGAGCCGACCTCCGCGCTCGACCCCGAACTCGTCGGCGAGGTCCTCGACGTCATCAAGGACCTGGCCCTCGGCGGCACCACGATGATCGTCGTCACCCATGAGATCGGCTTCGCCCGCGAGGTCGCCGACACGGTCGTCTTCATGGACGAGGGCCGCATCGTCGAGCAGGGCCCGCCCGCCGACGTACTCGACCACCCCACCCAGGAACGCACCCGCGCGTTCCTCTCCAAGGTTCTCTGACCCGCCCATATGTTCCGCACCCTCGCAAGGAGTACCCACGTGTCCGTCCGCCGCGGCATCACCCTCGCCCTCGCCACCCTCACCGCCACCGGTCTGCTCACCGCCTGCGGCTCCGACCCCTCCTCCGACCTGGCAGCCCCCAAGGGCCACAAGGACACCGGGGTCAACATCGGACCCGACCAGGACCGCATCAGAGGCAAGAAAGTCGCGGCCGCCGCCGACCTCGTACCGGAGGCGATCCGCAAGCGCGGCACGCTGAAGATCGGGGCCAGTGCGGACGCCTCACCGCCGCTCGGCTTCTACGCCACCGACGACAAGACCCGGATCGGCTCCGAGATCGACATCGCCACCCTCGTCGCCGACACCCTGGGCCTCAAGCCGCAGTTCGAGGAGGTCTCCTGGGAGAACCTCTTCGTCGGCCTGGACAGCGCCAAGTTCGACGCCGTCCTGTCCAACGTCACCGTGACCGAGGAGCGCAAGGAGAAGTACGACTTCGCCACCTACCGGCTCGACAACATCGCCTTCGAGGCCAAGAAGGGCTCCGGCTGGAAGGTGAAGGAGCCGGCCGACGTGGCGGGCAGGACGATCTCCGTCTCCTCCGGCACCAACCAGGAGAAGATCCTCGTCGAGTGGAGCGAGGAGAACGTCAAGGCCGGGCGCAAGCCGGTGGAGATCAAGTACTTCCAGAAGGACACCGACTACTACCTGGCCCTCCAGTCCGGCCGCATCGACGCCCACCTCGGCCCGAGCCCCACCGCCGCCTACCACGTCGCCACGGCGGGCCAGTCCGAGATCGTCGGCCAGCTCTCCGGCGCCGGCGGCGACCTCCAGGGCAAGATCGCCGCCACCACGAAGAAGGACAGCGGCCTGGTCGAGGCGTACGCCGCCGCGATCAACCACATCGTGCAGGACGGCTCGTACGGCAAGGTCCTGGAGCGCTGGGGGCTCAGCGGCGAGGCCGTGGAGAAGTCGGAGATCAACCCGCCCGGCCTGCCCAAGACCAAGAGCTGACGACAGGCCCTGACGGCGTCGCCGTGGCCGGGCTCCGTCCGGCCCGGCCACGACGACCCCCGCGCGGCCCCCGACCGACCGCAGACCCGAGAGGTCCCCGCCATGTCCGCCCGTACACCCCTCCATCTGGCCGCCGAGATCGGCGGCCCGCCGCACTACGACGCCGGTCACTACCTCCGGCTGGCCAAGCTCGCCGAGGACGGCGCGCTCGACTACGTCACCCTCGGCGACTCCTTCGCCCGCCCCGGGCTCGACGCGCTCGCCGTCCTCGCCCGCGTCGCGCCCGCCACCGACCGCATCGGCCTCGTCCCGACCGTCACCACCACCCACACCGAGCCCTTCCACGTCTCCTCGGCCGTCGCCACCCTGGACTGGGTGAGCCGGGGCCGCGCGGGCTGGAGCGCGGACGTCTCCACCACCGAGGCGGAGGCCCGGCTCTTCGGCCGCCGCACCGCCGCGCCGCCCGCCGCGCTGTGGCAGGAGGCCGGGGAAGTGGCCGACGTCTCCGGGCGGCTGTGGGACAGCTGGGAGGACGACGCCGAGATCCGGGACGCCGCCACCGGCCGCTTCATCGACCGGGACAAGCTGCACTACGTCGACTTCGAGGGCTCCACCTTCACGGTGAAGGGCCCGGCGATCGTGCCGCGCCCGCCGCAGGGCCGCCCCGTCACCGTCATCGACGCCACCACCGGACCGGCCCGCGAGGCGGCCGCCCGGCACGCCGACGTCGTCCACATCCGGGCCACCACCCCCGAGCAGGCGGCCGCCGTCCGCGACGAGGTGCGCGCCAAGGCCGCCGCCCACGGGCGCGACCCCGGGACCCTGCGGGTCCTGGTCGCGCTCACCGTCGACCTCGGCGACGTGGAGACCGCGCCGGAGCCCGGCCTGGAGAGCGGACCGCAGCTCGCCGGGCGCGGCACCTACTTCCGGGGCGGCCCGGTCGACCTCGCCGACCTCATCGCCCAGTGGCACCGGGCGGGCGCGGCCGACGGCTTCCACCTCACACCCATCACCCCCGAACGCGACCTCGAAAGGATCGTCAACGGCACCGTGGCCCTCCTCCAGCACCGCAGTCTCTTCCGCACCTTCCACCCCGGCGGCACCCTGCGCGAACACCTGGGGCTCGTCCGCCCCGTCAGCCGGTACGCCGCCGCCAGGACCGCCGCGAAGGAGGCCTGACCGTGCCCCGTCCGATGCACCTCGCCGCCCATTTCCCCGGCGTCAACAACACCACCGTCTGGGCCGATCCGCGCTCCCGCAGCCAGATCGAGTTCTCCTCCTTCGAGCACCTGGCCAGGACGGCGGAGCGCGGGAAGTTCGACTTCTTCTTCCTCGCCGAGGGGCTGCGGCTGCGCGAGCACAACGGCCGCGTCCACGACCTCGACGTGGTCGGCCGGCCCGAATCGCTGACCGTGCTGAACGCGCTGGCCGCCGTCACCGAGAAGCTCGGCCTGGCCGCCACGGTCAACGCCACCTTCAACGAGCCGTACGAACTGGCCCGTCGGCTCGCCACCCTCGACCACCTCAGCGCGGGGCGCGCCGCCTGGAACGTGGTGACCTCCTCCGACGCCTTCACCGGGGAGAACTTCCGCCGCGGCGGCTATCTGGACCGGGCCGACCGCTACACCCGGGCCGCCGAGTTCGTCGCCACCGCCCGGGAACTGTGGGACTCCTGGACGCCCGACGGCACATCGAGGCCCTTCACGCACGAGGGGCCGCAGTTCACGATCTCCGGTGAGTTCACCGTGCCGCGCTCGCCGCAGGGCCACCCGGTGGTCATCCAGGCCGGGGACTCCGACGAGGGCCGGGAGTTCGCCGCATCGGCCGCCGACATCATCTTCACCCGGCACGGCACCCTGGAGGCGGGCCGCACCTTCTACGCCGACGTCAAGGCGCGGCTCGCGGCGTACGGCAGGCAGCCCGACAGCCTCAAGATCATGCCCGGTGTCACCGTGGTGACCGGCGACACCGACGCCGAGGCCCAGGAGAACGCCGCCGAGATCCGCCGGCAACAGGTCTCGCCGCAGAACGCGATCCTCACCGCCGAACAGATCTGGGGCACCGACCTCTCCGCGTACGACCCCGACGGGCCGCTCCCCGACATCGACCCGGTCCCCGACTCCGAGATCACCCAGGGCCGGGTCCGGCACGGCGACCCCTTCGCGATCGTCGCCCGCTGGCGTGCGCTCGCCGAGGCCAAGGGGCTGTCGCTGCGGCAGACCGTCATCGAGACGACCACCCGGCAGTCGTTCATCGGCTCGCCCGCCACGGTCGCGGCGGAGCTGACCGCGTTCGTCGACGAACGGGCCGCCGACGGCTTCATCCTCGTCCCCCATCTCACCCCCGGCGGCCTGGACGACTTCGTCGACCGGGTCGTGCCGCTCCTCCAGGAGAGCGGAGCTTTTCGCTCCGAATACACCGGCTCCACGCTGCGGTCGCACCTCGGCCTGCCGGAGCCGGTATGGAAAGGTTGACCGCATGAGCACGGACGCAACGCAGCAGGAGCAGGGCGGCGGGCCGGACGCCGCGCAGGACTGGCAGCGGTGGCACGAAGGGCGCGTCGTCGCCGTCGCCGCCCCGTACGGCCCGCTCGCCCTGACCGGAACCCACTGGCTCTCCGACTACCCGGAAGGTCGAATTCCGGCCGTCCCGGGGCACTGGCGCGAGGACGGCGACGAGGTGGTCCTCACGGCCGCCGCCGAGGACGGCGTCGTGGTCGACGGCAAGCCGCTGACCGGCGAGGTCCGGCTCGGCGCGGACCGCGGGCCGATCGACGACTCCCGGGTGGCGCGGGGCGGGCGGCGACTGGTGGTGCTCCGCCGCGAAGGGCTCTGGGCGGTACGGGACTTCGACCCGGGATCGCCCGCCCGGCACGCCTTCTCGACCATCGAGGCCACTCCGTACGACCCCCGCTGGGCGCTGCCGGGGACCTTCCGGCCGTACGGCGGCGACCGGACCGTACGGGTGGCCAACGCGGACGGGGTCGAGCGCGGTCTCGGGCTCGGCGGCGAGATCGCCTTCACGGTGGACGGCGAGGAGCACACGCTCCAGGTCGCGGTCGAACCGGACGGGTCGCTGTGGGCCGTCTTCGCCGACGCGACCAGCGGGAACAGTAGCTACCGCTTCCGCTTTCTGCGGCCCGGCGCGCCCGCCGCCGACGGCAGCGTGAACGTCGACTTCAACCGCGCGCTGCTGCCGCCGTGCGCCTTCGCCGATCACTTCATCTGCCCCTTCCCGCCCCCGGGCAACACGCTCGCCGTGGCGGTCCCGGCGGGGGAGCGGAACCGGATCGACGCCTGAGCCGCGGAAGCGGTCCCTCCGGCCCCGGCAGCCCCATGGCTCCCGGGGCCGGATGCGTAAGGGGTCCAGGTGGCCGAAAGGCATGCTTGCGCCTCTCGTCCGGCCCCCTCGATACTCCGGTCAGCGATTGTCAGGGGCACGGCAACTCCGGAATCCGGACAGGCCCCCGACTGCGCCTCACGGGCCCGCCACCCCACAGGAGGGCCCCCGATTCCCCTCGGAGGAACCCGAAGTGAGGATCAAGCGCACCAACAACCGCTCGAACGCGGCGAGACGCGTCCGTACCACGGCCGTCCTCGCGGGGCTCGCCGCCGTCGCGGCGATGGCTATCCCCACCGCGAACGCCGAAACCCCCCGAACGTTCAGCGCCAACCAGCTGACCGCGGCGAGCGACGCCGTGCTCGGCGCCGACATCGCGGGTACCGCCTGGAACATCGACCCGCAGTCCAAGCGCCTCGTCGTCACCGTGGACAGCACGGTCTCGCAGGCGGAGATCAACCAGATCAAGAAGTCGGCCGGAGCCAACGCCGATGCCCTGCGCATCGAGCGCACCCCCGGGAAGTTCACCAAGCTGATCTCCGGCGGCGACGCGATCTACTCGAGCACCGGACGCTGCTCCCTCGGCTTCAACGTCCGCAGCGGCAGCACCTACTACTTCCTCACCGCCGGTCACTGCACCGACGGCGCGAGCACCTGGTGGGCCAACTCGGCCCGCACCACCGTGCTCGGCACGACCGCCGGGTCGAGCTTCCCGAACAACGACTACGGCATCGTGCGCTACACCAACACCACCATTCCCAAGGACGGCACGGTCGGCGGCCAGGACATCACCAGCGCCGCCAACGCCACCGTCGGCATGGCCGTCACCCGCCGCGGCTCCACCACCGGTACCCACAGCGGTTCGGTCACCGCGCTCAACGCCACCGTCAACTACGGGGGCGGCGACGTCGTCTACGGCATGATCCGCACCAACGTGTGCGCCGAGCCCGGCGACTCCGGCGGCCCGCTCTACTCCGGCACCCGGGCGATCGGTCTCACCTCCGGCGGCAGCGGCAACTGCTCCTCCGGCGGCACGACCTTCTTCCAGCCGGTCACCGAGGCGCTGAGCGCGTACGGCGTCAGCGTGTACTGACCGGCCCCGCCCGGCAGCGTACGGAGCTGTCCGTACATACGTGCCCCCGTCCGGAATTCCGGACGGGGGCTCCCGCTCGCCGGGGGCTCTTGAGAGGATGTCGCCACGACGGGTCGTCGTGACGGGGCGACGGGGGCAGACCCGCCCCCGAGGTGTGCTCCGCCGGCATCAGGGGGTTGCAGGTCCGTGAATCGCATCGGAGTGACCGGTCACCGCTCCATCCCCGCCGAGGCCGAGGCGCATGTGCGCGCGGGGCTGCGGGCCGCGCTGTGCGGCCTCGACGGTGCGACGCAGGCGTTCTCCAGTCTGGCGGTAGGCGCCGACCAGATCTTCGCCGACCTCGCCCTCACCTGCGGCGCCGAACTGACCGCCGTGATCCCCAGCGGCGACTACGAGGCCTGCTTCGAGAACGCCGCCGACCTCGCCCGCTACCGGACGCTCAAGGCCCGCGCGGTGCGGGAGGTCCGCCTCGACTTCCCGCACTCCACCGACGAGGCCTACTACGCCGCGGGCGCCTACATCGCCGACCACTGCGACCGGCTGCTCGCGGTCTGGGACGGCCTCCCGTCCCGCGGCCTCGGCGGCACGGGCGACATCGTGACCTACGCCCGCACCCTGGGCCGCCCGGTCACCGTGATCTGGCGCGACGGAGTCCTGCGCGGCTGACCCGGGCCGGGCGGGACCTCACACGCGGTGCCGGACCAGCCAGTCGGTGTGCTCCGGCGACACGATCCGCTCGGTCTCGAACACCGCCGCCGGCCAGTGCCGTTCGGTGAGGGTGGTCTCCATGGCGGCCTGCATCGACTCCAAGTCCTTCTCCACCAGCGAGTGCGCCGAGATCAGCGGATGGTGCCGGCGCATCTCGTTCCAGGCGAGACAGGCCGCCGCCGCCGCGGACAGCGCCCCCGTCAGACCGAACGACCGGCCCACCCCGAAGGTCTGCAACACGCTCAGCGCCAGCGCCGGCAGCGTCAGCGCGACGATGGCGCCCGACCACAGCAACGCACCGCGCCGGGACGCCTGTTGACGCCGGCGGTACCAGCGCCGCTGCTCGATGAGCCGGTCCCGTACGTAGGTCTCCTTGCGGACCGTGTAGGCCTTGTTCCGTAACGCGCGCATGGACTCCGTGATGAGACCGCCGGAATCCGGCAGTTCCTCGCGAGGATCGGCCCAGCCCACCTTCCGCAGCTCCTGGAGGCCGTCCTCCAGACGATTGGCGAACAGCGCCTCCGGGTGCCCGGACGCACTGTCGAACGGCGCGCCGTGGACCGCGTAACGCCAGCAGTTGGACTTGATGAACTCCGCCGCGGAACGGTTCAGTTGCCAATGCGACTTTGCTTTGCGCTGGGAGGCGAGGAACGTCATGAAGAGCACGCCCAGGTACGCCAGCACCGCGGCCCCGTACAAGGCCCTGGACGCCGGACCGTCCTCGGCGTGCCAGGGCAGCGCGGCGGGCACCGTGCCGGCCACGAGCAGCGCCAGCTGCACCCGGGTGGTGTTCACGGCCTCGCGCTGGCGGGCCACGGCGACCGCGTCCGTGTGGTGGAACAGGGCCGGCAGGTCCTCGTTCCTGAAGACCATGGATCTCAGCGGCTCGGGCAACGCCGTCATGGTCGCCTCCGTCTGCAGTTGTCGTATGACCCGGCCGGTCGTCGCGCCTGCCCCGCCCGGGGCCACGAGAGTAGGGGGGAGGGCCGGACGCGGCAAGACCGTACCGGCTCCGCGGAGGGCCGGTGTGGCAGGGTTCGGCCACTTCCGCGCAGGTGTTCTTCCGCGCCCGGCGGCGCTGTGGCAAGGTTGCCCAACTGGACTGAACAGCAGGTGAGTTGCCGCCTTCACCGGCGGCCGCGATCACCGCCGGGCGAGGGAGGGGCCATCGAGGGTGACGGAGCCGGACGGGTGGCTGACGACATCCCGCTCCGGGACAGCCGGCGCAGGGCGCGCCGCAGCCCGCTGTTCTTCACCGCCCCCCTGGTGCTGCTCGCGGTCCTGACCCTGATCCTCCTGTGGGAGGCGGTCCGGGCCAATGTCTCGCCCGGCGCCCGGGATGACTGGCCCTGGCGGCTGCAACTGCTGGACATGGAGGCGCTCGGAAGCCTGCTGGCCGTGGCGGCGGGCGCCGTACTGGCCAGGGCGCAGTACGCCCGCACGGTCCGGCCCTACCTCGGCTGGCGCGGCTCCTGGCGCAAGGGCCTGCTCGCCGAGGGGGAACCCGCGTGGCGCGTCGGGATACTGAACGGCGGTCAGCACATCGCCGTGATCGAGAGCTGGGAGTGCCGCGTGGTGCTGCGCGGCGGGCCCGACACGGCGACGGCGCCCTGGGTCGCCGTCCCGGACGTCGTGACCACCCTGACCGCGGACGGTCTCTCGGTGGGGCAGGACTACCAGCTCATCGCCTTCGGGAAGGGCTTTCCGCTGGTCGGCACCGGGAACTACGAGACCGTGCCGGTGGGGGTGTTCTCGGAGCGGTTCGTCGAGCGGGTCGACGCGCTCCAGATCCGGGTGCGGGTCACGGACGTCGTGGGCGACAGCCACGAACGCGTCCTGGACTGTGTGCGCGGTGCCCGGGCGGAGTACAACGTGCCCGGCGCGGAACCGGTGAACGAGTGAACCGCCATCGCTTCCGGGACGTTCCGGCGCGTACGGCCGATGCCCGGCCGGCCCGGTCCGGATGCGCCCGCCCGCCACCTGTGCGGGTCGCTTCGCCGGCGACGGAATGCCTCTCACCTGCACCGGCCGGCGAACGTGCGGACGGCGCTCCGGCCCGTGGAATCCGCCGCTCGTCCTCCGCTCACCCGAGCGGTCGCGCGGAAGAGATGTTTCGACGCGAAAAACCCGATGTGAAGGCTGGTCCGCCGGCATGTGCGGGGGCCCCAGCGGTAGTAAAGTGCGCGTGCCGGGCCGTGTGATGACACGGAATCCGTGCAGCATTTCAATGTCCGGAAACAGACCCCTTCAGGATCCCCCTAGGACGGCCGTGAAGACCTACGGAACCACCCCCGCCTTCGCCTCTGCGAAGACCCGCGCGACCCTCGCGGCGACCGACGTCCGCAGCGCCGAGGCCGCCAGGAAGCTCGACCGTGCAATCGGTGCGACAACGGCCCGGTCCACCCGGATCTCCACTTTCAGTTCGGCTCTCTGAGCCGGCGTCAGAAGTGGATAGAATGGCGGAATGACAGGACCCCTGGTCCCCTTCCGTGAATTCGTGCTCAAAGTGCACAGCAGGTGTGATCTTGCCTGCGACCATTGTTATGTCTACGAACACGCAGATCAGAGCTGGCTGACCCGCCCCAAGACCATCTCCGACGAGGCGATTTCGTGGACCGCCCGGCGCCTGGCCGAGCATGCGACGACTCATGCGCTTCCCTCCGTCACAGTGATCCTGCACGGCGGGGAACCGCTCCTGGCAGGGCCCGCGCGATTGCGACGGGTCTGCGAGGAGCTCGGCTCGGCCCTGAACGGCATCGCTGAGCTGGACCTCAGGATCCACACCAACGGCGTCCAGCTCAGCCCCCGTTATCTCGACCTCTTCGACGAGTTCCACGTCCGGGTCGGGATCTCGCTCGACGGCGACCGCGCGGCCAACGACCGCCACCGGCGGTTCGCCAACGGACGCAGCAGCCACCCGATGGTGATGCGGGCGGTCGAACTGCTCCGCGAGGAGCGCTACCGCCACCTGGACCTCGGCCTGCTCTGCACGGTCGACATCCACAACGACCCGGTGGCCGTGCACGACGCCCTCGCCGAGCTCGAACCCCCGCTCGTCGACTTCCTGCTGCCGCACGCCACCTGGGACGACCCGCCGCCACGCCCGGACGGCTCGCCCACCGCGTACGCCGCCTGGCTGCTGGCGGTCTTCGACCGCTGGACGGAACAGGGCCGGCCCATGCCCGTCCGGATGTTCGCCTCGGTGCTCTCCAGCCTGAACGGCGGCCCCAGCCTCACCGAATCGCTCGGCCTCGCCCCCACCGACCTCGTCGTCATCGAGACCGACGGAAAGCTGGAACAGGTCGACTCGCTCAAGAGCGCCTACGAGGGCGCCGCCGCCACCGGGTTCGACGTCTTCAGCCATACGTTCGACGAGGTCGCGGCCCACCCCGGCGTCCGGGCGCGCCAGCTCGGACTGGCCGGAGTCAGCGAGACCTGCCGCCGCTGCCCGGTCGTGCGGTCGTGCGGCGGCGGGCTCTACACCCACCGGTACCGCTCCGGGCCCGGCGCCGACGGCGGCTTCGACAACCCCTCGGTCTACTGCGCCGACCTGGCCGCGCTGATCCGCGGCGTCGAGGAACGGACCGCCGCCGCCACCGAGTCGCCCGCCGTCCGGGCGCCGGACGCGCTGCTCGCCGCCCACCTGGACCTGACCCGCACCCTGCTCGCCGCGCTCCACGACACCCTCGACGGACAGGGCGGAGCGCTCTGGGACGAGGCCTGGCGGCTCGCGGCGAGCGTGGAGGCCGACGCTCCGGGCGCCGACGCGCTCGACACGGTGCTCGCCCACCCCTACACCCGCGGCTGGCTGGTCGGCGCCCTGGAGGACGTCCACGCCGGCCGTGGCCTGACCGAGCCCGCCGCCGAACGGCTCGGCGCCTGTGTGGCCGCCGCCGCCGTCAGGGCCGGGCTCGACCTGCCGGTGCCGGTGGCGTACCGCGACGGGAGCCTGCATCTGCCCACCCTCGGCACCGCGGTCCTCGGCGGGCCGGGGGAGCGGGGCGTGGCGGTGGTGCGCGCCACGGACGACGGCTTCCTCGTCCGCCGGCCGGACTCGGGCACCGACGGCGTGCCCGCCGTTCCCGGCCCGGAGCTGCGGATCGCGCACGAGGAAGCGGAGGGCCCGCACTGGCGTCCCGTCCGCGTCCTGCGGCAGGCACCCGCTCCGGCTCTCCTGCTGGACGACCTCGACCCCTTCCGCGACGGCTTCGGCACCGCCCCGGCCGAGCGGCTCACCGCGGAGCGGGCCGACGCCTGGGGACGCCGGATCGCCGACGCCTGGGCGCTGCTGGCCGACGCCGTTCCGGAGCAGGCGGCCGAGGCGGCCCGGACGCTCACCACGGTGACCCCGCTGGCCGCCGGCACCGTCGAGCCGGGCCGGCACGGCCACGGCGCGCTCGGCGTCGGCGAGGCGGCCGACGGCAAGGAGCTGGCACTCGGCCTGCTGAGCGGATTCCGCCGGGCGAAACTGCGGGCGCTCGGTGAAGTGACGGATCTTTACGCCTTGGACGGTACCTGGGAACATCGAACGCCCTGGGGGAGCGAACACGTGACGTTCTCCCGACTGCTGGCGGAGACATTCGAACGGGCGGGGCTCGGGCTTTACGATCCGGGCTTCCTCACGGGTGTTCCGGAGGCCCTCGACATGATCGAGAACGCGGCGGAGGTGACGGTCGACGGAAAACAGCTGATCGCCGCTGTCCGCAAGGAGATCAGCGGAACACGGAGTGCGGCCGGGAGGAATCGCGGCAGGACCGTCCCGCCGTCCGGTCATCCTTCGAACGTCCTGTCGTCTGACCGGAAAGTGACGTTCGAATGACCGAACGGCAGGGGAGTGGAAAGCGGTCCGCTCCGGAATGATGAGTTCGCTTGCACTCCCTTCCTCCTTCCGGGATGCGAGTGCTCACACAGGACGGGGGTCGTGTGCACGCATCGACGCAACAGCGAGCGGTGGGCCATCGGCCGTATTTCTTTCTGAGTTACGCCCACACACCGGGATACGGCGGCGGCACGGACCCCGATATGTGGGTCGAGCGGCTGTTCCAGGATCTCTGCGGTCATGTGATGGCGATGACCGACTTACCCGCGGGCGCGCCCGCGGGATTCATGGACCGGGAGATACGCTCCGGCGAGGGCTGGTCGGAACGGCTCGGTGACGTCCTCGCCACCTGCCGGGTCTTCGTTCCGCTGTTCTCGCCGCGCTTCTTCGCCAGCGAGATGTGCGGCAAGGAGTGGTACGCCTTCGAACAGCGGGCCATCCACCACCGGGCCCGCTCCAACCAGCCGGCCGAGGCCATCGTCCCGGCCCTCTGGGTGCCGGTGCCGCCGAGCCAACTGCCCGGCTCCGCCGAGCGGTTGCAGTTCAACCACCGCGACTTCGGGGAACGGTACGTCAGCGACGGCCTCTACGGTCTGATCAAGCTCCGGCTCTTCGCCGAGGAGTACGAGCGGGCCGTCTACGAACTGGCCAAACGCATCGTCAGCGTCGCCGACTCGGTCCGTATCGACACCGGCCGGCCCGTCGACTACCGCCTGGCGCCCAGCGCCTTCGGATCCCCCAGCAGCGGGGTCGGCGCACCCCGGCCGATGCAGATCACCATCGCGGCGCCCACCCGCCACGATCTGCCCGAGGGCCGCAACAGCGACCACTACGGCGACCACCCCCAGGACTGGAACCCCTACTACCCGGCCGCCGCCCGCCCGCTGGCCTATGTGGCCGAGGAACTGGTCCGCTCGCTCAACTACCAGGCGGTCATCACCTCGTTCGACGAGGACCGGCACGACGGCAAGGCCCCGCCCAGCACCCCCGAGATCCTGCTCGTCGACCGCTGGGCCCTGAGGGACGAGGACCACCGCCGCAGGCTCGCGGCCTTCGACGCCGAGAACCGGCCCTGGGTGACCATGGTCGTGCCGTGGAGCCGCGACGACCACCAGAGCAGAGCGGCCGAGACCGAGCTCATCGAGAAGCTCGACGCGACCATGCCGATCAAGATGGGCCAGGGCCGGGCGCTGTGCCGCGCGGCGGCGAAGGGAGTGCCCACGATGGAGGCGTTCGGTCAACTCCTGCCCCAGGTCGTCGAGGTGGCCGCGCAGCAGTATCTGAAGCACGCCAAGGCCTACCCGCCCGGACCCGGCGGCGGATCCGGCGAGCGGACCCGGCTCACCGGCCCCATGGGCGCCACGAGCTTCATACCCGACCCGCACGACCCTGCGACGGAAGCGGAGGACCTATGAGTGCCGGTCGTGACGGGCGCATCGTCACCTTCTACTCGTACAAGGGCGGTACCGGGCGCACCATGGCGCTCGCCAACGTCGCCTGGATCCTCGCGGCCAACGGCAAGCGCGTGCTGGCCGTCGACTGGGACCTGGAGGCCCCCGGGCTGCACCGGTTCTTCCACCCGTTCCTCGACCCGGCCACGCTCGGCGCCACCACCGGCGTGATCGACCTGATCACCGAGTACGCCTGGGCCGCGACCAGCCCCGCCCAGCGCGCCGAGGACTGGCACCGCGACTACGCCCGCATCCAGCCGCACGCCGTGTCGCTGACCCCGGAGTCGCTGGGCTGGGAGTTCCCGCAGGGCGGCACGCTCGACTTCGTCTCCGCCGGACGGCAGAACCGCGAGTACAGCGCCACCGTCTCCACCTTCGACTGGGACAACTTCTACGACCGGTTCGGCGGCGGACACTTCTTCGACGCGCTGCGCGACGACATGAAGGCCAACTACGACTACGTCCTCATCGACAGCCGCACCGGCCTCAGCGACATCGCCGACATCTGCACCGTCCACCTCCCGGACGTGCTCGTCGACTGCTTCACCCTCAGCGACCAGTCCATCGACGGCGCCGCCTCCGTCGCCCGCCAGATCGCCGAGCGCAACACCGGCCGCCCCATCGCCCTCTACCCCGTCCCGATGCGCATCGACGAGGGCGAGAAGGAGAAGGCGGACGCCGGGCGGGCGCTGGCCCGGCTCAAGTTCGACCGGCTGCCCCGCGATCTGTCCGGCGACGAACTCACCGCCTACTGGGGCGCGGTGGAGATCCCCTACCGCCCGTACTACGCCTACGAGGAGACGCTCGCCACCTTCGGCGACGAGGCCGGTCTCACCAACTCGCTGCTCTCCGCCTTCGAACGGCTCACCGCGGTCATCACCGAGCGGGAGATCACCTCGATGCCCCCGATCGGCGAGGAGATCCGGCTGCGGATCCGCGACGCCTTCACCCGGCGCAGGCCCGCCCTGCCCGCCGATCTCCACCTCAGCTATGTGGCGGAGAACCGGATGTGGGCCGACTGGCTCGAATCGATTCTCACCCGGGCCGGCTTCCGGGTCGTGCCGCGCGACGTCTCCGCCGAACGCCCGCCCGAGGAGCAGGCCGACGCCAACGCCGAGAACGCCGCCCGCACCGTCGTCCTGCTCTCCAGCGCCTATCTGAAGTCCCAGCGCGCGGTCGAGCTGTGGGAGCGCACCGCCGCCGAGACCGTCGGCAGCGGCCGCCGCCGGCTGGTCCCGCTGCGGGTCGGGGACGTACGCCTGACCTCTCCGTACATCGACCGCAACCCCGTCGACCTGTTCCGGCTGGACGAGGTGCACGCCACCACCGCCGTGATGCGGGCCCTGGACCGCCCGGTGCAGGTGGCCGACGGGGTGTCGCCCGGACCCCGCTTCCCCGGCACCGTGCCGAGGATCTGGAACGCGCCGCCCCGCAACCCCGGCTTCACCGGCCGCTCGCTCGTCCTGGAGCGGATGCGCGACCAGCTCGGCGGCGGCCTCGCCGTCGTCCTGCCGCAGCCGCAGACGCTGTACGGACTCGGCGGCGTCGGCAAGACCCAGGTGGCCCTGGAGTACGTGCACCGCTTCATGGCCGATTACGACCTGGTGTGGTGGATATCGTCCGAGCAGCCCGACGACGTGGTCGCCTCGCTCGCCGAACTCGCCGTCCGGCTCGGCGCCCAGGGCGGCGACGACATGGCGGCCGCCTCCCAGGAGGCCGTCGACCTGCTGCGGCGCGGGGTGCCGTCGGACCGCTGGCTGCTGGTCTTCGACAACGCGGACGACCCCGAGCAGCTGCGCCGCTACTTCCCGCAGGGCGGCTCCGGCCACATCCTGGTGACCTCCCGCAACCAGAGCTGGTCCCAGCACGGCGACGCGCTGCCCGTGGACGTCTTCCTCCGCGAGGAGTCCATCGAGCATCTCCAGCGCCGGGCCCCGGGGCTCAGCGACGAGGACGCCGCCCAGGTGGCGACCGCGGTCGGCGACCTGCCGCTGGCCGTGGAGCAGGCGGCCGCCTGGATCGCGGAGACCGCCACCCCCATCGACGCCTATCTCGAACAGCTCGCCCAGCAGGCGCCCCAGGTCCTCGCGCTCAACCAGCCGGCCGGCTACCCGGAACCGGTCGCCGCGACCTGGAACATCTCCATCGCCCGGCTCAAGGAGCGCTCGCCCGCCGCCGTACGGCTGCTCCAGCTCTGCGCCTTCTTCGCCCCCGAGCCGATCTCCGCGAACCTCCTCTACAGCAAGGAGATGATCGACGCGCTGAAGCCGTACGACTCCTCGCTCCAGGAGAAGCTGGTGCTGGGCCGGGTCATCCGGGAGATCGGCCGGTTCGCCCTCGCCAAGGTCGACCAGGTCTCCAACTCCATCCAGGTGCACCGCCTCGTCCAGGCCGTGATCAAGGCGCAGCTCAGCGAGGAGGAGCAGCGCGAGGCCCGGCACGTCGTCCACCGCATCCTGGCCGGCGCCCGGCCCGACGACGACGAGCCGATAGACAATCCGGAGACCTGGCCGCGCTTCGCCACGATCTGGCCGCACCTCGGCCCCTCCGACGCCCGCAACTGCAAGGAGCCGGAGACCCGCAGGCTGCTGATCGACCGGGTCCGCTACCTCTGGAAGCGCGGCGACGTCAGGACCGCCGGGGCGCTGGGCGACGAACTGCGGGAGATCTGGGAGGAGAAGCTGGGCGAACGCGATCTGCAGTACCTCTACCTCTGCTTCCACCTCTCCAACATCCTGCGCACCCGCGGGCGTTACGTGGAGGCGAAGGAGCTGGACGAGTTCACCCTGGAGCGCCAGCGGGCGGTGCTGGGACCCGAGCACCCGCACACGTACATGACCACCAGCAGCCTCGCCATCGACCTCGGTCTGCTGGGGGACTACGCGCGGGCGATCGAGATGGCGACCGAGGCCCACGAGGGGTTCGGCCAGATCTTCCACGACTCCCACCCCCGGACCCTGGCCGCCGCCAACAACCTGGCCCTGAACCTGCGCAGCGTCGGCCAGTACGCCCGCGCCCGGGAGATCGACCAGGACGTCTACGACCTCCGCTCCCAAGTGCTGGGAGCCCAACACCCCTACAGCCTCTCCTCCGCCATGAACCTCGCCCGTGACCTGCGGGAGGTCGGGCGGTACGAGGACTCGGTGGGGCTGCTCAGCACGACGTACAACAGCTTCAAGGAGACGATGGGGCGCAGCTTCCCGGCCACGCTGAGCGCCGCGAAGAGTCTCGCGGTGTCGTTGCGCAGGGCCGGCCGGCTGGAGGACGCGCGCCGTCTCACGGTGGCGACCCGGGCCCGCTACCGGGCGAAGTACACCATCGCCAACCCCGATTCGCTGGCCTGCGACCTCAACCTCGCCGCCGACCTGTTCGCGGCGGGCGAGAGCGCAGAGGCGAGGGACACCGCGCAGGAGGTCGTCGACCAGTACATGAAGGTGCCGGGGGAGAAGCACCCGTACACGCTGGCGGCGCAGAACAACCTCGGCGTCTATCTGACGGGGGCCGGGGAGCCGGAGGCGGCGGAGCGGGTGCTGAAGCTGGTCGTCGCCGGCATGCGGGAGACCTTCGGCCGGGACCACCCCAACACCCTGTTCTGCGTGATGAACCTGGCCAGCGCGACCGCGGACCGGGGCGAGCTGGACCTCGTGCTGGAGACCGAGCAGCGGCTGTCCGGGCAGCTGCGCGAGGCGCTCGGGACGCACCATCCCGAGACCCTCGCCATGACCTCGAACATGGCGGTCACGCTCGACGCCATGGGGCGGGAGGACCAGGCGGTGCAGCTGCGGGCGGAGATCGTCCCCGAACTGTCGCGGCAGCTCGGCGACGACCATCCGCTGGCACGCGTCGCCCGGACCGAGGAGCGGTTCCGGCGGGAACTGGAGCCGATGTCGGTGTGACCGGCCCTGGACCGGCCGTGCCGGGGGGGATCACCCTCCCGGCACGGCCGTCGGCAGCGTCCGGTACGGGTGCTCCCGCGCGTCCAGCAGCCAGTCCAGGACCCGGGGCAGCATGGGGAACGCGTCGAAGTGGGCCGCCGACGGTTCGAGTACGGCGGTGGCGCCCGGGATCTGCCCGGCCAGCCAGCGGGAGTGGCCGACCGGGGCGAAGACGTCCTGCACCCCGTGCCAGAGCAGCACCTCGCCGGTGATCCGGGCGGGATCGAACCCCCAGGGGCTGGAGAACGCGAGGGCGTCGTCGATCCAGCCGTACGCCGAATGACGCAGCCCCTCGCTGTAGTTGCGCAGCAGCATGGACCGGATCCCCGCGTCGTTGACCACCATCCGGTCGGAGTCGGTCAGCTCCCGGCGCAGATCGTCCAGGAGCCGGACGGGGTTCCGCCGGATCTGCGCGGAGCGGTCGATGAAGGACTCCGCCAGGCCGTCCGGGTCGTCCGCCGCCGTGGAGTACGCGAGGACATTGGACGCGGTCATCCCGTCGAACCAGTCGAGACCCGCCGCGTCCGGGGGCGCGAGACTGACCAGCGCCGCGGTCCGGGTGATCCGTTCCGGCATCAGCGCCGCGCAGGCCAGGGCGTGCGGGGCGCCGCCGGATCG
The DNA here is from genome assembly GCA_002154345.1 of Streptomyces griseus. Lineage (GTDB taxonomy): Bacteria > Actinomycetota > Actinomycetes > Streptomycetales > Streptomycetaceae > Streptomyces > Streptomyces caviscabies. Next base: position 17,997 of record MUNB01000329.1, read on the forward strand.
GCCCACCACGGCGAACCGCTCCAGGCCCAACGAGTCGGCGATGGCCCGGACGTCCTCGACGACGTCCTTGATCCGGCGGCCCTCGTGCCGGTCGCTGTCGCCGTATCCGGGGCGGTCGTAGGTGATCAGCTGCGTATGGCGCTGGTACAGCACCATGCCCCGGGGAGCGGGGCCCAGCCTGCTGCCCGGGGTGCCGTGCAGGAGGAAGACCGGTCTTCCCCGCGGATCCCCCATCCGCTCCACCATCAGATGCCGGCCGTCCGCCGTGAGCACCCGATTGCGCACCCCGTGCCTCCTCCGCTCGGTCATCCGGCGGGCGCGTGCCGCCTTTTCGATGATGACCCATCAGGGGCGTTACGGGGACTGTTCGACGACAGGAACTGTGAAGGTACGGAGAGGCTCCCGGCGGACGAAGCGGACGAGGTCCGTCGCCATCCGGACGCGCGGGCACGCCATCCGGACCGGCAGGGGCGAAAACCGGACAGGCCTAGTCCTCACCCAGGGGCGGTCAACGGTTGCACCGGGTGTTCGCGAACGGAATCGACGTGGTGTGATCCGGGGTAGGTGAACGCCTCGCGTGCGAAGCGTCTGTGTCGTGTGCACGTCTGGAAGTCGGCCTTGTGTGCGTATCGGGGCCTCGGAATAGTGGGCGCCCCATCCTCCGTGTACGAGCACCCCACTTGCTCCGTGCACGGCCCCACAGGAGGTCGAAGTTGAAGCATCGACGCATATCGAGGAAGCGCGCGACGCTGGCCGGCTCGGCCGTCGTCGCTCTGGTCGCAGCGGGTTTCACGTTCCAGTCTGCGAACGCCAGTGACGATGTGCCGGAGTTCGCGGTCAAGACGCTCGGCGTGGACGCGGCCGGAAAGCTGGCCACCACTCTGGACCGTGACCTGGGCGCGGCCGCGGCGGGTTCGTACTACGACAGCACGGCGAAGGCCCTCGTCGTGAACGTCGTCGACGAGGCCGGCGCCGAGCAGGTCCGCCAGGCGGGCGGCAAGGCCAGAATTGTGGAGAACTCCCTCGCCGAGCTGAAGTCGGCGCGGCAGACCCTCACCGACAAGGCGACCATCCCGGGCACCTCCTGGGCGGTCGACCCGGTGACCAACAAGGTCAAGGTCACCGCCGACAGCACGGTGGACGGCGCGGCCTGGAAGAAGCTCTCGGCCGTGGTCGACGGCCTCGGCGGCAAGGCCGAACTGAACAAGGCTGCGGGCGAGTTCAAGCCGCTGATCGCGGGCGGCGACGCGATCTGGGGCTCCGGCTCCCGCTGCTCGCTCGGCTTCAACGTGGTCAAGGACGGCGAACCGTACTTCCTGACCGCGGGCCACTGCACCGAGTCGGTCACCAGCTGGTCGGACACCCAGGGCGGCTCGGAGATCGGGGCGAACGAGGGCTCCAGCTTCCCGGAGAACGACTACGGCCTGGTCAAGTACACCTCGGACACCGAGCACCCGAGCGAGGTGAACCTCTACGACGGCTCCACCCAGGCGATCGCCCAGGCGGGCGACGCGACGGTCGGCCAGCAGGTCACCCGCAGCGGCTCCACCACCCAGGTGCACGACGGCGAGGTCACCGCGCTGGACGCCACGGTCAACTACGGCAACGGCGACATCGTCAACGGCCTCATCCAGACGACGGTCTGCGCCGAGCCGGGCGACAGCGGCGGCGCCCTCTTCGCGGGCGACACCGCGCTCGGTCTGACCTCGGGCGGCAGCGGTGACTGCTCCTCGGGCGGCACGACCTTCTTCCAGCCGGTTCCGGAGGCGCTGGCCGCCTACGGCGCCGAGATCGGCTGACGTAACACCGCACCACCGCACGACGGCGCGAGGAAGGGCCCCCGGTTCGCCGGGGGCCCTTCCCTCTGCCCTGGTGCGGTCGGCTCAGGCGGCCCGGGGCAGGTTGCGGGAGCCGACGTCCGCCGGGGAGACGCCGAAGATCTTCACGGCCTGGTAGTAGGTCCAGGCGGTGCTGTTGCACGAGGTCTTCGTCGCGCCCGAGTAGCCGGCGCACACCCGCTTGAGGTCCTCGTAGAAGGCGGAGTCGATCCGGGCCTTGTTGGCGGAGAACGTGCCCGCGGCCTTGTAGTTCCGGTAGCCGAAGTCGTGGCGGGCGCAGGAGTTCTGGAACGGGAAGCCGAAGGGGTTGTCGGGGGAGCTGCTGCAGTAGTCCGTCGACCAGTCGAAGCCGTACGCGGACCAGGCGCCCTGGTTGTTGCGGGCGGCGTTCCACGCGTTGTGGCTGGAGGCGCTCGTCTGGGTCCAGGAACTGAGCACCTGGGGCTTGTCGGCGGGGGCGGCCGAGGCGGAACCGGCGGTGATCAGGGCGAGCGGGAGCGACAGCGCGACCGCGGTGAGCGGGACCGTGAATCGACGACGCATGAGCGACCTCCGTGGGGGTGAAAGGAAGTGGTCCTGACCGTGCTCCTCGTCGGGTGGTACGAGGGGCAGGGACAGCATGTCGTCATGGACCTGTCATGCCTAGTCGTCGCACGGACCGGACATCAAGAATTGCCCGGTACGTCAGATGGGGCCGCCGTCACGGCGGCCCCACAGGCGGATCTTCACGGAGGAAAGGGGCGAAGGCGAAGGCCGGCGCGAAGGACCCCGCCCGACGTCAGACGGGAGTCGACCCGCCGGCGCCCGGCCCCGGGGCGGCGGCCGTGACCGTGGCGTCCACCGGGTCCGCGTCCGTCCGCTTCCGCAGCGACAGCAGCAGGGTCAGCGCCGTACCGACGACCGCCCAGGCCGAGAGCACCAGCAAGGGCCCGGTGACCGCGTTGCCCCGGAAGTAGGCGATCGAACGGGCCGTCCAGGTGCCCGCACCCGGAGGGAGGGCCGGGCCGATCGCCCGCCAGAAGTCCGGGAGCATCGGGAGCGGGAAGGCGCCGCCCGCGCTCGGGTTGCCCGCGATGACGATGATCAGGACGGCCAGACCGATGCCGACGATCCCGGTCAGGGCCTGCAGGGCGAGCGTGGTCATGCCGACCGCGAAGACGACCAGGGCGCCCAGACCGGCCAGCCCCCAGAAACTGCCGGGCAGCGCGCCGAGGGCCGGCCCGATGACGAGCGCGCCGCCGATGCCGCCGACGACGGAGTACAGCGCCATCGTTCCGGTCCGGATCACCGCGCGCTGCCGGTTGGCGGGTTTGGCCCCGGCGCTGATCGCCAGGATCGAGGCGCAGAGATACCCGCCGACGCACCAGCCGACGACCAGGTAGAAGGACGAGAGCCCGTTGAAGTCCTCGCCGGACGCCGGGGCGACGTCCACGGTCCGCACCGCCCGCCCCTCGGAGTCCTCGACCCCGGTGAGGATCCGCTCCAGAGCGGTGACCAGGGCGGTCCCGCCACCGGAGGCGACCAGCAGGGTGTCGGTGCGGCCCTCCGCCGCGACGATCAGGGCGCCGTCGATGTCACGGTTCATGATCTGCTCGCGCGCCTCGGCCGCGCTGCTCACCGCACGGGGGTCCAGCGGTCCGCCGGGCAGTCCGTCCAGCCGGTCGACGAGCTGCTGGGACATCTGCTGCGGGGCCACCACCCCGAAGGCGACATCCGTCGCCTTCGGCTTGTGCAGCGCCCCGACGTAGGAGGCGATGAAGAGCAGTTGCAGCGCGACCACACCCGCGACGAGCAGGGCGGCCCGTGGGGTGACGGCGGTCTTCACCTCGTCGACGAAAGTCATGCCCCCACCGTCCGGGCGGGGC